>JASFYK010000051.1 GCA_030055545.1 Thermoproteota archaeon | reverse complement strand
ATCGTAGGGGATCTTCAGCTGAACCATGGATTGGGTCAGGTCTTCAGGCGAAGTTGTCAAGAAGAATACCGAGAAGACCGAGATGAGGTTAAGGAAACGGAGGGACATTGCTATTGCCGAAACTGCGGCGTCGAGGAGATTGCCTGAGTAATAGGCCGTGGGGACGAAGTTGAAGATGAATATGAAGGCAATGAAGAACAGCGACCCCCTCAAGGATTGCCGCCACCTCGCCGAGATCCTGCCGACGTATACCATCGGTAAGAAAGATAGGAAGATAACGAGTAGCGCCAGGGGCTTTGTGAAGTACACCGTGAGCGAGGTGAATAGTATCAGGAAGACCAGCTTGGAACGGGGGTCGATCCTGTGGAGGATCGTCGTTCCCCTCCTGTACTCGAATGCCTTGAAAACTTTCATTTCTGCTCGCCTCGCAGCATCTGCCTGATCTCTTCGACTATTATCTCGCTGTTGATTGAAGGGGTGTTCAGCCCCATTTTCCAAGAGAGATCTGCCAGTTGTGGGGGCAATATCGAGGAGGCCTCCATGACGTCCTTCCTAACCAGGATCTCTTCGGTCGGACCGTCTGCGATGATCTTTCCCCTAGACATCACTACGACCCTCGGTATGAAGTCCGCAACAAACTCGATATCATGCGTCACCACGATCACGGTCTTCCCCTGTCGGTTCAACTTGGTTAGTGTGGAGGCCAGCCTTGTCTTCTGGAGGTTGTCCTGCCCCGTGGTAGGCTCATCGAGGATGATTATCTGGGGGTCATAGCACAGCACTGACGCCAATGAAACGCGCTTCTTCTCCCCGCCGCTCAACGTGAAGGGGGATCGGTCGCGGTAATTGGAGAGCCTGAATTCGATCAAAGCCCACTCCACCCTCTTAGCGATCTCCTCTGGCTGCAGGCCAAAGTTGATCAGCGCAAAAGAGAGCTCCTTCTCGACGGTCTCGGCGAAGAGCATGTGGTCGGGGTTCTGGAAGACGAGGCCGACTTTCTTGGCAAGCGTCGCAACGGTGGTCTCCTTCGTGTCAACCCCCTCAACGATGACTCTCCCGCGCTGGGGCTTGAGGAGACCGTTCAGGTGCTTTACGAGCGTCGTCTTGCCTGCACCGTTCTCCCCAACGATCGCCAGGAGCTCCGAATCCCTGACCTCCAGATCCACCCCATCAAGCGCGTTTACGCCGTCCCCATAGGAGTATGTGAGCCCCTCTATCCTGATCAAGCGACCCGCCCCCTCACATAAGAAGCTAGCTCATCGGATGTTAGAAACCTCAGGGGTTCGCCAATGAGACTGGAAAGGCGCTTGGAGACCTGGACTACCTTTGGTAGACCGACCCCGAGCTCGGAGACCTTATCGGAGTATAGCACCTCCCTGGGCGAACCATCGGCAACTATGCGCCCCCCTTCGAAGACCACGCACCTGTCGACCAAGTGGCTGACCATCTCCAGCCTGTGCTCGACGAGTATGACTGTGACCCCATTTTTGTTTAGTCTGTGCATCAGCTCAAGAACCGATTTAGCACTAACGGGATCGAGGTTGGCGGTAGGCTCATCGAGGACGAGCACTTTTGGCTTCATGGCCAAGAGCGCTGCGATCGCAACCTTCTGCTGCTCTCCCCCCGAAAGTTCCTCAGGCGATTTCTCTTTCAGGTGCGAAATGCCAACAATCTCGAGCGCCTCCTCGACGCGCATCGCGATCTCTTCCCTTGGGAGTGCCAAATTCTCAGGGCCAAACGCGACCTCGCGCTCCACAGTGGTGCAAAAGAGCTCGTTTTCGGGGTTCTGGAAGACCAGCCCGACCCGCTGGGCCAGCTCATAGACAGGTGTCGACGTGGTCAGCAACCCGTCTACCATGACCTCCCCTTTGAAGTCGCCCCCGTATGAGTTCGGTATGAGCCCATTCAGTGCCCTGCAGAAGGTTGTTTTGCCGCAGCCGCTCGGGCCAGTGACAAGAACGAACTCGCCTGGCTCTGCTTTGAAGTTGACGTCGATTAGGCTCGGGGATTCTGACTCAGGGTAGGTGTAGCAGAGCCCTTTAACCTCAATGATCGCCAAAACCATCACCGGGAGCACTAATCAGAGAATTTGGAATTCTAATAAATGTAGCTACTCAATCACGGGTTGAGATCTCCTTCATCTCCCCGGGTTTAAGACCGAGCTTCTCGGATATGAGGGCAAGGGCTGCACCAATCACCTCTTCAGCGGGGGCGGAGAGTTTTGCGCTTGCCGCGGATGGATGCCCGCCACCGGTTCCGGAGAAGCGCTCGGCAAGAGGGTGCATAACACAGCTCGCAAGGTTCAGAGAAGTCGACCTCTGGAATCTCTCATTCAGGCGCCCTGTTATGCGCGATGTGTTGTCTTCACTGCTTGCCACAATGGCCAGATCGGCACCCAAGTCGGTCAGGGACCTCGCAACAGAGGCCTCGAACGCGCCTATGATTGAAGTGGCGAAGATCCAGTCCCTTGCGCGGTAGAGTTTGACCCTTGCGACCCCCTTGAGGCGTGCTATTCTCTCTGAAATGTCCTGCTCGTTGAGCAGCATCTCCAGTGCCAGGGCGAAGTCAGCGCCCCTCCGCAGCATCTTCGATGCAGCCTTAATTGACGCATTGGGCTGAATGAGGAAGCGGCGCGAGTCGTAAATTAGGCCGGTCAGCAGCGCCTGGATCGCGCGCCTGTCGAGGTATTTTTTTGGGATGGATCGGTAGACGATCTCGCACGCCGAGGAAGTACGCATCACCCTCGAGTAGACTGCACCATCGAGGCAACCCGGCTCCTCGGTGTGGTGGTCGATTATCGCGTAAGGGATCTTTCTACTAACAACGATCTCTTTGATATCTGGAAGCTGGTCCAGTGAAGGCATATCGATCAGAACCAAAAGTCCACAGGACTCGTCCAAAGAAACGGCAAAGTCGATGCTCAGATACTCAACGAGCTTCGACGACGCAGCGTTCACCCCTTCCGGTGCGAGGATCGACACGGCTACCGACGGGTTTCTCGCGCGGAGGGCTGACTGTATCGCGTATGCTGAGCCTATGCAGTCCGGGTCGGCATTGGGATGACAGAGCAGGACGACCCTTCCGTATGAGGACAGGAAATCGAGAAGATCAGGCAACTCTCTTCGCCCGCACCTTTTCGTCGATTGCTTCTAGAGCACGGTCTGCAGCCGCTTCGGCGAGCCGCTCCAAATCCATGTCGACAACTGGATCGACCTCGATTTCGACATCGGCATTGAAGTCCAGACCTGAACCGGACCGCTCTGACGTCACTCTGACGTTGAGTGATCGTATGAGGTGCCGGTCCAGAACCGAGAGGACATACTCACGTGCGGCGTTCTCTCCAGCCAGGCATATCTCCTCAAGCTCTTTCCTTGAAAAAAGCGGCGGCAACCCCGTAACACTATCCAGATGCGGGCGTCCTTCCGGAGACCTGTTCCATTATCGACTTGCGGAGTTCCTCCAACTGCTGCTTGAGCCTGAGCTCCTGTTTCTCAACGGTCTTTATTCTGAGGTCCAGCTCCTCCTTCTTCTCGGTGAGCTCTGCAACGACCTTCTGCTTCTCAGTCCTGAAGAGGAGCACTCCTACCGACTTGTATACCACAGCGTCATCCGCTAGGGCTTTGCTCTCACTGAGGGCTTTTTCAAGCTCCCTGCTCTCGTACTCGAACTGCTGTTTCCTAAGCACAATTGCCTTCAGCTGTTCTTGCATTTCCTGGAACCTGATCAACTGGTTCTGTACCTGTGGCGGTATCTTTTCGGCCATTGTCAATCACCTAACTCCATAACCTCAAGAGATGTAGACAGCCAGCGTATATAAGAATTGAGTAGGGCGCGCAGTGCTGCAACTGAAGAGGCTTCGATCTTCAGAAGAATGGATCCGCCTTCCTTCTTAATCGAAACCTTGGCTACCCCAGGTTTTGTGTGCTTGACCTCCGGGATTATTGAGGCGAATAGGGCGGACGCCCTTCCCTCGTCTTCGAAGTCGAATCTCAAAAAAGATGAGGCTCTCATAAACCACACCTGAAGGATTTCAAGTATATGGCTGGGCCGCACGGGAGCTTCGAGACGCTGTCAATAAAGAAGATCTCTGGTACCCCATGTGAAAATTGGAGGTGCAGCTCTGTCGCCTTTCCACTAGCAGGGGGGGAGGCGTGACCGCCCAATGCCTTCCTCAAGCACTCGTGAAGCTGGCGCAACTCCTCTGTGTCCGGAGGGGGCAACACTAGCTGTCTGTGTCTGGTGCTCGTTGGCGATCTGACAGCGAGCTCCCTGAAAAGCTGTACACGCTTTATGAGGAAAGACGCAATTGGTGTTGTATCGCCAGCCTCGTAGCATTCAATTAGGCTCGGTCCTCCGAATCTGCTGTGCACTATCCAGAGTTTCGAAGAGTTTTTGCTCCGGGCATATTCAAAAAGGTAGGCGAGGCTTGCTTTGCCTCTAGTAAATGTAGAGAAGGCCGCGCAGCAGGCGGCCAAGTCGTTGCAAAGGGTCCTTGTCCTCTGGCTCGGCCTGAGTGAAGTTGTCAGCAGTATGGTCATAAAAGACCGACATCTACTGACTTTACTTTAGCTTGAGCTCATCGGGCGTCAGGGTCTTGCCAAGGGTAGTCTGGGGCACGAATGCGCCTCCTGCAAAGCGTGCGCCGCACGCCCTGCAGTCCCAAATTCCCGCTGCCACACGTACAAGCTTGTCGACCGACTTGCACTTTGGGCATCGGAGCCCCTTCTCGGATTTTTGTTCGATGGCAAGCAGTCGCTTTCTCAGCGTGGCCCCGTACCTCGGACCGAACCTTCCTGCAGACTTGACGGATTTTGTCTTCGCCATTAGGACTCACCAACCTTGTCACTCTTAAGTTTCAGCGACTCAACCACCTTCTTGCGGATCTCCTGGCTTTTATCCTTAGCTATTTCGACTGCCCGGAGCACCTCCTCGGGGGTGATGTATCCAGATTCGCCTTTCTGTATCGCGCAGAGCATCCCATTCTCCTTGAAGGCTACACTGAACCTGCAGTCCAAGACTTCCTCCTCCTCGAAGGAAGGATCCACGAACAGCTTGTTACCAATTTTTGCCAATGTGACGTTGATGGGGATGTCGGTTATCGGCATAGGCATCCGCTTTCCTGTCAGCCTGATTGCATCGCCTTCTATGCATGCCTCTGGCATAGATGCGGAGAGCATCGCTGAGAGAGCGGCCAACGCGGCAGTATCGATGAGATTACCGCAGTGGTCAAGTATGTAGACATCAACGTGGACGATCCAGACCTTCTTCCCAGGTATCAGGCAAAGCTTCGATGTGTCCAAGACCTTAGATTCTCTGAGGCCCCGGTCAACGACCCTCGCGAGCTCAACTGCCACCTCGTCCGGCTTGCCCGGCTCGAACTCGGGGGATGCAAATGGAACAAACTCCGCCCCCACCTGCATCACGCCCTCGTTGGGGATGTCCGGGAATGGGTCGCCCACCTCAAACTTGATGCCTGCGACCACTTTAGTCCCACCTATGGAGACCAGAGCCGAACCCTCTGCTTTCTCGACCAGCCCTGTCTGGATTGTTATGTCCCTGTAGTCAGTCAGCGTCCTGCCGTCCATCCTCCTGCCGCTCTCCGAGAGCTCGATTATCTGCTTTCTCTTTACTGTTGGAACTATCCTCTGGCTCATCGCTCATGCCTCCTCCCCATTAGATACTGCGCTTTTGAAGTGGTTTTCAATCGCTTCCTTCTGTTTTTTGTAGACCTCCATGCAGCCCTTCTTCAGTAGCTCGATCGACTGCAAGAACTCCTCATGCGTTATCTGTCCATCCATCTGCAGCAAGGTCACAGCATTCTTTGACGGCATGTATGCCATTGGCATGTCGGACTCTCCGGCCTTGTCCTCTTTGTCTTGGACATCAAGAACAAGCTTCCCCTCAACCTTTCCGACGGCTATGCTCGCGACAAGGTCTCGCATAGGTATACCGGCATCCACTAGCGCCAATGAGGCGGCCGAGATCGAGGCACACCTGGTGCTGCCGTCTGCCTGTAGGACTTCGATAAATATGTCAATGCTTGTCCTCGGGAAGAACTCGACGAAGATAGCGGGCTCAAGTGCCTCGCGAATGACCTTCGATAGCTCTACTTCCCTCCTTGATGGTGCAGGGGACTTCCACTCTTCAACTGAGAAAGAAGCCATCCTGTAGTATGCCTCGACCCTTGCCTTGTCCGACAGTGCAAGGTGCTTCGGATGGGACTCCCTGGGACCCATCACTCCCACTAAGATCTTTGTTCTGCCCCACTCAACATAGGCTGATCCGTCGGTGTTCTTCAGGACGCCCAGCTGGAACTTGATTGGTCGAATCTCGTCCAATTTTCTTCCGTCGCACCTTATTCCGTCCTCAGATATCAATCTCTCAATCTTTGACTCGCTCATAATTTCACCTTCTCTTGTTAACCAGAAATTCCCTAACCCTATCTGTGAGACCGGTCGTGTGTGCCTCAGCCTCTATCTTCCGGATCGCCTCAGCGATTATGGCCTCCTCGTCTCGGGATTTTCCGGATATCCACACCCTGCCGTTCTGGCCTACGAGGATCTGTGCACCGGTCTCTTTCTTCAGCATCGTTATCATCGATCCCTTCTTCCCTATTATCCTAGGAACCCTTGTGAAGTCCACATCTATCACTGTTCCCCGGTGTATCTTGCCGAGACCATGATCCCTAGCAGTCAAGGACGGGTTCCTCGTCCTGTCGAAAGCCATGACTGTTGCAACCACCATCTCGCCGATGTCGAGATATCTTCGGG
>JASFYK010000050.1 GCA_030055545.1 Thermoproteota archaeon | reverse complement strand
AGGAGATCGCCGCGGCGATATCACCGGACGAGATAATACTCGTCTTGGACGGCACTATAGGACAGCAGGCGATGCAGCAGGCGGAGGCATTCAACCAGGCGACCAAGATAGGGACCATCTTCCTGACGAAGCTGGACGGGTCTGCGAGGGGGGGAGGCGCCCTCTCGGCGGTCGCGGCTACAGGCGCCCCAATAAGGTTCATCGGGACTGGCGAGGGAATAGAGGAGATCGAAGCGTTCAGCCCACCAAGGTTTGTTGGCAGGCTCCTCGGGATGGGGGACATCGAGGCACTGGTTGAGAAGGTAAAGGAGGTCCAGAAGACGTCCTCCATGTCAAAGGACCTTAGTGCGATAGCCTCCGGGAGGTTCACATTGAAGGACCTCTACAACCAGATGCAGGCGCTCAGGAGGATGGGGCCATTGAGCAAGATCCTACAGTCGATACCCGGAATGGGGCTCAGCCTCCCAAAGGAGGCAATGGATCTCTCCGAGGAGAGGATGAAGAAGTGGATGGTCATCATGCAGTCCATGACCCAGGAAGAGCTCGAGGAGCCTCACATAATCGACGGGTCCAGAATGAGGAGGATAGCCAGAGGTTCGGGCACGACCCCGAAGGACATAAGGGAGCTGCTCGACCAGTACAAGATGAGCAAGAAGTTCGTCAAGCAGATGGTAACGAAACAGAAGAGATTACCCGGAATGAAGGGCGGGCAGATCCCGAAGTACTAGGGGCATAGTCTTGCGGAGTTTCCTGCTTCTCGCGAGAAGAGCCGACCTCTCTGCCCACAGAGGGCTGTTGACCAGGTTCATCGCAGGCGCTCTACTGTTATCGCACGGGACTAGGAAGGATGTCTGGGCAGCAGTCCTTTTTGATGACGAGGTGCTGGTCAGCTTTGAGGGTTGGGGGATGAGGAATGTGAGACCCGACGAGCAGTCTCTCTCAGGGATACTAAGAGCTGGGCTTAGGAGGGGGGAGGAAAAGGGCAAGGCGAGGATACTCCTTGGGGTGACCGCGAAGAGGGTCAGGATTTCGGAGCTAGCACCCAGGCTCCCAGGGAAAAAATACTTTTTTGATGGACCTGGGAGCACTCACGGGATAGGGACCGAGATCTCTGTTGTCTTCGGCTGCACTAGGATAGAGGGCGAGTTCGCCGAGGGGCTCAGGAGGCTGGGCTTCGAGCCCCTCCGCCTCGGGGCGAGGGGGATGGCCGTGGACCAGGCTGCAGTGATCGTCAACAACGCGATCGACAGGTCGCAGACGTGAGGCAAGGATCAAGGTTTATATCCCCTTGTCCGGTGGAAGGTACTCACGAGTTCTCCGGTGTTGTTTATGTTCCTGATCGAGAAAGCCAGATCGATGCTCCAGAAGTACCCGCTCTGCGACAGCTGCTTGGGGAGGCAGTTCGGTGGGCTCGGCAGAGGGGTCACGAACAAGGAGAGGGGGTTCGCACTGAAGCTAGTGATTACTATGGAGGCGCACATGGGCCTCAAGAGGGGGGAGGGGTCCGAAGAAGAGGTCTTGAGAATCATGGCAGTCAGGGGCGCCCACCCCCCTGCCGCTAACCTCGTCGGAGAGACAGCTAAGGATTGCTGCCACTTATGCGGTGGCATAATGGATAAGATGGACGAGTACGCTGCGGAGGTCGTCAGGGCTCTGGAAGGGTACGATTACAGGACGTTCCTAATCGGCGTGAAGGTTTCAGGGGAGCTGGCCGAGTGCGAGGATGCGGTGAAGTCGGAGTTCGGAATCGAGTTTGGGGAATCTATGAAAATGGAGATCAGCAGGGAGATCGGAAAACTGGTTTCAAAGGCAACGGGGAAGGCGGTTGAGTTCTCGAAGCCCGACGTGGTAGTGATGGTTGAGGTACCCGGGCCTGTGATTGAGGTGACCCCGATGCCCCTATTCGTCTTCGGCAGGTACAGAAAGCTCGCCAGGGGGATACCCCAGTCGAAGTGGGAATGCATCCACTGCAGGGGGAAGGGATGCGAGGTCTGCCACGGCACAGGAAAGATCTATCCGATATCCGTCGAGGAGATAGTGTGTGGGCCCATCCTCCAGGCAGCGGGAGGCAGAGAGACAAAGTTCCACGGTGCAGGCAGGGAGGACGTGGATGCAATAATGAGCGGGAACGGAAGACCTTTCGTGGTCGAGGTCAGAGAGCCGAAGATCAGGGAGCTGGATCTCAAGGCAGTCGAGTCTGAGATAAACAAGGGTGGGAACGGGATGGTGGAGGTGGTAGGGCTTAGGCTCTCGGACAGGAGGACTGTAAGGAGGCTCAAGGAGGGCGCTAAGGTTGCCGAGAAGGTGTACAAAGCCCTCGTTGAGCTGGACCGCGATATAGGTGAGGAGGAGGCGGGCGCATTGGGGAAAAGCTTTAATGGATGTGTTATAAATCAATTAACTCCGAACAGAGTGCTACATCGCCGGGCTGACAGGCTCAGGCTCAAGAAGGTCTATGAGATGTCGGTCAAGATGATCGACACCAGGCACCTTGAGCTCGTGGTCCGCTGCCAGGGTGGGCTCTATGTCAAGGAGCTCATCTCAGGGGACGGGGGGAGGACGACCCCGAGCGTCTCGGAGATCCTTGGCTGCGGGGCGAGGTGCACTGAGCTCGACGTGATTGCGGTAAACGAGGGTGTGTAGAGATGAGGCATTCGGTTGGTTACAGGAACAGGACCAGAACCCTTCTTAAGAAGGGCCCGAGAGAGAGGGGGCTGTCCCCCATCAACAGGATACTCAGGGAGTACACTGAGGGCGAGAAGGTCGTGATCAAGATAGATCCGTCCACGGTCAAGGGGATGCCACACAGGAGGTTCCACGGGAGGACCGGTACTGTGGTCGAGAAGAGGGGCAGGGCCTACGTGGTCAGAGTCCATATGGGCGGGTTCGAGAAGACGATCATCGCAAGACCAGAGCACATAAAGCCAATAGAGGGTCAGTAAATGCCCAGAGAGATTGTAAAGGAAGAAGAGGTCACGCTCCCCAAGGTCAAAACGCTGCTGGAGCAGCGCCAGAAGGACGGGGAGCTGAGCCACCTCCAGAAGCTCACCTACGACTATGCATCCAAGTTCTCAAAGATCGACACTGAGAAGGCAGAAGCGCTCTTGGCTAGGCTGAAGGAGGAGGGCATTTCAGGAACACTCGCAACGCAGATCGTAAATATACTGCCCACGAGTGTTGAGGAGCTGAGGACGATATTTTCTGCGGAGAGCAGGCCTATCCTTCCCTCCGAGCTCGAGAAGCTCCTGAGCATCATCAATATGTTCAGGTAAGTCTATAACTATTTTAATACATCTAATAATGTAAATAGAGCAATTAAAAAACGGTGAGGTTCATGAGCAGCCCAAGGGATCAGCCGAGAAAGTTCGAAGACTTCGCCGTGGTCTTGGAGCACCTCCCTTATGGGCATCCGAGGGACACCAGACCACTATACAGGAGGGAACCGCTGGTCCAAGCGGTCGGTACTGAGTACTTTACGCTGCTCGAGCTGATTCCGGTTCCGGGGGCATCATTCCAGCATAGGGAGCTCATAGCGATAGGGAAGTGGGGCAGGGACAAGATTGACCATGTGAAAAGGAGGATCGACTACGAGGAGCTCACCCAGAATGCCAAGGACGAGCTCCCGAGCGTCATAGAGGAGCTCGTGACCAAAAACATGGAAAGGTTCGTCTCGTTCTTCAACAACGCAGGACCGGTCACTACAAGGATGCACTCGCTGGAACTCCTCCCAGGGATAGGCAAGAAGGCGATGTGGCAGATCCTCGAGGAGAGGAAGAAGGGTCCGTTTGCGAGCTTCGACGAAATCCAGAGCAGGACCCGCATCCCGGATCCTAAGAAGACTGTAGTGAAGAGGATCATGCAGGAGATAATGAACGAAGACAAGTATTACATCTTCACCAAGCCGCCGATGAGGAAGGAATTCTGATCTTGATCGACCAGAGTCTTCTCGCGCTCACAAAGAGGGCGTTGGAGGAGGCGGGCATAAGACCGCGCAAAGTCCACGGACAGAATTACGTCGTGGATCCCAGACTAATCAAGTGTTTGTTGGATTCAGCGGGGATCTCCGGGAACGAGACCGTGCTCGAGATCGGGTCCGGTATCGGCACGCTGACAGAGGAGATCAGCAAGAGGGCAGGGAAGGTAATAGCCGTCGAGAAAGATCCAGCCTCCGCGCGGTATCTAGCGGACAGGTTTGCTGGTTCTAACGTGGAGATCGTCCAGGCAGACATCCTGCGGATCGACATCCCTGACGCGGACAAGGTCGTCTCGAACCTGCCCTACTCGATTTCGACGCCGGTAACTTTCAAGCTCCTCTCGGATAGGGGCTTCAGGTTCGGGGCGTTCACCTACCAGAAGGAGGTTGCGGACAGGCTCCTGGCAGAGCCCTCTGATCCGGACTACTCGAGGCTGAGTGTGGCGGTATCCCTTCTGGCCGAAGTCAGGCCAGTCGCGGACTTCCCCCCGGAGTCGTTTTACCCCGCCCCGAGCGTCAACAGCACAGTTGTGACAATAAAAAAGATAGAGTGTACCAAGGCAATGGAGTGGGATGCGCTCGACGCCACGCTCAAATTTCTCTTCTCCCAGAGGAGGAGGACCCTCAGAAAAGCCCTTGAGACGTACTCCAAGTCATCCGGGATCGGGAGGGATGTCCTTGAGGGCGGAATCGGGCGCGACCTGCTCGAGAAGAGGGTCTTCGAGCTCACTCCAAGCGATTTCTTGGAGATAAGCAGAGCATTTTCGAGGCTCGAGGTGGGCGGTAGTGAGGATAAGAGGGCTCGATATAAGAGTCTATGATGGGGTGTACCCTCCTTCAGAGGACACCTTCCTCCTGATGGATGCGGTGAGCGGCGAGAGGGCTGCCAGAGGGCTCGAGCTCTGCTCTGGCACGGGCGCTGTCGGGCTGAGCATAGCCAGCCGCGTGGGGGAGATGGTCGCGGTTGACCTGAACCCGGTGGCTGCGATGAATACGCTATTAAACTACACGAAGAACGGCATGCGTGTCCACGTGGTCGTCGGCGATCTCTTCTCGCCAATTCGCGGCGAGTTCGACCTGATAATAATGAACCCCCCTTACCTCCCTGATGGGGAGGGGATCCCGGCTGATTTAGCATGGAGCGGGGGGGCGTCCGGCAGGTCGGTAATAGACAGGTTCATCTCAGAGGTCGGCGATTTCCTGAGCCCGGGGGGGAGGGCATACATGCTCCAATCCAGCCTCAACGGGATCGAGGAGAGCATAAAGAGGGCGAAGTCTGAGGGTCTCTACGCCGAGATAGTAGGGCGAAAGGGTTTCGATTTCGAGAGCCTTGTGGTGATAAGGATGGCTTGGAGGTTGGCTCAGAGAGAGCAGGTATGGAAAAGCTAAAATACTAAGGATTTCACTTCCATCTGGAAGTGTTCGGAGGAATAATCATGCCAGAGAGACCGGCACACTGCTACCGGTATTTCGATACGCCGGCTTATACCAGAAAGGAGTATATCAGGGGCGTCCCAGGGTCGAAGATCACCAAGTTCGATTACGGGGATCCGAATGGCGACTTCCAGGCACTCGTTAGGCTGATCCCGCTCGAGGCTGGACAGATCAGACACAATGCGCTTGAGGCTGCGAGGGTTATCGCGACCAAGCACCTGCAGACTGTCTTGGGCGAAAAGGGGTTCCACCTGAAGGTCAGGGCATACCCGCACCAGGTGCTGAGGGAGAACAAGATGATGGCATTCGCAGGGGCCGACAGGCTTCAGGACGGGATGAGGAGGTCCTTCGGGAAACCGGCGGGCACCGCTGCCAGGTTCAGGGCGCTGCAGCCCATAATTGACGTCAGGGTCACTCCGGACAAGAAGGATGTGGCGAAGCAGGCGCTGAAGCTAGCTTGCGCGAAGATGCCGATGCCCTGCAGGGTAGTAGAAGTCGCCTGAAGGGCGCATATCCGCCCCTTGTACCTCTTCTTCAGCCCCGATAGCCAGCCCCTGTTTTTTAGGGTGAGAAATTGTACGATTTTGAAATCGAGAGGGCAGCTGAAGTAGCTGTCAGGAGGGGGGCAAAGAGGGTTTTTGTGCAGGCCCCCGATGGGCTGAAGCAGTTCCTCGGAGAGCTAGTCTCGAGGCTTTCACAGGTCTGCGAAGTCTACATCTCGATAAGCCCCTGCTACGGGGGGTGTGATCTGGAGGACGACAGGGCTGAAATGATTGGCGCGGACATGGTGATCCACATAGGACACAAGAAGTTCATCGAGGGGACAGAAAAGATCTACACACTATACCTGCCAGCCCCACATCTGGTTGATGTCAAGGGTCTCGCCAGCCTTGCGGCGTCAGAATTGAAGAAGAGGGGGTTCGAAAAGGTCGGGGTCCTTGCGAATCTACAGCACATCGATTATGTTGGAGATTTCGCCAGGGCACTGGAGGCTTTGGGAGTGGCGCCCGTTGTCGACGGGCAGACAGGAGGTCTCGTTCTTGGATGCCGGACTGATGGCGCAAAGAGAATAGAAAGCGAGGTAGACGCGTTCCTCTTCATAGGTGGAGGGGAGTTCCACCCTCTCGGGGTCGCGATGGATGTGGAGAAGGAAGTCTTTGTCGCAGATCCCTACAGGAACGAGTTGAGGGGCACCGCTGAGATGGTGAAAAAGACCCTTTCGCAGCGGTGGTGGGCAATAATGGAGGCTGCTAAAGCAAAACGTTTTGGGGTCATCGTGGTGACAAAGCCCGGACAGTTCAGCTTGCGCTCTGCCGAGAAAATTGCGGCGGAGCTCAGGGCGGCGGGCAGGGAGGCGCATCTTTTCGTGGGGGATGA
>JASFYK010000004.1:1695-30560 GCA_030055545.1 Thermoproteota archaeon | reverse complement strand
CAATCCTGTCAGAACCCTTTCCATCATCCCTTCCTCCCAGAAACGATGTACCCTGTGTGACCCACCATAATCATTTCAGGTCTAGTCTCATTCGCCTTGACCTTATACGTGCGCATTAGTAACTCTAATGCCTTTACTGCCAAAAAACCTTTACTGCGCATTTCTTCGACGGTCTTCTCAACCTGGTTTATAGTTGGGCTGAAGCTAACAAGCCTGCCTCCCGTTCTGAGCGCATCGCGAGCCAAGTCTACTACCTGCCAGGGTGTTGCCATGTCCAAGACAACTGCATCGACATCTCTTTCATCTATGCCTTCGTTAATGTCTTTTAGCTTCATCTCAACATTCCTGATGAGTCCCATTCTTTCAAGGTTCCTCCGTGCAATTCTCTGGAACTCCTCCCTCATTTCGTAGGTATACACCATTCCATCGGGCTGGACATGCGTGGCCAAGTAGCTCGTTAGCGAACCGCTCCCAGTCCCGCACTCGACAACCCTCGATCCCGGTCTTACATTAGCCAAAAGAGTGATAAGCGCTATGTCTTTCGGGTATATGATCTGTGTCTTTCTAGAAACCCTCTCGAGGTGGTCCAAGTAGTCTACTGGCATCGCCTTCATGGGTAGCCCCAATGTGGTCTTGAGTTCGGTCCCGTACTGTTTCCCGATCAGCTCCCCCAGGTCGACAATCCCTTTATGCGTGTGGAATTTTTTACCGCTTTCTACTGTTACAATCCAACTCTTCTTTTCATTGACGTAAAGCAGTATCTCCTGCCCTTCTTCGATTGTCATGCTAGACCATCCTTTAATCCACTTCCCTCTACCCGCCTATTCATATTAATATTATGAGATCAGCTCTTTTACAATCCTTCCAATGCGAAGCTTCGGGATTTCAATTAGTTATTTTAAGCATGTTTTTTATAGTATTTCCGTCATATTTTGATGCAACAGGTGTGTTTTTTGACAGCACGCGTTAGAATCAAGGTCACAGGCGTAGTGCAAGGGGTTGGTTATAGATACTACACATATCGCATAGCAAGGGGGCTGGCTCTCAAAGGATACGTCAGGAACCAGAAGGATGGGAGTGTGGAGGTTTTGGCTGAGGGGGATAAGGACAAGCTGATGGACCTAATATCCGAGCTCAGGATCGGGCCGCCCAGCTCTAGGGTAGACAACCTTTCCATCGAGTGGCTAGACAGCAAAAACGAATTCTCTGACTTCAAGATACTGAAATAATTTTCATACATGACCCTAGGACGCAGTGCTGCAATCATATGTCCAGAGACGGATCGAATTTATGCCTCCTGTAAATCATTGATGATATGACCCTGACCACACCTTTGATCTTGTAGACGGTCTCAGCAAAATTTTGCATTTCGTCAATATTTCTGAAACATGCATGAACGAAAATGGTGGGGGCACCCACCTTCTCGTAGACCTTCGTGACTTCCTCGCATCGAGAAATCCTCTCAACAACCTCGGAAAATTCATTCGTGTTTGCCTCAACCTCAAAAATTGCCGAAACATCCTTTCCTATCAGTCTTGAGTCTGCAAGGGCAAAAAATCCCTTGATGTAGCCTCGCTTTACCAGTTTGCTTACCCTGTCCCTGACCGCGACATTCGAGATCCCGACAATGGAGGCGAGGCTCCTGTATGATACCCTCCCGTCCTTCCTCAGGGCCTCGATTATCCTCCGGTCATACTCATCTAGCTGTCTCATAGATCTTGCCTTAATATATTGAAGTTTTATCACTATAAATGTTGCGATTAATTAAAATAAACATGCGGATGGCTTCTTATTGATTGTAAACTATGGCAGCAAAAACCAAAAGTTTTTGGAAAATTTTTGCGTGTCTGCTGCTACTTCCTCAAAATCTAAAGTTCTGTTGCATTCTGACCAAAAATATTAATAGTGATGCACGTCCCTAATCGATTTAAGGTGCTGTCGATGGTTGGCTCTAGATCATCGTACATAATCTTTTTCGACTCATTAAAGAAAGATGACATCCCTCTCGTCGGTGGTAAATGCGCAAACCTTGGGGAACTCATATCTTTTGGTGTGCCTGTCCCTCCAGGGTTTGCCATAACGGCTGAGGCTTACAGGCTACATATAAACAGAAACAACCTACGAGACAGGATAAAGGATATACTCTCCAGAATGGATGTCACCGACAGCGACTCCTTGGAAGCCTCCTCCAGAGAAATCAGGTCAATAATCGAGTCCGCACCCCTGCCAAGTGAACTGGCAGAAGAGATAGTTGCGGCTTACCAGAAGCTAGCGAACATGCTGAAGCTCAAGGATCCTCCGGTCGCAGTCAGGAGCAGCGCAACCGCGGAAGACCTGCCAGGAGCCAGCTTCGCTGGTCAGCAGGACACCTACCTTTTCGTATCCGGAAAGGATCCTCTTCTCAAGTACGTCATAAAATGCTTCTCATCGCTATTCACCCCGAGGGCTATCGCCTACAGGAAGGAGAAGGGCTTCGACGATATGAAAGTCTACCTCAGCGTCGCAGTGCAGAAGATGGTCAATAGCGAATCCTCGGGGGTTATGTTTACTCTGGATCCCACAACAGGGAACCGCGATGTGGTTCTAATTGAGGGCACGTGGGGGATCGGTGAGATGATCGTCCAGGGCAAGGTGAGCCCAGACGAATGGACGGTCGATAAGAAGACTATGAAGATAATCGAAAAGAACATTTCGAAGAAGGCGATGATGGCAATCCGTTCCCCTTCGGACAGCGGCGAGGGATTCCTGAGGGAGATCCCTGTCCCGCAAGAGCGTATCGAAGCAGCGTGCATCTCTGAAGACCAGGTTCTTGAGCTCGCAAAGTTCGCAGTTGAAATAGAGAAACATTATGGCATGGCGATGGACATAGAGTGGGCACTCGACGCTGAAGACAAGAAGCTGTACATAGTCCAGGCGAGGCCCGAGACTGTTTGGTCAATGAAGCAGGAAACTAAGCCTGAAAGCAAAAAGATGGACCAGATGGACAGCGGTGTAAAGCGCCTCTTGAGGGGCGTCCCTGCCTCCCCCGGACTAGTATCTGGAAAAGCGCACGTGATAATGGACACGAAGCATATCAGGGAGTTCCAGGCTGGCGAGATATTGGTCACGGAGATGACATCCCCAGACTGGGCCCCGGCCATGCGGAAGGCTCTTGCGATAATCACCGACAGCGGAGGCAAGACCTGCCACGCAGCCATAGTGAGCAGGGAGCTGGGAATCCCGTGTATCGTAGGGACCAAGGAGGCCACAAAGATCCTCAAAACCGGACAGGTTATAACAGTCGATGCCACCCACGGGGTCGTCTATGAAGGAGACCTGATCGGCCCTGAGGAAAAGAAGCCTGTGGTTCCCACAAAGGCAGCGCTAAGCGTCGAGTCTTACTACCCGACTGCGACAAAGATATACATGAATCTCGGGGAGCCCGGCATGATCGACAAGTACCGCGATCTGCCGTTCGATGGAATAGGGCTTATGCGTGTCGAGTTCATAATCGCCGACGTCATAGGGGAGCATCCTCTCCACCTGCTAGAGGAAAAGCAGGATGAGAAATTCATTGACAAACTCGCGACTGGGATCTCAAAAGTAGCAAGGGAGATACACCCAAGGCCGCTTGTGGTGAGATTCAGCGACTTCAAGACCAACGAGTACCGCCAGCTCGTAGGCGGCGACAGGTTCGAGCCACAGGAAGCAAATCCGATGATAGGATGGAGGGGCGTCAGCCGCTACATTTCAGACGTGTACTCGCCTGCCTTCAGGCTAGAGTGTAGGGCGATTAAGCGCGTGAGGGATGAGTGGGGTCTGAAGAACGTCTGGGTGATGTTGCCATTCGTGAGAACGACGTGGGAAGTCGAGTCCTGCCTTCAGATAATGAAAGAAGAGGGGCTGCATAGGGATCGCGACTTCAAGGTATGGCTCATGGCTGAGATCCCATCAATAATATTCATGGCTGACGAGTTCTCGAGGCTCTGCGACGGGTTCAGCGTCGGCAGCAACGACCTGACACAGCTCATCCTAGGAGTTGACAGGGACTCGCCCATACTCCCAGCACAGGACTCCAGGTACTTCGATGAAAGGGATCCGGCCGTAATCAGGGCAATCACGCACTTGATAAAGGTGGCACACTCGCATGGAGTTACTGTCAGCATCTGCGGGCAGGGTCCGAGCGTCTACCCAGACCTCACAGAGACGCTGGTAAGGGCAGGCATTGACAGCATAAGCGCGAATCCAGACATGGTCGTATGGACAAGGAAAGTCGTTGCCGGTGTAGAGAGGAAGGTGCTGATGGAGCGCCTAGTCAAGTCAAATAAAAACAATGGGTTCGAATTGCTGGAGTGATCTGCCTTTCTATCAAAAGTTTCTCCTCAAGCCCTTTTTTTGCCGAAGCGCTAACCTGGGGCAACTTCAGACTCCTCTCCACTGATCGTTTTTCGTTCATCCTTTACCTCCAATTCACAGTCACAAAACTTTCGGATCAAGCTGTAATGCCTAGGTGTCGAGATCCCTTTCCACTCCGTCATATCGCAGAGTAGTATGAGGCTGATCTGAAACCTAGCTGCCGCAGTTGCCATTTCGAAGAGATCCAAAGCAAGACGCCTCCGCGAAAGATACCCTTCGTTGATACCGTTAACTGGGTCTATCACAGCGATTGATGGCTTAATCTCCGAGATCATGATTGCAACCTCGCCCAAGGACTCGAAAATCCCAAGCATCACATTTTCCGAGCCGACCATCGAACGCAATGCATTCTCGTTGACCGCTAGAATCCTCTGTTGCAGGTAGAGCGCCCTGCCTCCCGTACGCCCCTTCTCGATACATGCTTTGAGCGCAAGCCCTCTTGCCGCATTTCTGTCCCCGTACAGGAGCAACGTCTGTCTGTTTCTTGGATTAGTGAAAGGAGCATCCTGCCCTCTCATCTATACTCACTTTGGAGCTTCCGAGTCCTTTACCCCTGCCTCGGTGAGCATAACCCAGGTTGAGCCCCTAGGGTGCTTCGGTGAGTCGATCACACTGATCCTTGTCATGCCCTTGGATCTCTCCAGCCACAGCCTGAATGTGCAGCCGTGCGCCACAACGTTCCCTCCGGCAGGCCTCGCCGGCTTCACCCCTGGTATGACCTCGGGGACGTCCAAGATCTGGTTGGTAACAACAATTATGGCATCATGCATCGTCGAGATCCTCTGAAGCTGGTGTATGAATGTGTTTAGCCTCTGTTGCCTCGAAACCAAATTTTCCCTCCCGGAATACTCGGCACGGAAGTGGGCTGTGAGGGAATCAACTATGATCAAGTTTGCTTTCTTCTCAACCACGTATTCCTGTGCAACCCTCAGTCCCTCGAACTGGTGGTCTGAGTTTATCGCCCTGAATACATGCACACGATCCAGTATCTGGTCGCCCTCGAGCCCGAGCGCATTTGCAATAGGGTATAGCCTTTCGGGCTTGAAGGTGTCCTCCGTGTCTATGTAGAAGGCCGACCCGTCCAGCCCTCCTCTGTTCCGTGTCAGCTGCACTGTGAGGCAGATCTGGAGGCAGATCTGAGTCTTCCCGGTGCCATATGCACCAATCAGCTCTGTGATCCCAGGCTCCAATCCGCCGCAAAGCAGGAGATCTAGATTCTTCGAGCCCGTCGTCAGGAATTGGATGCTCTTCCTCTTCTCAAGATATTCCCTAGCGGTCATTACCTTTGGAAAAACCGCTTCCCTGGCGTTCTTCACAGCCTCCAGCGCCTTCCCCTCAGCCAGTTCGCTTATTTCTTCAAGTTCCCTTGCCGGGATACAGGCAAGCTCCTTCACTGTTTTTATTCCTGCCTTTCTCAGCTTCTCTGCGGTCGCAGATCCTACCCCTGCCAAATCCTCCAGCTCAGGCCCCTCTCCATCTTCATAGCCCATTGTAGACCCTCCTTAAGATCTCGATTGCGTCTAGGAGCAGCTCCTTGTCGTCCCCTCCATCCCCCCTTGGATCTTTCCTTTTGAGGATGGATCTCTACGCCCCGAGTATTTCCAAAAACTCCTCTACGCTGTACTCCTCCTCATTGATTTTCAGCTCCCTTCCGAACTTGCCTCTCGAAAAGACTGTTCTTCTTACCCTGTCCTCGCCCACGGCAGCAACCTCGACACCGACCACTTGATCGCCCTGACCCCTGCCTAGGCTCCAGTAAATCCTGTTTTCAGATACGTACTTCACCCTCATTTTCTCCCTCCTCCTCATCAAGGGCCCGCTCCCCGGCCTTTGTCAGCCTGTACCAGTTAGTCCCGTTCCCATCGGCAAACTCGATTATCAGGAAGTGCTTTGAGAGCATCTTGACAATCCTCTTCAGGGTGCCGCTCCGCTGTTTTGAGACTGCATCGACCGGGACCCTCCCTCCCCTTATCATCACCATGAGTTCTTTAGCAGTCTGACGCATTGTCTTGTCGACGAAGATCTTTTCCAGAAGGGTAACGCTCTTTACATTCATCCTGTGCATCTCGAAACTCTCGCCTAGGCTTCTCATGTGCATCTCGATCTCTTCATCCCCAACAGGTTTGAATCCGGTTCTCCTTATCCTGAGTGGTTGCGCTGCATCTGAATAGCGCGAAATAAGAAGCAGCTGCTCTAAGGCAACGTTGGAACAAGATCTGCAAGAGTCGGGGGTCTCCCATTTGCGTTTCGATGTCTGGGAGCGGTCATGAAAAACAGTCCTGCACTTGATCTCCGAAGTCAGCGTATCCGTTATCCAGCGGGGCATAGATGACATTGTTGAGGTAGCAATGATCAGGAAAGCTCCCCTGCTGGCAAGCTCGTCTGCACTCGACTCCAATGCCTCGGACAGCTCATCTGGCGCATCCTGAGCGAAGATCCTGTCGGCGGGATCTATCACCACACCCGTCACATCAAAATCCCCCAGGTTTAGGAAGAGGTCTATAGCTGCCAATCTGCTCACTCTCACCGAAGACAACTTCGAGAGGTCGATCAGGGCGGGTGTATGCACCTCCTGCGGGATCAGGTTGTCAAAAGCCTGAAGTTCCCAGAGCGAATTCCTGAGAGAGTCTATGTTCTGCCCTTGTCTTGGGTGGGCCTCAGCCTCGATCTGAAGTAGCCTCTCGAGCACATCTGAGGGAGTAGGGTTGTCTTTCCCCTGTGAAAGT
The DNA here is from genome assembly GCA_030055545.1 of Thermoproteota archaeon. Classification (GTDB taxonomy): domain Archaea; phylum Thermoproteota; class Methanomethylicia; order Methanomethylicales; family Methanomethylicaceae; genus Methanosuratincola. The sequence continues at coordinate 23,439 of JASFYK010000004.1, read as the reverse complement.
GACAGGAGCAGCGCCCTTTCCAGGTAGACCCTCTCGATTCTCGTTATCTCGAGCACAGACTGGACAGCCGCTGCTATCAGCTCTGGGAACCCCCTGCGTGATGCACCGAAAGGGTTCGTCTGGAAGTTCCTTCCTGCCCGATATACTCTAAGTGGTGGTATGTAGCTTACAAGACCGATGTAGTCGCCTGTCATGTCTATCATAAGGAGTTTCTCGCCAGCCTCTGAGCACCTGAGCGCGAGCTCCATTCCGACCTCTGACCTCTCAGGGCCGATTCCGGTGATGCAGCACCTCTTCAGCTCGTCCCTTTCGAGACCAAACTCCCCTGAAACGCAGTCGCTCGGGTGCGCGTGTCCAATGCCAGCCGTATCTGAAAGGAGCCCCTCAAGTGCACCCTCGACTTCCCCGACGTGCCTCATGGTATCACCACCGGTTTTAGTATTATGTCCTTCCCCCTGTGGATCTCAACGCTTGCCGTTGGGGAGGTTGAAGTTATCACCGTTCTGGCGATATTGAGTAATTCCATGTGTTCGATTCCGGCCCTCTCGAACTCCTTCTTTATAGAAGGACCATGCTTGGATGCGATCTGCATGCTATTCAAGAAATCCCCATCATCCGTTACAACAACAACAAAGGATATCGTCCGATCTCCGCCTCCGAGCGCCTTCAACACTTCACCGACTGCCCTCTTGTAAGCCTCAGGCGACCTGGATCTGTCCTTTATGCTGAAGGAGGAGAGGCAGACGAATCCGGTCCCCTTCGTCAGGATTGCGTATGGCGATGCGCTGCTGGGCAGGTAATAATCCAATGCAAAGCTCTCTTTCTTGAGGAGCTTGCAGCTGCGTGCCTTCCAGTCGCTTATCCTATCGAAAATCCTGCCCTCCCTCCAGAGCCCGTGTAGTCGTCTCAGAACCTTCCTGAAGATGCCCGACTTGGCTATCAGATATAGCACGGCTATTGGGATGGTCCATGGAAAAATTACGAATAACGTTCCGATTATCATCCATTTCAGCAACGAAGACCAAAAGGCCATCTTCGGGTCCTTCCAACCAAAACTCGCCTCCCGCCGAATTTAAGTGATCTTAAGGTCCACATCGATTCGATTTTTCTAGATAGATCGAATTTGACTCAAAGAAAGTTAGATAAGTCATGGGTGCGCACTTTCGATTATGGAAGAAGATCGCCGGCGCGAAGTGATGGATGCACTGGGTGAGAGAACAAGGTACGAGATCGTAGCCGCGCTCCTTAAGAAAGAGCTTACAGGTGATGAGATAGCCTCTGCAGTGAGCCGGTCTCGGAGTACGGTCGAATCACACCTCTCAATGCTGCTGAGGCTAGGATTGATCTCACGCGAAATGCGGGACAGGGTCTACTACTATCGTGCAACCCCTCTTGTCGCTCAGTACTTGGGGGGCACGCCAGCTATCGAGTCGCAACCGCCAATAATGGGGCGCTCAGAGTCGAAGGGACCGCGCTATCTATGGGCAGTCTTCTCTGCTGTGGCGGGCTCGTCATATTTCGTGATAAATCAGTACGTTTACCCGTTCCACATATTCGGGATGGGGATTATTTTCGGGATAGTCGCAGCAATCCTGTTCAGGAGCTTCAGAGATGTCCTGAAGGCTACCGTCGCCACCTCCTTCGTCATCTCTTTCTTGGCATACTTGGTACTTTTCGGTTCCAGCCCGATGGCTTTCTTCGCCTCTTTCGCAATATCTCTAGTCTACATCGCGATAGGGCTCGCTGTCTGGTTGCTGATAAGATCATTCAGCCGTTCTATCTCAAGAATCAGGGGATGACGTGGGCAGCCCCTTCCTTGGAAATGCTTTTGAGCCAAAAAAAGACTATCCTCTTTTGGTGTCTCTCTTGTCTTCGAGGGTGCTGGAATCCATGACAAGGGAGGATCTCATACGATACATAGAGATCCTCTCTAAAAACTTCCTCACCATTGATGGCTACTGGTTCTTGGGTGTCGAGGAGAGATTTGGGATCGAGTCTGCAATCGACATTGACAGGAGTGCTTGGGAACAATATGCTGTCTCTGAGGCCAAGCGGATCAAGGAACTACTGGGGATAACTGAGGGAACATTAGCCGATCTGGAGCGGGCACTGCAGCTGCTATGCTTCTCTCCATCTTCAGGGGTCAGGACCGAACTGCTTGATGGTCGCCTGATAATGACTGTTACAAAGTGCCGCCCCCAGCGCGCAAGGACAAGGGATGGAAGGGGGGAGTTCGCTTGCAAGACCGTCGGTTTCGCGCATCTTTCGACCTTTGCGAAAATGATCAACCCAAAATTCGAGACCAGGTGCATCTTCGCGCCGCCCGATCCTCACCCTGAGGGGATCTGGTGCAGCTGGGAGTTCTCCATAAAGAAGGATGAGTAGGTGAACGGAATTGACTGATGGGATCGGGGAAATTTTCCAGCAAGAGACGAAATACTTTAGGGATCGTCCTACCGGTGGGATGGTTGATCGTCGGCAGAAGCCCTCCCTATACAAGGAATATCCTGGATCAGATGAGATCGCACTGCCGAAATTCCCGCCCCTCGGTACCACGCTTGAGGGGTGCATAAGAACCAGGCGTAGCGTCAGGGAGTATGCACCTGTGCCCGTCTCGCTGTCTCAGATCTCCTTCATGATCTGGGCGTCCGCGGGGATCAGTGGGCGGGCTGGGGGCTACGAATTCAGGACTGCTCCTTCTGCGGGCGCGCTGTACCCTATCGAGACGTATTTGCTGGTAAACAACTGCGCCGGTCTGAAAAATGGGATCTACCACTACTCAGTCAGGCGGCACAGCCTCGAGACTGTTAAACAGGGTGATTTCGGGGAAAAGCTCGCGCACGCGTCTCTTGGGCAATCAATGTGTGCGGACGCCCCTTGCGTCTTCATTTGGTCCGCAGTCTTCGGCAGATCGCGATGGAAATACAAAGATCGGGCTTACCGGTATGTATACCTCGAGGCTGGGCATATGGCGCAGAACCTGGCTCTTGCAGCAGTCTCGTTGGGACTAGGGACTTGCCAGATCGCCGCATTCTTCGATGACGACGTAAACCAGCTGATAGGTCTCGACGGGATGGATGAATCAGTAATATACATGAGCTCCGTCGGGCGACCTGCCTAAGTCCCGGGCTTGTGGACGCAGCAGTCCTCTTCGAAGAAAACTTCCAGACCTGCGCCCTTTGCATAGTCCAGCGATTCCTGTGAGGGGTTGGCGATACCGTCGAACCCTAGGTCTACCGCCATCCTCTCATAAAGGAGCCGCGGTTTCCCCCTCCCCCTCATGCAGCCCAAGGTCAGGTGAAACTTTAACCTCTCTCGTGCGTATCCCATTACCTTCTGCACTTCTGCGGAATCGGGCGTCTCCCCGTCTGTGAGAACGAGAATGGCGCAGGCTCCAGGATTTGCCTCTGCGATCATGTCGATGGCCCTGTACTCACCGATTACCCTGCCCTCTTCGATCCCTATCAACACATGGGGCGCGAGCAGAGGAAAGCAGGTTTTCGCATTCGAAAGCGCATCTTCATAGTCTTTGAGGCTCCACCCGCCACCTAGATAGCAAGTCACGGCATGCTGGCTCCCGATGATGTCCAGCAGCAGGGCGTCGACCCCTGCTTTTGACACCATCTCCATGGTACCTTTGCCGAGGAGCCCTCCATGCATGCTCACCTTGATCCCCGTCCTTCTCTTTCCCTCCTCTATCGCAGAGATCATGTTCTCGACGGGCAACCTCCCGGATCTAGTGAACCCTCCAGTTATGAGCAGTCTCTTGGCACCGCTTTTCCTTGCAGCTATGAACGCTCTGATCAGGTCTGTCGGCATGGACGCCTTTGCCATCCCCGAGAGGTACCTCCCCCTGCAGTGTGGACAATCGAGCTCACACCTTGCTCCAGTTATAGATACCGGGACAACAGCAGGGCTCGGCCTGTAAAAAAAGATCCTCTCGCTACGTTTCAAGCCAATCACATCCAGATAAATAATGTCTTATCACCTGTCGTTTTCCAGGCACTCCTGAACCATCGCGATCAGTTCTTCGATGCGTACCCCTATGAGGGTAACCCCCCCAATTGCGCTCTCGACTGCCTGTCTTGCGTTGCTCAGATCCTTACCTATCAGCTCCTTCTCTATAATTTCTATCCCTTCTTCGGGGTGTGCGAAGAAGTCCCCAGTTATCTTGGCATCCTTAATGACACCGCCCTCTATGACCATCTTGACCTTTACCAGCTTCCCGTCCTTGAACTTCCTCACCACCTCCCTGTCCATAGGGTCACCTCCTGAAGGTCCAGTCGATCGACCTATACCTCTCCTCCAACGCTGGGAATATGCACTCGTCTTCTGAAAGATCAGAATAATTAGCCACCGCGCCGAAATGGTCCTCAAACTTCTTCACTAGGATCCTCGATAATTCTGCCTGGCGGACCTCTTTGCCCAGGATTTCGGCTACTGTGATTATCCTTTCTGCAACGTCCTTCGCCCCTTTCTCTGTGAGCTTTTCTGTCCTTGCCCTCAAGGCTGGTAGCAGAGTGTAATCCATGCCAAGAAGTATCGTCCCATGCTGGAGGATCGCGCCAAACCTCCTTGTCTGTGCGCTTCCAGAGATCTTCCTCTTCTTCACCTCAATATCGTTCACTGGGCGGAAGGACGCTGGGATGCCGATCTCTCTTAGTGCTGAAATGATGGGCGCGCATATCTTAAGATAACTCCCCTGAATGTCCTGCGGAACAGAGGGGTCGTTTGCCTCAACTGAGAAGCTATAAGTGAGCTCCTTTGGCGTATGGAGCACGGCGCCGCCCCCTGAGAGCCTTCTCACCACCTGGATGCCATTTTCGTGACAGAACTCGAGATTCACCTCTTCCCTTATTTCTTGGAAGTAGCCTATCGAGACCGCTGGCGGATCCCATCCGTACAATCTGAGTGTAGGAGGGCTCTTACCTGCCCCTACTGCCCTCAATATTGCCTCATCCAGTGCCATGTTGAATGGAGCGTCACCATACTCGAATTCGATCACCCTGAACTTGTTCAATCGGACCACGTCTCCTCAGCGACTCTCTTTGGATCTGGTCTGAATGGATAATTGTAGAAAGGTCCCGATGCCTTCTCATTGAAGTATGGCCTGTTGCAGCCGGGGCAGCCGCACACCATGAATGGATGCCCTGAATTGAACACCCTTTCAAGCGTTTCTGCTGAGCACCCGAACCCTGTGATCCTGCCATCTGGACCAAATTTAAAGTCCGAAGCTTTCATGCCTGCCTCGACTATGAGATGCCGGGCGATCTGAACCCTCCGATATGCCCCTATCGTGGGACTGGCCGCGTTCTCCATGCGCGTACCTTCTATTGGAGTAAACGCGAACAGAGATGGAGCGACTCCCATCCTGGAAACAGTATCGATCATCTCTACCGCCTCTCTTTCAGACTCCCCGAGCCCAACAATGATGTGCGTTCCAACCTTGCCTCTGCCAAAGACTTTTACGGCTGCCTTCAGGGAGTCCATGATCTCTTCTAGGTCTCTCCCTTTCACATACCTGTACCTCTCCTTGTCGGCACAGTCGACCGGGATAGTGAGGATCTCGACTCCTGCATCTTTGAGCCTCTCCATATCGTCCACGCTCAAGGGAGAAGCTGAAACCGAGAAGGGCAGCCCAGCGGGTGCTAGGCGCTTCACGATCCCCTCAGCTTGGGATGCTATCCCAGGCTCATCGGAACACTGTATGCAGATTCTCCTCAGGGTGGACGCTCCAATAAGGGTTCTCGCCACTTGATCAAGACTGAACCTTGGCCATTCTACCCTTGAGATCCTGCTGCTTTCGCCATAAGGTTGGGGGCAAAAGGCACAGGAGCCCCTGCAGCCTGTGTTTGAAACGAAAAGGTAGAGCGTCGTGGTTCGGGCATCCGTCCTGCCCCTCAATAGCCCCAGTTCCAGTGCCGAACCGTAGGAGACCCTCACGGCTTCGATCGTGGATGTGCACCCTGTATAGTCCCTATAACCGATCTGCCCTCTCCCACAGCAGATCAAAAGAGTCGTGAAACACAGACACGAGCCCTGGGTTTTTGGTATAACCCGGTCTGTAATAGATCCTGCTGCTGTCGCTCTTCCTTGCCCATATTAGGAAGATCAGCTCCTTTGAGTCGACTATCGTGAACCGGGTGTTCCTCCACTCCCGACCAGAAAACCTGACCTCGATTCCGTGTTGCTTCATATCCTCGACCCTCTGGAGAACCCTCCCGTCCTTGACGAGAAGGATGACCCTGACCGCGACCTTCCTCTCCAATGCCGAGACGAGCTCTTCTCTAACCTTGTCGTACCAGCTGAACTCCTCTGCAAGTATGCACACATCAGCATTTGCCCTTGAGATCATTTTGACTGTTTCAAGCTCCATGGCTGGAAGACCGTCTATTGCCTGCAGGAGCTCTTCCATTCTCATCCCCAGCCTCTTCTCCGCATAAAGCGGCTCAAGGCTGGACTGGAGTCTGCCTACCGTAGCCCTTAGCTCTGAGATCCTGAGGTCGCACTCCACCTCTTGCTTCTTCATGTACCTCTGCAAGAATGCCTTTGGGGCGACCGGCGTCAGCCTCCCTGACTTGGACTCGATTGCACCGATCCGAACGAGCTCTTCGACCGCCGACCTTGTCGCCTCGGCGTCCATCCCAAGCTTCTCAGGTATGGCTGATAAGAGCTCCTCTCCATTCTCGACCAGATACTCATAAACCCTGATCTCAGCATCTTTGAGTCCAATACTCCTCAAATCACTGAAGGACATCGTGAACACCCAGTCACTTATACTTCGGTGGCTAATCTGATAAGCGTTAGGATAATAGAAAAAGCCAAGCCCCAACAATCCATCAACTCATCGCCTCTCTGCTGCCAAAATATAATCCTCGTTGTTCAATGCATGGAAGAAGACTGGCACGTTCTGGGTATTGGTGGCTTTGAAGCTCGTCATCAGCCAGTCCCCGTTCTGGAAGAGCAGGGTTCTCTCCATGAATGCGTCGTCTATTGCAAAGGTGTCTGATATGAGTTGCCTATCATACGGTCTGGGCATGGTGCTCACGAAGTAACTGTGCAGTTGCTGCAGAACGTTCGTGTTGAGGTGGGCTATCCTCTGGGTGCTTATCCAGCCATGTAGATGGTACTTGCGTCCATGCCTGAGCAGCCGCTCGACCGCCAGGCTCGAGTATTCAGTCCCATCCTCTTTCTTCTTTTCGTACGGTATGAATTCTTGCGCCTCATCGAAAACAAAGACTACCCTTGGGTCGAGCGAGAAGCTCCTCTTTTTTGCCCTGAAGATATTGCTTATCAGGTCCGCGCAAAGGCTCCGGGCAGTATCCACCTCAGGAAGGTTTATAACGAATACCCTTGGGGCCCCCTCCTGTGTATCCATTATCTCAGAGGTCAGTTCATGAACTGTGTATCCATCCTCCGCCTCGCCTTCGCCCTCGCCAATAATGACCCTTAGGTTGTAGAAGATGGTTTTTATAGCAGCATCCTCCCTGAGCTTTGCCTTTCCGATCAGCTCGTCTATCTCGCACAGCAAAGGCTCGGCTTCGACTCCGATCCGAGCACCTTCGTCAATACCGTTCCTTTTTAGGAAGCCTTGAATCTTAGCCATCACCGCGGGCACAATCACCTTCTGTGCCGAGGCACCGTACTTCTCCTCAAGCAATCCGGAGAGGATCTCAAGCAGCCCGCCATAACTCCTGTAGGCACTTATCTTCAGAGTTTCCCTAGAGGGCAAGTCCAGCTTGAGTACCTTCTTGCCCTCGAATAGGTCCCTGACACGGACAATCAGCTCTTCCCTCTTTTCCGATAGCGATTCGGGGATCACGTGCCTCCTGTAATACTCCTCCGCCGCCTCCATAGTGTCGATTTCAGAGATCTCCTCGGCGAAAAGGACCCTGCTAGGGGCATCGCAGAGGAGGTCGAGTAAGCTTATCCCGTATTCTGAGGAGACGTCGAAGACAACCACCTTCATGTCGGGGCATACCCTTACCGCCTTCCTTATCACCAGCGAAGTCAGGTTGCTTTTTCCCGATCCTGTGAATGCGAAGACCCCGACATGATAATGGAGGAGCTTTTCGAGGTTGACCGTGAACGGTATCTCATCTTCGGCGACTCCCAAAAGCTTTCCTACAGTGTAGTCGCCATCATTGTTGCCCCTTGGCGCATAACAGATGAATTTCTTAATCAACTCCCTGCTGAGCAGCGAAACCTTTGCTCCGGGGAGGGGAGCAATATTCTTCCTTAGGAAGGTTGGCAATCCTCCTTCGACCTTCATGACATAACCTGTCGGGGCTGCAACCATCTCTATCCAAGTGCTCTTGGAGCCCTTCTGCCACTCTGCGTCTATGAGGCTCATGAACTCCTTCCTTATCATGCTAGGCTGGCTTCTGTCAAGTGTGAGCATGCTATAGTGCATTGGGTAGAGATCTGCGACCTCGTATATTGAAAATGAGTCGTTTGTTCCGACGCCCATTATGTTAGGTATTGCGATCAGCCTGCCCGCCTCCACTTTTCTCATGACCTCCGGATCGTATTCGGCCTCTATCCTTGCGGTTCGGAAGGTTATCGTTGCCTTCCCGTCTGAGGTCGTTCTTGTGGCAGAATGTATCTCCCGGAGCCTTGCCACGAAGTCGCCGCCCAAGTCATCGAAGAAATCCATTTGATCAGCCCCTCCTAATTGCCTCAATTTCAGATCTAAAGTCTCTGAACTTGGTGTTGAATAAGATTTGCTGATCGAGCCTGCTCTTGGCAAGTTCGTATGCAACAGTCGCAAGGTAGGTCTGTCTAGCCCCTTCCAAAACAAGCTTAGCCTTCTTGTCCGCCAAAAAAAGTGGAAAGTTGTAGCCCAGCGCCTCAGGTATGACTTCGCCTGCCATCGAAGAGAGGGCTGCCATGACTAAGTCCGCCACTGGGCTGCCTTCATCACACTCCAATACGGGCTCAATTGTATTCCTCCCCTCCCCGTCCTCGTGAATGAGGATGACCCCTCCGTGGCTGTCTAGACCTGGGTAACAGGGTCTGTCATATGCAAAGACGTGGCTCCTGATGATCGGGTCGCTATTGCTGTGCCAGAGCTGGATGTATGCCTTGATGAAGGTTCTCTCATTGGATATTACATTCTTGTGCGCACCCATGACCTTCACTCCATGACCTGCGGTCGGCACGTCCCCTAAAGGTATGACAGTCCTGAAGCAAGAGTCATACTCTATTGTCCTCCATGGTGTATTCAGACTCTTGGCTTCTACCACGCTGTAATTCTGGAGAAGTGCCTTATCGCTGTTGAAGTCGGGCATACTGCCCCTGAATCTAACTTTCTTGGTCGCTGTTAGCACCTTAGAAACTGAACGGGCAAGTTCGTAAGCCATAGTATCCTTTATGAGGCCCACCAAGAGCACGCCATTCCCCCACGACAGCCTGAGGAGTCTTTGGAGAACAAAGAGGCTGACAAGATCGAGGTCGTCTGAACAAATCCAGCGTTCTAGGCCGCCGATCTTCATGATAAGCGGGTGCTCCCCCGGAGGGGTCTCAAAAATGTGCCCTGCCACCTGCTTGGCAGCAAAGAATACCCTATCCCAGTAAGCGCCCGCTTGGGGCTTGAGCCTGCATTTTTCGCCGGGCTCCAACAATCCGTAATCAGTGCGTAATCTCTGCAGCTCCCTCCTTATCCTTTCCGCCTTTTCCCCGCCTTTCGATATCGCACTAATGAGTTCATCCTCGGAGATTTCCTTCCCTGCACTGATGAGGTATTCGACAATCGCGTACCTGATGAACTGGCTCCTAAGCGGGGGTAGCGACAGCGCTTTGTTCGGGATGAGCATCCTAGCCAGATCCAAGTCAGACTCGGATACGGTTCCGAACGGTGTATTGATCCCTTCCATGATTGAGTGCCCGCTCTCGAGCCATTCCCGCGCGCCCCAAACTAGGTGCCCGAAGTCCCCAGCAAGAGTCCTGTCTAGTAGTGCGACCTTCACGCTCGGGTCACTCTCGAGTGTCTTCATTGCGAGGTAGTACTCTGAGAGGCGCATGAGCGAACTAGGGAGACGTGCCGGGTCTATTTCAGCTCCTCCCTCGGTCACCTTCCCGGCCACCGAGGACTCCTCCTCCTCGTATATTGGTATCGCAGAGGAAATGCTTGCTGAAGTTGTCTCTTCGTTGAGTCCGGTCATCCTGCATCCAGACCAACCGAAAAGGAGTTCCCCTTGGTAAGCATAGGCTCCGGCATAGAAGATTATCATGTCAAGCTGCCTGTCTTGGGCCATTGTTCCATCTACGGCCACAAACTTGACTTTGCTTCCACCGAAAAGTGATCTTGCAGCAAAGAGCGCCTTATCTGCGCTGTAGCCCTCTCTTATCAGGCTTCTGATTGCCCCAGAGGAGCGCCTCAATGAATCGATCTTTTCCCCGAACTTGCCGACGAGTTTCTGCGTGGAACTCCTTACTGATCCAACTATCCTTTCATGTTCGGCCGACATCGGTTGAAGCCCCTGTTCCTTTACTGCTCAAGGGAATATTTAATCGAATTAGATCGGATTATGCCTTCAACACTCAGTGGAAAACCGATAAAAAGACTGGCGCTGATTGAGAAATGAGGAACCGATAATGGAACAGGTACTTTTGATAGGGAGCAATGATTCTGGAATGCCATTCAGGAGGCTTCCTTATGGCGGGTATCCGCTTATTTCATGCAACCCTGATCACCTCCCTGAAAACCTGCATGAACTTGCAAAGATCTGCGATGTGGTTATTGTTTGTGCGGATAAGCGAATGGGAAGAGTGATAGCTGATGAGATCTGGCACCTTCTGAGGAGAAAGATCGTAATTTCGACCACGCCAAGTTTCGACCTCTCTACACTGCGTGACCTCTACCCTCTTTCAAAAGTCTGCAGGTGCGACCTAGTGCTTGATGGCGACGTCGATAAATGCCTCGCCGTGGTATCTTTCGGTGACTCCTTTTCCGAATCAGACGTAGCCTCGATGAAAAGGATCTTCTCAAGCATTGGGGAATTGCTAATCATTAATGAGCCCCTATTCCAGGAGGTGAGGGCGGTAGTAAGCGAGGGCCTTTCGTCTCTATCCGAATTGGTGAAAAGGCTCAGTCCGGAAGATTTCCAAGAATACCTTATCGGGTGGGTCATGTACTGCCTGGGTCAGATGATCGTTAAGGGTAACCCAATCGAAGGGTGCCGGGATCTGCAGGTGAAGGTGGGAGGACTCAGAGACCGGGCGCCCCCAGCTGCAGGAGCCAAACACTCGGAAAAGCAGGGCTAGTCGGAGTTGTGGAGATTATGGTGGATATCCGCATCGGAGTACATGTCTCGATTGCGGGGTCAATAGCGCTTTCTGTTGACCGAGCGGCTGATGCCGGATGCGACACCTTTCAGATCTTCACCAGGAACCCGAGGGGATGGGCCTTCTCGGACATACCTGAAGAGGTCAGGACCTCTTTCGTGAGTAAAGTAAAGGCTTCAAAACTCTCGCCTGTCGTTGCCCATATGCCATACCTCCCAAATTTGGCATCTCCATCAAGGGAGATATATGAAAAATCAATTATGACCCTTGAGGCAGAAGTCGATCGCTGCGACAGGCTTGAGATACCTTATTTGGTGACGCATCTCGGGAGCCACATGTCCAGCGGAGAAGAAAGCGGTCGGAAGAGGATAGTCGAAGCCTTAAATGCCGTCTTCAGGAAGGGTTACAAGTGCATGATCCTCCTAGAGAACACAGCAGGTCAGAAGAACAGCCTTGGAAACAAATTCGAGGACATCTGTGCAATCATAGACAAGACGAGTTCCCCGGAAAAGGTGGGGGTTTGCCTCGATACCTGCCACGCCTTTGCGGCAGGTTACGATGTGCGGCTCAACTTCGGCTCCGTACTGGACTCACTTGACAGCGCTATAGGTTTAGAAAAGCTCAAGGTCGTACATATGAACGATTCAGTTGGCGACTTGGGTTCTCACCTGGACCGACACGAACACATAGGGCTTGGCAAGATCGGAGAGTCCGGATTCGTCAGTATACTCTCGGACAGGAGGATATGGGAGCTCCCGCTGATAATGGAAACTCCGGTGGACCAAAGGCGCGACGACAGGGGGAACATAAGGAAGCTGAGGGAATTGGCCGCACTAGTCCAGGAATTATAAGATGGGCTCACCCGGACTGGGATCTTGATGTGCGCCTGGCCAACAAAAGACCGATCCCGCTAGACAGGATGCTGACCCCTGCAATTATTATGAAGTAACTGTAAACCGCCTGGAACTCCAGATTTTGCCTGAAGAGCTGATCCGCCAGGAGCGCTACGCCTGCCCAGAATACGACTCCCGAGAATGTGTCTGCCTTTCTCCTGACAGAGTCGCGAATGATGTACCGTGCAACCAAAATGAGTGCGTTGGTGACAACCATCGCAATGCCAAGCCAAAGCAGGAAACTATAGACTTCGGGGTGTGGGCCTTTCACTACAGGCAGGTAAATGCCTTGGGAGATCTCGAGCAGTTCGAAGTCTGTTATGAATTCTCTGAACCTGTCAATCAGGCTAGGGGAAAAAGCGAAAAATGATCCGACCACCACTAGGAACGCGCCGAAATTTACTAATCCAAGGAAGTCCCTGTCGCCCCTTGAAGAGCTCATTTTTACAACCCCTTGAATTATCTGTTCACTCCTACTAATAAACCTGATAAATGATAGCAAAAAATAGGAAAATTTATCTGACAATAAATGCAATCTCATTAACAGAGTAGCTTACTTGTGTCTGGAGCTGTTGTTTTTGTCTGAAAAATTCTGCAGGCATTGCGGCGCTGAGATCCCCCAGGATGGTGCTTTCTGCCCGAAATGCGGCAGCCCATTCTCAGCTGCACAGGCGGGTCCGCCACAACAAGCCCGTAGTCAAAAGACGGAAAAAGGCGAAAAGCGCGAGAAGGAGGAAAAAGGAGAGAAGGAGGGTGAAAAGCAGGAGGAGAAAGAAAGGGAAGGAAGCGTGTCAGGCGCACTGTTTGGCGGGGGCGTGCTGATATGGCTAGGGGTCACCTTTTATCTCGCCACCAGCGGTCAGGTTGCATGGTCGAAATGGTGGTCTGGCTTCATGTCCGGACTTGGGGTCCTGTTGATGCTCTTGGGCCTGTACCACTCTCTCAGGAGGCGGAGTATGTTCCCGTTCATCGGATTAGTGATCGGAGGAGCAATAATATCGCTAATTGGGTTATCTGGGTTCTACTCCGTCAGCACGGACCTGTGGCCCATTATGATCACCCTGCTTGGCATAGTGGTCATATTGGTCGGGCTGTTCGGGAGGAGGAGAGTGCCTAGGCCCTGATTATCCTCCCTGTGAAAATGTTGAACAGGATGTGCTCCAAAAGCACTCTTTTGTTTGCCCTCCCGAAGACCCTGTAGTAGTTCTTGCCTGCGCATTCAATGTAGTCGCCGATGTCGTATCTTGGGAATAGGCATGAGGACAACACCAGCCTCCCCCATTCCCCCCTTTTCAGCTCGTGCAGCATCTTGACGTCTTTCCCTTTGATGACCTCAAAGAAGTATGCATCGTAGTTCGGGACAACATAAGGATTATCGTCAAGCTGCTGTGCGAAGACCCCTTCAGTGGCGGTGTACATCTCAACGACGCTCACAGCGCCGTATAGCGCCCTGATCTTGGGGGCATGGTATGTGTGTATCTTCGGAAGGCTGGTGCAGAACGCTGCCCTGAACCTCCAAACGTCCTTTGGTGCCAACCCGTGTCTCTTCTTCAGATACCTCCCGAACGAAGTGATCACATTTGTTACGCCCATAACCGTTCTGACGTCCGATTCTCTCGCTCTTCTGTAAACCAGCTCGAACCTCTTCTCCCAGTCCTGCCTGCTTATCCCGCTTCCAAGCCCATCGATCTCCTCCTGACTTGGGACGAGCCCTACTCTCCCAAGCCGTGGGTTGTATTTGGCGTAAGTCCCTGAACTGTACCCGTATTCTATCATGCCTCTCCCTGTCTCCTCTGAGGCTACCACAGAAGGAAAGTTCAGGTTCAAGACGCCGCCGTTCAGGAGCTCTTGGTCCCCCGTTCGCAAAGCGTGGTTCACAATGCCCCTCGCGCCGATCATCAGGACTTGCTCGAGGTGCGTCCTGGTGGCTGGAATCAGCTTGGGGGTTCCGGTTGTTCCCCTGGTCATCACCCACCTTACGACCGGCTCGCTCAGGAGCTCTTGGTACCCCCTGTTCTTCACCCTATCTAGCCAAGGTTTTAAGCCTTGGTAATCAACGATGGGGAATCGATGCCTGTACTCATCAACATCATAAATAGTCCCGCCGTAATAAGCCTGACCGTAGCCAGTTTTGGAGTATAGGCTTGTCAGCCTCGTGAGGGTCTGTGTTTGGGCCTCCTCCGGATTCTCCAGTGCATTGTACCATGGCTCTACCACCATCTGGAGCCCTGCAAATCCATTCATCTTAAGACACCAAAAAGGGGGAAACCCAAAAAATCAAAGCTCAATCAGCGATTCGGTCTTGTATACTCCCTCGATTGCATTTATCTTCCTAATGAGCGGGGTGATGTCTTCCCTCTTTTCGACCTCGCAGAATGCGACTATGTCAAACCTCCCGAAAGTAGGGAATGTTTCTACCACGCCTGGTATCTTTTCCAGCTTCTTTACCACGTCCAATATCGAGACTTTCTCTGCGTTCATCAGTATGCAAACTTGGATCATCTTTCCAACCTCACAGTAGCGTTTCGATCAATGTCTCGGTCGACACGACGCCATCTATCTTGGCTATCTCATAAACTGCAACACCGAGCTTTTCCAGATTCTTGAACTCAAACTCGGCGACTATATCAAAAGCGCCAAGCGTTTCGAAAGCTCTTTTCACATCTTTCATCTCCTTTATCTTCTCTAGGGCATAGGGATCCTTGCCTGGCTTGCAGTGGACAAGTACACATGCGAGAGGCATTTCAGGTCACTCCTGTCTGATAATCGGTCTCATGCTCTATTTATGTTTCTCTAAGTAAACCATCAGCCCAGCTTCGGCAGGAACTTGAAGAGCGGGTGATCCTTGTCGACCGTCCTCTCTCCAGAAAGCCTGGCTCCGTAAGCCTTAATCGCCTCGACTACAGCCACTGCCTCGAATATGTAGGTTGATGCTTTGAGGGGTCCGTAGATTATGAAATCTGCGCCTCCAAGCTGCACCATTGTGTTTAGGGCTGCGTTGATAGCCCTCGCGCTCTTTCTGGACACCCTCTTCTTGAGCAGAGTCTGATAGGCTGCATTCGAAGGCGCACATCCACAAGGCAAGCCCAACTCTTTCCTTATCAATTTCATAGACTCGACTGCGAGGTGCGTGCTGGTGAAGTCGATTATGCCGACATCGACAGCAGCCCCTTCGATCCCGGCTGATTCACACTTGCCGAGAAGCACATCCTTGAGCAGCGCCAGCTTCTCTTCTGGATAGACAGCCGATGGATCGAGGGTTTGGACTATTGCAAACTTGATCTTGTTGGCACTTAGCTCAGAAAACTCTGCCTCGGTGGTGCATGTCGACACCGAGTTCACGCCGCATCTTGCGCCGATTCCTATCTCGAAAGCTCTCCTGTAACCCGCAACCCGCGACTCCTCATTGAGGCCGCCGATCAGAAGCGGGCTTCCGGTCAACTCGGCGAGTGTGCTGATGTATTTGCACATTGCCTCCGGAGTCTCCGCAATCACATCAATGGCATGAGGCAGCCCAACACGCCTCGCAATCCTCTCTGCGATCTCCACTTCGTGTTCAACCCTCTTCCTATCGACTTCGCCAGTTCGGTGATCGGAGACCTTCCTGTCGCCTCTATAGAATAAACTCCCTACAAGGACCGGTTTTCCGGCGACCCCGAATCTGGAATTTCCCAGCACGTATGGTGGTCCTCTCATCTCATCTCTGCCTCCGCTTCCCTGACCGCCCTGACCATCTCCCTCAGCTTACCAACGGCAACTGCCCTGTCTAGAGCCCGCAATCCGCAGTCGGGATGTACCCATGCTATGTTTTCAGGTTCGTAGGCTGCAAAAAGCCTGTCCAGCAGCTGCCTTATTGCTTCCTTTTCCTCGACCCTGTTCTCCATAGAGCTCACGCATCCTGCACCGAGCTTCTTACCATGATCCTCGATGGCTTTCCTGTCTACCGTGTCGAAGTTTCCCGGGTTATCCTTGAAGGCGAAGCTGAGAATATCGATCCCCTCGATCCTAACGATCTCCTGAAACGACCTCTTCAGATTGCCGCAGACGTGCAGCGCCTTTGTACCCTTCACGTTGGCAGTGACCGACTCAAATGCCTTCTTGGCAAGATCCATTGGGGCTCCTATTGAGAAGCTGGGCTCATCGAATTGGAAGATGGTGAACCCGTGCTTGCTTATGATCTCAGCCTCGACTGCGAGCGCCTCTCCGATGTCGGTGTAAAGCTTTTCATCACGGAAACCGCTGTAGGGTGCGCTAGGTGTGAGCTCTGAGAAGAAAGCCATCGTCACCGGGCCTGTTATTATTGCCTTGACCTCGCAAGTTCCTGCAGCGATCCTTTTCGCATGTTTGAGGTCTTTCGCCAGCGGTGTATCCTCTGGTGGGAAGATCCTCCCTGTGATCATTGTCCTGCCATCGTTGACCTCGAAGCCTGGTATATGGTCAGCAAAGTATGCCACCATGTCCTTTCTTGTCTGCCCATCGCTAATTATGTCGATCCCTGCCTCGATCTGATCCCTTACTGCACTCTCGATGGCTTCAAACCCAGAGCCTGTTACCGGATGGCTTCCAATCACAGTAGTCTTTATCTTCATTACTGCCTTCTACCTCCGAGCATCTCTCTCGCTATCCTGACAGCTTCCTTCGCGTCTCTCCCGTAAGCATCCGCCCCTATTTCAATCGCGATCTTTTGACTCATGGCTGCACCGCCGACCATGAACTTGACTGAACTATTGTTGGCCTTAACCTTCTTTATTATTTCAGCGGCCTTTCTCACGTCGGAAGTGAGCAAGACCGAAAGGCCAACGACCTGCACACTGTTTGCGACGCCCAGAACCCTTTCGGGTGTTATCAAAGTCCCAAGATCCAGTACGTCAAAGCCATCCGAGACGAGCATTGCTGCAACAAGTGTCTTACCGATGTCATGCGGACCCAGCGACCCGATTGCCACCCTGCCCTTGCCTGCTCTGGTAGCATCGCCCCGGCTCTCTATGGCTGGTATGACTAAATTCAGCGCAACCTTTGCGGCGTTAGCAGCCCTCATGACCTCTGGCAAGAACAGCTCCTGCGCTTCGAATAGATCCCCGACTTCTTTCAGCCCTTCTGCTATCAGATCTGCTATCTTGACCGGATCCTCGCCATTCCCCAAGAGCTGCTTCGTCAGCTCAAGCGCCAGCTTCGAGTCTTGACTGATTAAGGCTTTCTTAAGCATCATAAGAAGGTCGTCGGACAATTTGCCCCCTCCGGTATTGTTGGATTATCGATCTCTCAAGCTTATCCCGCAAAAAGTTAAATAGATTTTCTTTGCATTCAACCAATGTTCCCTCTGGTGTAATCTATGGACAACAAATACTTGGTGGCAATAGCGGTGGGGCCTGACAGGCCTGGGCTCATCTCTGAGATAACTTCTGTGATAGCTGACTTCGGTTACAATATCGAAGAAATGGATCAGGTTGTGATGAAAGAGATCTTCATTCTTGCGCTTCTGATCAACATCTCAATAAAAGTAGGTGCGCTTGAAGAACTGCGAAGAAAGCTCTCCCACAGGTGCGGCGAATTGGGGCTAGAGGTGACGTTCTATTACGCAGGATCAAAGTAAGATAGTACTGACTGTGGTGGGGAAGGACAGGCCCGGAATTGTTGCTGCTGTGTCGGGGGTGCTTGCACGCTTCCACGCAAATATATTGAAGACGAGGGCCGCGACAGTTTTCAATGACCTTTTCGTCATGGTAATGGTCGTTGAAACGCGTTTTGCGACGATTGGTAAAGCCGAACTGATAAATATACTGAAAAGGAGCTGCGATGGCATCGGGCTAGCCCTGGCGGCCGAGAACTGCGAGAGCTACAAGTGTGGAAAGAGAGTGATTGTGTTCGACCTCGACGGGACCTTGATCGACCAAGAAGTGATTGAAGAGCTGGCTAAGGCTGCCGGTGTTGGAGAAGAAGTCAAACGCATTACTAGGCTCGCTATGGAGGGTAAGATAAACTTCTTGGAGGCACTCAGGGAGAGAGTTAGCCTGCTCCGGGGTCTCCCGGTTTCGAAGCTGGATGAGATAAGGAATTCCATAGTAATTACGCCAGGCGTCGTCGATCTGATAAGTAAACTCAAATCAAGCGGTTTTGTGGTCGGTATAGTGACTGGGGGATTCGATTTTGTGGCTGAACACGTGGGGCGCATGATCGGGGCAGACTATGTTTTCAGCAACAGGCTCATCAGCAAAGACGGGGTCTTGACCGGAGAGGTCGAGGGCGAGATGACTGGTCCTGAGGCAAAGCTGAATGCGATCAGGAAGATAGCTAAGGATCTCGGCGTTGGGCTTGAATCATGCGTAGCGGTCGGGGACGGCGCGAATGATCTGTTCATGATTGAGAACGTGGGGCTAGGCGTTGGCTTCAAGGCCAAGCTGGTCGTCAGGGAGAAGGCTCCTGCCCTTATAAACACCGATGACATCAGGGTGCTGCTCGCTCTGATTGGTTGCATTCAGCTCAAAGAGGACATACTGAGAAGGATTTAACCCTTACGACTACAAACATTTCTAAAAAAGTCTTGGTTATTAAGAAATCACAGGACTGCCGAAGAAAATCTTTTGGTAGATGTGATGGGCTACACATCGGAATAAATGCTCGAGCTCAGAAGCCCCACAAACTGTTGGCAGTAGAGGTTATGTGGCACCCCCGTTAATCAAATTAGTCGCGCCACTCCCCAACAGGTTTGGACCCGCTCCTTATCCTGAGCGGTTGCACTGCGTTTGACTAGAGCGAAATCCGTGGGGACATGCAACTCCTCCAAAAAGTACATATAAGCTGGAATGTGAAACCTTAAGGGTGATTTCATGGGTTTTGACTGGGACGAAGAGCTCAGAAAGATAAAAGAGAGAAAACTGCAGGAGATCACTTCAAAGAAAGGAGATGAGAAAGAATTGTCAACAGAAAAAGAAATTACGGTAACTGACGGGAACTTTGAGAGCATATTGACAAATACGAACTCACTGGTGGTGATTGACTTCTGGGCAACGTGGTGCGGACCTTGCATGTACATGGTTCCGATCTTCGAGAAGATCGCTAGGAAGTACGCTGGCAAGGCAGTGTTCGGCAGGATGAATGTCGATGAGAACCCGATAGTGCCCGGAAGGCTAGGCATCTATGGGATCCCGACTTTCGTATTCTTCAAGAATGGGAAAGAAATCGACCGTATGGTCGGGGCTACAAGCGAGGCAAATCTGGAAGAGATGATAAAGAAGCATCTCTAACTACATTTTTTACCTCTTCTTATTGCTTTTCCCCTTGGCGGCTTTAGAAACCTTAATATGGTCTATAAATTCACTCTTTGTTTGACCGCAGCGCTCTGCTTGGATGGTCTTTGTGGTCTGGAATGGTGATGCAATGACGCTCGTGAACAGCTTTGATAGAAACCGAACCGGCATAGCATACTTTTCCATGGAGATAGCCTTGGAAAGCGACATACCTACCTATGCTGGTGGGCTCGGTGTACTCGCAGGAGATACCGTCAGGTCTGCAGCAGACCTAAAGGTGCCTCTTGTCGCTATCTCTCTTGCTAGCCGAAAAGGCTACTTCACCCAGAAGCTCAACATTAAGGGGGAACAGACTGAATTACCCTCTGAATGGGAACCTTCAAAGCGGGCTGAGGAGTTGCCTGTAAGAACGACCGTCAAGATCGAGGACAGGGACGTACAGGTAAGGGCCTTTCATTACCCTGTTTCTAGCCCCAAAGGCGGTGACGTGCCGGTCCTGCTCTTGGACACGGACCTGGAGGCGAACCAGCGAAGTGACAGGGAGATAACGCATTACCTGTACGGTGGAGACTTGGAATATAGGTTGAAACAAGAGATCGTGCTGGGGGTAGGCGGCGTCCGGATATTGAATGCCCTCGGCTTCAAAATAAGACGTTACCATATGAACGAGGGGCATTCAGCACTGCTATCCCTCGAGCTCCTGAGGCAGAACCAACTAGATGCACAGCGAGTGAAGGGCATGTGCATCTTCACTACCCATACCCCTGTTGAGGCGGCTTTTGACAAATTCGATTATCCGATGGTCAACCGCGTGTTAGGAGACCTGGTCCCCAAAGAAATAATAAGGCAGTATGGAGGGGGGGATAGGTTGAACATGACCCTGCTGGCTCTAAACCTCAGCGATTACATCAATGGGGTGTCCAAGAGATACGGAGAGTACTCGACAAGCCTTTTTCCAGGCTACAAAGTCCATGCCATAACCAACGGAGTTCACTCGTTCACTTGGACATGCGCGCATTTCAAGAGGCTTTACGACAGGTACCTCCCTGGCTGGGCGGATGAGCCAAGCCTACTGACCAGAGTAGGTATCGTCCCGGACAAGGAGATACTCGAAGCCCACAGAGAAGCAAAAGAGGATCTCTTGACCTGCGTGAGGACAATGACTGGAGTGGAGATGGATCCTCGTGTCCTCACGATAGGCTTCGCAAGAAGGGCCACAGGGTACAAGCGCCCGAATCTGATCTTCTCTGACACCGATCGCCTCCGGAAGATTGCACGCCGTTGGGGGCTTCAGATAATCTTCGCGGGCAAGTCCCACCCAAAGGACGAAACTGGTAAGATGATGATCAAACAGATATTCCGCTATATGGAAGAGCTTAAAGACGACATAAAAATGGTCTACCTCGAGAACTACGACCTCGCCCTCTCCAAGCTCATGGTCTCTGGGGTTGATGTCTGGCTGAATACGCCCCAACCGCCCATGGAGGCCTCGGGGACGAGCGGGATGAAGGCAGCCCACAACGGGGTCCTCAACTTCAGCGTATTGGATGGCTGGTGGGTTGAGGGATGGATAGAGGACGTCACTGGTTGGTCGATAGGGCCACATCCGCACGATAACGTCACTCCCGAGGAGAGGAAGCAGCAGGAAAAGGAGGACCTCTACAACAAGCTGAACTACATCATATGCCCCACGTACTATGACAGGGTGGATTCTTGGGCGGATATGATGCAGAACTCTATAGGCATCCTGGCTTCGTACTTCAACAGCCACAGGATGATGCGCCGCTACGTGACCGATGCCTACCTCTGATCCAGAAAACTCTTTAGTAGGCAAAGCTTTCTGTAGCTAGGTGTTTTGCATGAAGTGCATTGATCCCCATACCCACACATACTTCCGAGGATCGGAGGATCTCGAGTTGATGTCCGTCTCAGGGGTCGAAGGGGTGGTTCTCTGTTCCTATTTCCCTGTTCAGCCCACTGGGGCATCGACGGTCTTCGACTTCTTCAAGTTTTTGGCTGAAGAGGAGGCGGCAAGGTTAGCGTCCTATGGCATTGACTTCAGGCTGGCTATGGGCATACATCCCAAGTTCATCCCGAAGTACGAGCTTGACCTCGCAATCGAGCATATGTTGGCAATATTTGACAATTCCCTAGCCAACGCTCTAGGGGAAGTTGGTCTCGAGACAGGCAGTGAGGATGAAGTAGACGTCTTGGTGAAGCAGCTCCGTATAGCCAACGAGTACGACCGCCCCGTGATAGCCTACACACCCGAGAAGAACAAGGAGACTATAGTTGAGAGGCTCCTAGAAATCCTGAAG
>JASFYK010000004.1:0-1685 GCA_030055545.1 Thermoproteota archaeon | reverse complement strand
CACGGGTAGTGGTTGATCACCTGACCCCGCAGCTTGTGCCGAAGGTAAGAGCGCTGGGATTCAATGCCGGACTCACTGTACAACAGGGGAAGCTTACGCCGTGTGATGTGAAGGAAATTGTTGAGAAGCACGGTCCGGAGGGGATTATCGTCAACAGCGGACTAGGGTGCGACCCCTCCGACCCGCTCGCCGTCCTGAGGACTGCGAAGTACCTCGACAGGTCTGGGATAGGGGGCAGGGACATCCAGCTGGTGACATATTCGAACGCAAAGTCAGTTATTTGGTTCTGATTTGTGGGATACCTCCAGAAGGCAGAGATATAAACGGCACACGATATGGATCGCAGTTCTTTTTCTCTATCGAAACCTTCTGGAAGGATCTTGAGGAAGGTTTGGTGAGCCTGCTACCTCTCTGCCTTCCCTTCAATGAAGTCCTCAAATCTCTGCTTGGCTACTTCGTATGGCATCTGTATCGGAGGGTGCTTGAATGCAAAAGCAGAGGGACCAATGAGCCTTCCTGCAACTCCCCTGTCGAGCGCAATCCGGGCAGCCCTAATCACATCTATTACGACCCCACCGCTATTTGGCGCATCCCAAACGTCCAGCTTGACGTCTATCTGGACTGGAGTCCCGCCGAAGTATTCTCCTTTGATGTAAACATAACAGATCTTCTTGTTGTCAAGGAAGGGTACATAGTCCGAGGGTCCGATTCTAAGAGGTATGTTGTACGGTATCATCGCCGCCACCGCCGAAGTTTTGCTTATCCTCTTTGATATTAGCCTCTCCTCTTCGAGCATGTTCAGGAAATCAGTGTCTCCGCCTATGTTCAGCTGGTAGCTCTCGGTCACTTTCACTCCGCGATCCACGAGCAGCTTTGCAAGCGTCTTGTGGAGCACGGTTGCCCCGATCTGGCTCATCACGTCATCACCGGCGACAGGCAGGCCTTTATCCTCAAATTTTTTGGCCCATGCATCGTCGGAAGCGATAAACACCGGCATGCAGTTTACGAATGCACACCCTGCCTTCAGAACCTGCTCTGCGTACCATCTTACAGCCTGCTCAGACCCTACGGGGAGGTAGTTTACCACAACTTCTGCACCAGAATCCTTGAGTTCAGATGCAACGTCTACGGGTTTTGCGTCTTCGTCTACCTTGACATACCCCTTGAGGTACTTGCCGAGGCCGTCCATAACGGGGCCCCTCTTCACCTCAACACCCAAGTTGGGCACATCTGCGAATTTCCTTGTGTTGTTAGGCTCCGATAGTATTGCCTGAGAGAGGTCCTTCCCGACCTTCCTGGAATCCACATCAAAAGCAGCAACAAATTCTATGTCCTTGACGTGGTATCCTCCCATGTTAACATGTAGAAGCCCTGGCACGAAATCGTCATCTTTAGCAGTCCTGTAATAATAAGTGCCTTGGATCAGTGCACTAGCGCAGTTGCCGACCCCAATTATCGCGACCTTAATCGTCATGTCCATACCTCCTGCCTGTTCTGCGCATATTTCTTTGCAATGCTAACTATTTTATAACCATAAAGGTTACAGTGCAGAGTATTTTCAGGCTATTAATAAGCGTTTCTTGACCGCCGTGCTGCCTTGCCGCCACTTTCGCCGATACACCCTTGAGCTGTACTATCGATGGGCTCCTGTCCCACACAGATCCGAAAGGTCGGATTGCAACACT
>JASFYK010000049.1 GCA_030055545.1 Thermoproteota archaeon | reverse complement strand
ACACGCCAGGACGTACATAAACTTCGACGTGTTCAGGAGGTACCTTGAGGCGCTCGGCTATGTCTTCGTACACGTGCAGAATTTTACTGACATAGACGACAAGATAACTGAGCGCGCGGTCGCCCAGAGGAAGACCACAAGGGAGATCGCAGAATACTTTATCCAAGAGTATTTCAAAGACATGGACTCGCTCGGCATAAAAAGGGCGACTGTTTACACAAAAGTATCGGAATTCGTCCCGAGGATTGCAGAGGAAACGGCAAGGCTGCTCGGGCTAGGCTTCGCCTACAGGTCCGGGGGAGCGATATACTTCGACGTCCAGAAGGCGGGAGGGTTCGGAGAGCTAGTCTCTGAAGTCCAGGAGGCGGTCACAGACAAGATAGAATCCGGCTCAAAGAAAGGCCCCTTCGATTTTACGCTGTGGAGGCAGGGGAAGGAGGGGGAGGAGACCTGGGACTCTCCCTTGGGCAGGGGTAGACCAGGCTGGCACATACAGTGCGTGGTGATGTCAACGGATTCGCTTGGACCCGGGTTCGACGTCCACTGGGGAGGGATAGACCTCATATATCCGCACCACGAGTGCGAAGCGCTGCTGTCAAGGGCGATGTTCGGGAAGGTTCTCGCGAGGTATTGGATGCACAACAACTTCGTGCTAATGGGCGGCGACAAGATGTCCAAGTCATTGGGACATTCAGTATACATCAGGGACGTCTTGGAGAGGTTTTCTGGAAGCACAGTCAGGACATTCCTACTTCAGAAGCACTACCGTGAGAAGATCGACTATTCGGAGGCGGGGCTAGAGGGCGCGGAGAGGAGGCTGCAGACCTTGAGGGATGGCGCCAGAATTGCCAGGAGGGGCAGGGGCGAGGGGCAGATGAGCGTTTGCGTCAAGGACTATGCTGACATGTTCTTCGGCAGCCTCGACGACGATCTGAGGACGGGGGAGGCACTCACCATCGCGGAGAGGCTAGCATGGGATATGACGGAAGGAAAGGACAAGGATTTCACCGGAGCCTGGAGAATTTTCGACGCGGTCGAGGGGATCTTGGGAATCGGGCTTTAGGCACTATTGCCTCACCGATAGATTCAAAATCCTGCTGACCTCATGTACTGCGGGGCTATGCCCCTTCAGCCCCTACCCAGTAGCTCCCGTCAGCTGTCCACTCCTTCTTCCAGATGGGCACCTCGTGTTTCACCCGGTACACGGCCTCGCGTATAGCCTCGAAGCCTGGTGAGCTCCTCTCGGAAGCGACTGCAACGAAGAGAACCTCCTCCCCGGGGGCGAATGCGCCGTATCGGTGGCATATGATCACGTCCCTGACACCATCAATCTTAGATATGTCATCTGCTATCCTCTGCAGGGATTCTTTCGCCGACTCCTCGTATGCCTCATACTCGAGTCGAACCACCCTCGATCCCCCGCGGGAAGTCCCCCTCACGGTGCCGACGAAAGTGATGAGGGCACCGTAGGATCCCTCCTCGAGGCGCGATTTCGCGAGCGAGATCAGCCGTTCAGTGCTGAACCCATCCTCCTTTCTTGATAGAATACCAAGTGGCATAGGCTGCACAGGGAGTTGATCGAGGTCACACTAAAATAACTGTTCTCCTCTGGATACCCGGGGAAGACCCTTGGCATGCAAGATTTGCGGGGAGCACTATTCAGAGGGGCTTCTGGCACTGCTTTCAGAGGTTTATGGTCCAAGGGTCAAAGCAGTACTAGAGAGCCTTGGCGCTCCACCGAGAAGGTATGCAGTCAGGGTCAACACCCTAAGGGGCGACGGGTACGAGGTCATTGACTATTTCAATGGAATCGGGGCGGAATGCAGGATTCACGAATCGATCGAGGAGGCAGCAATGATCTCTGTGGAAGGGCCTTTCGAGGTCGACGCCTCAGGCAATTCGATCACTGCTAAGAAACATGCAGCCGAGAGCGTCATGCTCGGGAGCAACCTGTATCTACCAGGCGTGATGAGGATGCAGAGGGTCAAGGTGGGCGATTCAGTAAGGATCGAAGACCCTCGGGGGCACTTGGTCGGGGCAGGAGTTTCCAAGATCCATTCTGGGATGAGGGGCACAGATGGAATCGCAGTTGCCACAGTCCAGAGCAAATACAAACTGCCGCCTATAAGGGAGACCCATTTATTCTCAGAAGGGAAGCTCCAAGAACAGAGCCTACCTGCAATATTGACTTCGAGGGTACTAGATCCCCAGCCAGGAGAGACAATAGTCGACATGTGTGCAGCGCCAGGAGGGAAGGCGGCACACATAGCCCAGCTGCAGTGCGACAGGGGGAAGGTGCTCGCTTTTGAGCATTCGCCGAAAAGGATTGAGAAGATGAAGAAGGAGCTCGAACGCCTCGGGATCAGATCGGTTGTAGTTGAAAGGGCCGATTCAAGATTTCTGGACAAGGACTTCCCGACGTTGAGGGCGGATAGGGTGCTCGTCGACCCGCCATGCACAGCCCTCGGCGTCAGGCCGAAACTCTATGAGGAGGCGGTTGCAGCAGAGGTCTTCTCGTCAGCAGCATTCCAGAAGCAGTTCCTTAGGACGGCAGCAAGGATAGTGAAACCCGAAGGGATAATCGTGTACTCGACGTGCACGCTGACGCTCCAAGAGAATGAGGACATGGTCAGGTTTGCGGTCGATGAGCTGGGGCTTGAGCCTGAGGACCCGCACTTCAGAGTGAGCGGGGCTGGATCCGGAACGGGATTCAGGGAGTGTATCAGGTTTGACCCCGATGTCTGCGAAGCCCCGGGCTACTTCATTGCGAAGCTCAGAAGGGTCCGGTGATCTTCCTTTTGCTGTAAACCTTCCTCTTCAATGCGTGCCCACATACTCTGCAGGAAGTTAGCTTCTTGGACTGGTCGTATGTGGCGCCGCACGCAGGGCAGTAAAGGAACCACCAGAACTCCTCGGAAATTCCCTTTGTGACCATCGGCTTGAAGCTGATCGACAGGAGTGTGCAGAGGTTCTGCAGGCTGTAGTCGTCGCTGACGACAATTACGCTCTCGCCTTCGCTGTCCAGCTCGAGAGCCAGTGCGACGACCTCGAGATCGGTTTCGGATAGCACGGTAAGGTCCCCGGTCGAGGAGGCGCGGGTCTTTACGACTGTCACGAACTCAGGTCTCGGTGCCCTGACTTTCAGGCGCCCGCTAGTGATTGAGACCTCCGTCACGGATCTCGTCCTCCCAGCATAAAGCTCCGCCTCGACACCCGGTGTGATGTAGTGCGTCCCCTCGACTAGGCGCGGGTTGAAGCCGTAGATTATTGCGGACGTGTCGAGCACGTAGGTCTTGGAGCCCACTACGCCTCAAACCCCATATTCAGCGATTTCCTTACCTTTTCATAGAAGTCAGGAGGAGCGGTCCTAAGGAAGACTGCTGGCGACATGGACTTCTCCACAATGACTTGGTCGCCCTCTCCTATATCGACAGAGGTCTGACCGTCCAAGACAAGCAGTCCGCTGGATGAACCCGGCAATAGACTGACCTCGACCTTTGTAGAGGGGGGAAGGATAACAGGTCGCACCCCATGATGGAGAGGACATACGAAGACCAGCTCAATTACGTCTAAATCAGGATCGATGAGCGGCCCCCCGGCAGAAAGGGCATAGGCGGTCGCACCGGTAGTCGTGGACACAATTACGCCGTCAGCCATCCCACGATGGATGCGCTTGCCATTTGCAGAGACTGAAAAGCGGATTATCTTCGAGGGTTTCGCGGAGGTTAAGAGCACCTCGTTCAATGCATCAGGGAGCGGGCGCCCCTTGAAGACGACTGAGAGCCTAGTCTTGTATTCGAGATAGGTCTTGCCTTCCAAGACTCGGGATAGCGTGTTGGCTGCCTCTTCTGGGACAGTCTCGCATAGGAAGCCCAGCGCCCCCACCTTTATGCCCAGTATTGGTGTCGATCCCACTCTTTGGGCAGTCCGCATTATTGTGCCGTCTCCGCCCACAACTACAACCAGGTCGGCAGACATCGACTCGGATAACCTCAGCTCGGAATCGACCACGTTTGGCATCTCTCTAGAGTGGATCACCTCGATCCCCTTCGATGAAAGAAAACGCCCAACTTCCAAGGCTACCCTTGCAGCCTCCTCAGAATCCGGCTTGGCTACAATCCCAACTCTCGAGATCCTCAAAACCTTCCTACTCCGCTAGTATTGTGCAACCAAGGCTGTTTTATAACTTCTTCGTGTTGGGGAGGGGGGCGGAAAGGGATCCACTTAAAAACCCTAAAATAAAGGACGGATTAGCCATCCTAGAAATTCTTTATATAAAAGCATCAAGATAAAAAGCGGAAGGTGATTATATGGCCGAAATGACGCCGCGTAAACGTGCCCTTCTATGCGTCACGGGCAACAAAAAGCGGGCGGACAGGATAAGCTGCATGGACACTCTGACCACAGCAACGGTCGAACAGATGAATGCGGTGAATGCACCGTTCCCTGAGGCAAACAGGGATCCGCAGCTTGCTTTCAAGCTCGCAGCCGCTGCCTGGGAGGTAATAGGGCTAGAGGGTTTCAAACTGCCTTTTGATCTCTGCGTCGAAGCAGAGGCGTTCGGATGCAAAATCAACTGGGGAAGGATTGACAGGCATCCCAGCGTCGAGACGCATGCCTTCAACGACCTGAAGGACCTCAAGATTCCGGAGAACATTGTTGAGACCGGCAGGTTCCCGCTCAAGCACAAGGTTGAGGAGATGCTCAGGAGGGAGTACGGCGACTACCTGCCCGTGATCAACCAAGTCACCGGGCCGTTCACGGTTGCCGGGCACATCTTCGGCATTGAGAAGTTCTGCATATGGACCAAGAAGAGGCCGCTTGAGGAGGTCAAGGAGGCTCTGATGCACATATCCGAGATGAACATTGACGACTGCAAGAAGGCACTCCAGAGCGGCGCCGATGTGGTCTGCATCGCAGACCCCTCTGCGACCTCGGACATCCTGTCTCCGCAGTTCTTCAGGGACGTAATGGTTCCAGTCTACCAGAACATGGCGAGGAAGATCGGGGCACCGGTAGTGCTACACATCTGCGGAAACACTTCGGCGTATCTGCCCTATATTGCTGACACCGGGTTCGACGCATTCTCGATTGATGCCCAGGTTGACCCAGCGTTTGCAAAGGCTGTCGTGGGCGACAAGATAGCCATAGTTGGAGGCGTACCAACCATTACCGCACTGCTCTTCGGCACGCCCCAGAAGGTCAGGGAGGCGGCGATTGACGCGATCAGGAAGGGCGTCGATGTGCTTATGCCATCCTGCGGCATACCCCCGAGAACTCCGACTGCCAACTTCAAGGCAATGGTCGAAGTAGCAAGATGCATGGTTTATGTGTGAGGTGTTGGAGATGGCAACAAGAGAGGAAATCATAAACGGATTTGTGAAGGCCATAGTCGATGGGGACGAGATAGCGGCTGCCAAGTGGGCAAACGAGGCTGTCGCAGCGAAACTAGACGCATATGAGCTCGTTACGAAATACGGCGGCGACGCTATGAGCGTTGTGAACCAGAAGTACGAGAAGAAGGAGTACTTCGTGCCTGAAGTCCTATGTTCTGCGAATGCGCTGAATGCGGCTGTGGAAGTGCTTACACCGCACATGAAGGCGGACAAGACTGCAGTGCCTGCGAAGGTGGTTCTCGGAGTGGTCGAAGGAGACATCCACGACATAGGGAAGAACTTGGTCAAAATCATGCTCAGCGCAGCTGGATTCAACGTGATTGACCTCGGCAAGGATGTGCCGCTAGCAAAGTTCTTAGAGACTGCAAAGGACAACAGAGCAGAGGTCGTCGGGATGTCTGCACTGATGAGCACAACAATGCCGGCGATGAAGAAAGTGATTGACATGTTCGCCCAAGCAGGGGTCAGGAACAAGGTCAAGATAATCGTCGGAGGCGGCCCAGTCACTGAGGAGTGGGCACTATCGATAGGTGCAGACGCGAGACCCCACGATGCTTCAGCGGCGGTGGGCGTGACGAAAGATCTAGTGGCCAAGCTGAAGCAGGATCCGTCGAGTGCCTGGTAAAGGCACCCGCTTTTTATTTATTTTATTTCTTTTGTTTTTGTAGGTCTCCTTTTCACGGATTCCCTCAAACGTACGAAGGATCGAATTTGTTAATAGAAGGCGTCAGGGGATCAGAAGACAAGGAAGATCCCTGTGTCCTAGTGAAAGTGCTTCATAATTTATTCAGCCTCTATGTGCTTTGTTCATTTGTACAACGGGAATACTTAAATAATATTCTTGTTAATCCTTAATTAGAATTTTTTGGTAGTGTTTGTATTGAAAAAAACAAAAATCGAAAAAAGTGCTTTCTCTGGATTAGATTTGCCTGAGTTGGAACAAATCAGGAAGCGCATGGCAAGCGACCCTTCTCTGGAGGAGCGTCTGAAAAAGGATTTCAGTGGAACCCTACAGAAGGAGGGAATCAAGTTAGACAGCGCCTTCAGGAACAAAGTTATGGAGAGACTGAACTCGAAGGTGAGGGCGAACCTGAAGGAGATCGTCACGAAGAGACCAGAAGCCAAGAATTGGTACCTGAAACGCGTGTTGGAAGGGAAGCCATTGAAGATACACGTGCGCATTGACAAGAAGACAGGCAGGTGCGAGAAGTCGCTCGGGGGCGGGGACTGATGCAAACGGGAGGATACGACGTCGTCTTGGAGGTAAGGGAAGAGCTATTGAATAAGTTCATGAAGGTTGGCCATTGTATAGGTGCATTCCCCGTGCTCAAGGGGACCTACACACTCCCCATACCGAACGTGCCAGACAGCCTGAAGGAGTTCACAGTAATAGGGTATGAGGTCTCCCTTCCGAAGCCCCCGACGATCGAGGCCACTGCAGACCTCCACTTGCGGATGAACGTGAGGGGGCAGGCTAAGT
>JASFYK010000048.1 GCA_030055545.1 Thermoproteota archaeon | reverse complement strand
AAGTGGACAGAGACAAGCTGTATCTGCTACACTTTCTCCTCTCCCCGTCTTTAGGTGTTTATTGGGGCTGCAGTCGCCCCCACTTTGCCTTTATTGCATAAAGCATGAAAACAAACCCCTTCGCCCCAACAAAACAGCTTGGCGAAGAGCACCTGTTGTAATTGGTTTTTGGGATCGGTGCAGCCATAGGCATGTTTGCATTGCTGTGGGACTCGCGGCATTCTCTCGCGGATGGGAAAGAAGCAAAAGTGAATATGAAGCCCTTCGCGGCTGCAGGAGCTTAGGCTTTCTCCTTGCGCTGAACCCTGCGCGCTCAGAAATAGTCCAGCTTCATTAAGCTTGAGACCGCATAAAAGGTGTTCTCTAGCGTTGGGATCCCGATCCTAGTCCTCGCGAAACCGCCGTTGAAGCGAAAAGCTTCAGTAATGCTCCTGATGCACTCTTGGGGGTATCTAGGTCTCAATCCAAAGATCTCTAGGAGCTCGATGCCTGCGTAGGTGCCATCCAAATAAGAGATGTGGGCGTTGGGTACCAAATCAAAACCGCCTTGCGTTCTCTCACACGCCCTGACAAAATCTTTGGTCGAGTTGAGCCCATCCACGTCGAAGCCAAGGTTGTCGAGCGCTGAAACTGCATGGTATGTCGCAACCAGATTCGAATGACTGTTTCCTCCAAACCCTCCGTCACGATTCCGGAACTTTAAGAGGAACCGCAGAATGCCATCCGTTTCCATTTGCCTGTCGAGCCTCTTTACAAGGCACGAGTACATGAAAAGCGACTCGAATTCGGACAGCCCGACATACAGCGAATCCTGATTCAGGCGGAATGATGCCAGGATCTCGTGGCTGCACCCAGGTGGCTCTTCGTTGAGCATCGACAGGGAAAATGTGACGTAATATAGGGATCGTATGTCATTTACGGGATACGACCTAAGCCAGGCTTTGGTCTGCTCCTTTTTCCTGACCTCCATGCCCAGTATTGCCATCGTAGCCAGGGCGAAATACGTGTCCTGCGCATTAGAGTCAACCCCCCTTGTGAATGCGTATCCACTGTCGGCGTTCATGCAGCTCTTTACGTACCGCCCTATCGTTCCTTTTGAAGGTCCCGTCTGATGGTCCAACTTCTCGGATTGAGGCTTCATGCCGTCAATTCGCCTTATCTAAATGTCTTCTAGTTTGCTTTGAGAAAACCATTTCGATCATGAGTTGTTTTATCCGATCATTATTCTCTTAGTTATTCTTCCACCAAAACCCTATATCATGGCAATATAAATGTTGCTTCAACCCATCATACTGCAACATTAGACAACTGTATAAGTGTCATACATCATGTTTATATGATGCAAGTGTTAAACAGTAATTGGAGATCTCAAAATTGAAATCAAAATCCAAGGGAGTTTCCCCCTTAATCGCCACGATATTAATGGTGGTTGTGGCAGTCGGTGCAGCGGCAATAGTATTAGCTATAGTTTCATCTAGCGTGATTTCTGTAGACTCCTCGACCGAGGCAAACCGTATATTGGAGGATCTAAGGATAGTTCAGGTCGCCGTAGCCGAGGACAAAACCATCTACATTCATGTACTCAACAGGGGCAGCGTTAATTCGGTTATAGACAGGCTTTACATTAAGGACTATATGGGAAGAATTGTTGCTGTTGTGCCTGTCGACAAGACAGAGGGAGTAAATGAAGTTGTTGATGTTATTGTTGACGCAGCCGGAATGGATGTATGGAACTGGTATGAAATAACCGGAGTAACTGATAGGGGGAACAAGATAATTTCAAAAGTCCTTGGAAATCCTTTCGTTAATGATGCACTCCCGCCTCCAGAGCCTTACATGCATGAGTATGTTTTTAGGGTGTCAAATATAAGCGTCAATGGTGTGCTGATTACAAATCCCCTTGTTTACAATCAAAGCTTGCTAAGGATTGACGGAGATTTTTACTCGATACCTTCAAAGGAGTTTGGATTCTTGGGCTATAACGATTCTTTTGCAGCACTTTACTATGACTTGAATGGAGAGACTCTGGAGGGTCCAAAAACTTTAGGAATCGATGCACTACTAAAATATGACAATAAATTTCTCCATGTAGTAACCAATAAACTGCCCGACTCAATAATGAGCTCAACGATATTTAATGGCGCAGTCCAAAACCCCAATTTCGACAGATTTAGACTTGACTTCAGCGTCAGCCTCCAAAGTGGCAACTTTCCTGTTAACGTTACTGTTGAATTCTTCAACTGGACAAAAGGTTCTTATTCGACTTCGACAGATGGCAATGGTTATTGGGAAAGTATAAACATGGACAACTCTGCCTATGGCGGCGAGTACAACTTTTCCATTCCTATGAAAATGGATTCGCTAGTTTCTGATGACGGATCTTGGAATGTAAGAATTAACATAACCGCTAAAACCTCTGGAAATTTAAATATTAAATATAATTATTTTGCTTTGGTGCTAGGTCAGAAATACACCTACGGGATCGACACCGTGATTATGTATGATTTGAGCCAGCATATTCAAGACTATGCAAATGTAACCAAGATGATATTCTCAGTAACCGGAATCTTCCCTTCAAATACCTCATACTGGTTCAACGTCTTCAATTATAGCCCGTCGAATCCGTCCGACAAGCATTGGCAAATCCTAGGAACCATTTCTGGGAGTCAACAGACTAAAACTTGGATCTTCACTATTTCTGGTGAAAACTGCATGGACTTTATAGACGAAAACGGGATTGTTAAAACTTGGATGTTTCCAGTCGATGACCTTCCGGAAGGGGCTACAGTATTCTTGGATCAGGCGAAATTATTGGTCACAGTAATAGAAGATTCTTGAATCCAGCCTTTTTATAACCCATCAATTTCACTTTACTTGTTTTTTTGAATTCTAGACTCAGATTCCGAATCTTCTTTGTCTCCTTTGGTAGGTCCTTATTGCTCTTAAGAGATCTATCTTCCTCAGTTCGGGCCAATAGACGTCCATAAAATAGAACTCGGAATATGCGCTTTGCCACAGGAGGAAACCGCTCAACCTCTCTTCCCCGGAGGTTCTTATGATCAGATCTGGGTCCGGGTCCTCTGCTGTGTACAGGTACCTTGCAAACGTGTCTTCGTTTATCTCGCCCACCTCCAGATCCCCGTTTATGACGTCCGCAAGTATCTTCCTTGCTGCGTCGAGTATTTCGGCCCTGCCTCCGTAGGCTATCGCGACGTTCAGCCTTCGGTCGCTGTAGCCCTTGGTGCTCTCTTCTGCCCTGCGGATGGCCTCCCTCAACGACTCCTTGAGGAGGTGGAGTCTACCGAGGGCTTTGATCCTGACCTTCCTCTCGTGGATCTCCTTGCTCTCGATTACATCGTTGAATGCCTTTTCCGCCAAGCCGATTAAAGCATCGACCTCCTCCCTGGGCCTGCTGAGGTTCTCGGTCGAGAGCGCGTATACAGTCACCGTTTTGATGCCAATCTCCCAGCACCATTGAAGGACCTCCTTAAGCTTCTCGAACCCGTACTGATGCCCGAGAGTGGGATCGAGGCCCAACTCCCTCGCCCAGCGTCGGTTCCCGTCGAGAATGAGGCCTACATGCCTAGGGATCTGCCCATCCTTTACGCTGTTTGAAAGCCTCTTCTCATAGTACTTGTAGATCCAGTTGACAACCCACCCCCTTATCGCATGTAATCCACTTGAGGCTTTCATCCTACGGACAACCCCCGGTTCGTTTGATCAGGACGGGAATGTATTATAGCGATCTATTTATTTTGTTTTGGTTTTTGATACGTCCTTACGTTTATGACGTGAGATGTTTTAAATTACGAGGAGGTCCCTAGGGAATTTGGTCAGATCCCTCTTTCCACCCTTCTCTACGACCAAAAGGTCCTCTATCCTTATCCCAAACCTCCCGGGGATGTAGGCTCCAGGCTCAATTGTAATCACGTTGCCTGGCACCAGCGGATTCTCATTCGAAGGTCCGACAACAGGCGCCTCATGGATCTCAATTCCCACTCCATGTCCGAGCCCGTGCACAAAATACTTTCCGAGGCCAAGGCGATCTAGTATTCCCCGGGCCACCGCATCGACCTCCTTGCCTGAGACTCCATCACTGACGTTCTCGATAGCCTTCTCCTGAGCCTCTCTGACTGCTTCATACGCTCTCCTGGCATCTGCGTCGGGATTGCCAAAGAAGAGCGTCCTTGTCATGTCTGAGCAGTATCCGCCATACTTAGCCCCAAAGTCTATCACGACCGAATCTCCCTTGGAAGGCTTTCTCGTGCTGGGCATCCCGTGGGGATAAACTCCTCTAGGTCCTGAAGCAACTATAGTTTCGAAGGCGAACGATTCCTCACCCTCTTTCCTCAGGTAGTATTCAAGCTCCGCCGCTATCTCAAGTTCGCTCATCCCTTCCTTCATGTTGTTTATCGCCTTTTCGAGCGCCCTGTCGTTGATTGACTGCGCTTTCTCAATGACCGCAATCTCCTCAGCGTCTTTCCTTTCCCTCATCCTTTCTACGAGCCCGCGGAGCGGTTCCAGTTTGAACTCTCCGGCGATCTTTTCCTTCAACGCAGCACTGATTACCCCGTCCTCGAAGCCCAGTCTTGGGGAATCCTTCACAATCTTCCTGAGCCTGTCGAGGGGCTTCTCCATGAAGTCGGTCTTGACTATCTCTGCCGAATTGACCGTGTCGCTGACCTCCTGATAATCCAGATCGCTCACAATCAGCGATGCTTCCCCATCTTTGTTGACAAATAGGAGCTTGCCATAGCTCCCCCTGACAAACGGCGCCCCCGTCAAATAGTGGATATTCTCGGGGCCGAATATTATTGCGCCATCGAGCCCCATCCCCTCGATGCCTGAGACAAGTTCGTTGATTCTGCGCCTGTGATCCACTTGACCGCACCTGTTAGAAGCATTCTTATCTGTTCCCCTTTTATGATTATCTCTGGTGATGCAGTTGATAGTAGCAGTTGGGTCCTCAAACCCAGTCAAGGCGCAGGCGGTGAAGAACGTATTCTCCCTATTCCTGCCTCGGGTGGAGGTTATCATTAAGGAGGTCTCATCCATTGTCCCGCCTCAGCCGATGGGCATTGACGAGACAATCCGAGGCGCCATAGGGAGGGCTAAGAGGGCGCTGGAGCAGGAGGAAAGTGCGGAGATGGGGGTAGGCATAGAGGCGGGGCTCTCCCCGGTGCCATATTCGCTATCTGGCTGGATGGATCAGCAGTATGCTGCCATAGCTGACAGGCACGGGAGGGTTACGATCGGTGGGGGCCCATCCTTCGAATACCCTGCCGAAGTGGTGCTGCGGGTCCTCTCAACCAAATCTGAGGTAGGGAAAGTGATGGATGAACTGACGGGGATCGAGGGTCTCGGGAGGAGGCAGGGGGCGATAGGGTACTTTTCGAAAGGTGCCTTGGACCGTGTCAGGCTTTCAGAAATTGCTGTACTGATGGCAATGATCCCGAGACTGAACGAAGAGATGTATTTCATCGAAACAAAACAAAAAAGGCCTTTGGGCTAATTCCGGATCGGCAGCGGTCAGCAGATCCTAGGGGTCGGCTCCCCCAGAGGTGGGTTCACTATCCTCTTCCCTCCTGCCGAAGTCTCCATTATCACATAGCCTGGTCTCTCACCGCGTACAGTTCCGACTATCCTCGCGTCTTTCCCCTCAGGCACCCTCCTAATCGCCTGAAGCACGCCCTCCGCGCTTTCGCTTCCAACCCCTATAATCGCCCTACCCTCGCAGGTGAGCTCCAACGGGTCGAGACCGAGCATCTCACAAGCTCCAATGACTTCCTGCCTTATTGGGATGTCCTCCTCCCTGATCCATATGCTGACCCCTGATCTCTCGGCCATTTCGTTAAGTGCCATGGCCACTCCGCCCCTCGTAGGATCCTTGGCAGCAGTCACACTTCCTGCTGACATGGCTGTGCGCATGACCTCCCAAAGTGGGGCGACGTCCGAAATTACTGATGTGCTGAAGCTGAGTCCGCTCCTGAGGGACGCTATTGCGATCCCATGATCCCCTATCGGACCGGTGACGATAATGGCATCCCCTTCCTTGAGCCCTGAGTCCAGTATCGGATCGCCTTCGACTATCCCTATTCCAGTCGTTGATATCACGATCTTGTCAAGCTTCCCCTTAGGCATGACCTTGAAGTCACCATGTACAATTGCAGTACCAGTCCGTTCTGCGGTCTCGTTCATCGATCTGACTATTTTCGTGAGGTCCTCGACTGGATATCCCTCCTCCACAATAACCGTATCCGTCAATGCGAGCGGCTTGGCTCCGATCATTGCAAGGTCGTTTATCGCCCCGCATACCGCGAGCTTTCCAATATCCCCGCCTGGGAAGAACGGAGGATCGACGATGTGTCCGTCAGAGGAAACTGCGATCTGGACCCCGCCGTATGGTATGGTTGCGCCGTCGTCGAACTCGTCGAGCCCTATGCCATCTCCTACCTTTCTCCTGCTTATGTTGCCTATTATTACCCTCTTTATGAGCTCGTCCATGAGCTTTCCGCCAGCGCCTTGGCTCAGCTGTATCAAGTCCTTCAAAAGGCTCGCCCCTCTTTGGTAAACTTCAAAAAACTTATATTTGTATGCCTTTTTGGTATGGGTGTCTTAAGAATGAGGGATATCGATGAGTTACTATCAGGGCAGGGATAGGCGAAAGCCCACGGGCGGCACGCTTCACCACTTCAGGGAGAAGCGCAAATATGAGCTTGGTTCTGCTCCAACCGAGACGTCTCTCGGTACTGGCGAAGACGTGAAGAACATCTCAAGGAGCTATGGCGGGAAAGCCAAACTGAGGCTGGACGAGGCAGTATATGCAAACGTGATAGATCCGAAAACGAACGTTGCCAAGAAGGTCAGGATAACCAAGGTGAAGTCGAACCCTTCGAATGTCGATTATTCTAGAAGGGGCGTCATCACTAAGGGCGCTATTATAGAGACTGAACTGGGAGAAGCAAGGGTATCTTCCAGGCCGGGTCAGGACGGTGTGCTGAACGCCATCCTCATGAAGTGACCCCTTCT
>JASFYK010000047.1 GCA_030055545.1 Thermoproteota archaeon | reverse complement strand
AAGGCCCGAGTGGATGGTCCTGACAGTGCTTCCCGTCCCGCCCTCAGCCGTCCGCCCCTCCATCACACTCGAGTCTGGAATCAGATCCGAGGACGACCTGACGCACAAGCTTGTCGACATCATAAGGATCAACGAGCGCCTCAAGGACAACGTCGATGCCGGGGCCCCGCAGCTAATCATCGAGGACCTTTGGGAGCTGCTCCAGTACCATGTGACGACCTACTTCGACAACGAGACCTCGGGAATCCCGCCAGCGCGCCACAGGTCCGGAAGGCCGCTGCGGACCTTGGCGCAGAGGCTCAAGGGCAAGGAGGGCAGGTTCAGGTCGAACCTCTCGGGCAAGCGCGTCGACTTCTCCGCCAGGACCGTGATCTCCCCAGACCCGATAATCAGCATCAACGAGGTGGGGGTCCCGATAGACGTTGCGAAGCTTCTGACGATACCCGAAAGGATAAACTCCTATAACATCGAGCAGGTGAAGCGCCTAATCGAGAACGGCCCGGACACACACCCCGGAGCGAACTACATAATCAGGCCGGACGGAAGGAGGATCGACCTCAGGTTCCCGAAGGACAGGAAGGCAATAGCGGACGCAGTCGAGATCGGATACGTCGTCGAGCGCCACCTGAAGGACGGCGACATCGTCCTCTTCAACAGGCAGCCGTCGCTCCACAGGATGTCCATAATGGCTCACAAGGTAAGGGTCCTGCCGTACAAGACCTTCAGGCTTAACCTCTGCGTCTGCCCGCCCTACAACGCTGACTTTGACGGGGACGAGATGAACCTGCACGTACCTCAGAGCGAGGAGGCGAGGGCTGAGGCAGGCGTCCTGATGCTCGTCCAGGAGCAGATACTCTCCCCCAGATACGGGGGGCCGATCATGGGCGGAATACAGGACTACATCTCGGGCGCTTACATGCTCACTAGGAAGGAGACCCTGCTCACAAGGGAGGAGGCATCGCAGCTCCTCGCGAGGGCAGGCTACTCCGGCGAGCTCCCACCGCCCGCGATAAGCGAGCCGAAGGAGCTCTGGACCGGAAAGCAGCTGGCGAGCCTCTTCTTCCCAGAAGGGTTCAACTACTCCCTCAAGTCCAACGTCTGCCTAAAGTGCCCGACCTGCAAGAAGGAGGAGTGCGAGAACGACGCGTACGTCGTGATAAGGGACGGGAAGCTCATAAAGGGAGTCATAGACAAGAAGTCGATCGGGGCAGGACAGCCCGAGAGCGTACTCCACAGACTGATCAAGGACTACGGCACCGACGCGGGCAGGGACTACATAGACAAGGCATTCAAGCTCTTCCTCGCGTACATCGACAGCCGGGGCCTTACGATCGGTCTCGACGACGAGGAGCTCCCCGCTGACGCAAAAAGGAAGGTCCTCGAGGTCATCAGGCAGGCGGAGGCTAAGGTATCCGAGCTCATAGACATCTACAACCAGGGACTCTTGGAGCGCCTCGCCGGCAGGACCCTCGAGGAGACGCTCGAGACCAAGATCATGCAGGAGCTCGAGGAGGCCAGGGAACTCGCAGGGGAGATCGCGAGCCAGTACCTGAAGGAATCGAACACTGCGCTCCTCATGGCGAGGACCGGCGCGAGGGGAAGCCTGATGAACCTCGCTCACATGGTCGCATGCGTAGGGCAGCAGTCGGTCCGAGGCGAGAGGATCATGAGGGGGTACATGAACAGGACCCTTCCCCACTTCAAGCCTGGCGACCTCGGGGCGGAGGCCCATGGCTTCGTCTACAGCAGCTACAAGGACAAGCTCAACCCGATTGAGTTCTTCTTCCATGCGATGGGAGGCAGGGAAGGGCTGGTCGACACGGCCGTCAGGACAAGCCAGAGCGGCTACATGCAGAGGAGGCTGATAAACGCCCTGCAGGACGTGCGCGTCGAGTACGACCTGACTGTGAGAGGCACAGATGGATCGATCATCCAGTTCAGGTACGGGGAGGACGGGGTAGATCCCGCTAAGAGCGACCACGGCAAGGCAGTGAACGTCGAGAAGATCATTGAGAGAGTCGTGAAGGCAGGAGGTAGCTGATATGGCAGAAGAACCGTCTGAAGGCCCAATTGAGGAGACTACGGCGACAGGTACAGAACCGCAGACAGGAACGGGCAAGGGCAAGGAGAAAGAGAAGAAGGCAAAAGGAAAGGCAAAGCCCAAGTCCGAAGGGAAGAAGGCAAAGAGAGCCAAGGAAAAAGGGGCTACGGACATCGAAGGACCGGCCAAAGAGGCACACGCCGGAGCGGAGCTCGTACAGCCACCTCCTGAACAGACCAACCCACAGAAGTGCGGCAACGCCGAGTTCTTGGACGGTCTGTTGGCCAAGTATTCCCTTCCGGAGAACTTGGTGGCACAGTTGAAGGAGAAGACCTCTGGGCTGGACCTGACCGCCGAGCAGCTGACGAGGATCGTCGAAGAGATCAACAGTGCTTACATCAAAGCACTCATAGAGCCCGGCGAGGCTGCTGGCACAGTCGCAGCCCAGTCTGTCGGGGAGCCAGGAACCCAGATGACCCTGAGGACATTCCACTACGCGGGAGTCAGGGAACTCAACGTAACCCTCGGTCTGCCGCGCCTCATAGAGATAGTCGATGCCAGGCGCATCCCCTCCACGCCAACGATGACCCTATACCTGGACGAGGAGCACCGGGGAAGCCTAGAGAAGGCAAAGGAGGTCGTGGCACGGATCGAGAGGATTGCAGTCGAGAACGTCGCGAAGAGCATTGAATACGACATGATAAACTCTTCATTCATAGTCGAGATAGACGCCGAGGTGGCAGAGGACAAAGGGCTCGACCTCGATTTCATTGCCAAGTCGATTGAGAAGCTGAAGGTCGGCAGGGTGTCCATCGAGGGGAACAGCATAATAATAAGCCCCGAGACCACGGCACCGGAGAAGATCAAGCGCCTCCGTGAGCGGATCCTTGACCTCAGGCTCAAGGGGATCAAGGGAATCAAGAGGGTTGTGATACAGAAAGAGGACAACGAGTACGTACTCCACACCGACGGCTCCAACCTCGCGCAAGTCCTCGGCGTCAAGGGCATAGACACCACAAGGATCTACACGAACAACGTCTCCGAGATCGCGGAGGTCCTGGGCATAGAAGCGGCAAGGAACGCCATAATCAGGGAGGCTTTCCAGGTCCTCGACCAGCAGGGCCTTGACGTCGACATCCGCCATGTGATACTCGTCGCCGATCTGATGACCTCCACAGGCAAGATCAGGCAGATAGGCAGGCACGGCGTCAGCGGCGAGAAGTCGAGCGTCCTCGCGAGGGCAGCGTTCGAGGTCACCGTAAAGCATTTATTGGATGCGGCTGCACATGGAGAGGAGGATGCGCTGGAGGGAGTGACAGAAAACGTTATAGTCGGCCAACCAGTACCTCTAGGTACAGGAATAGTCGAATTGTTTATGCGCTTCTCAAAAGAGGGTTCATGATATGGACATCGTCAAGGAATTGAAGACAGCCATAAAAACCGGGAAAGTCGAGACCGGCTACAGGGTAGCGCTCAAACTGATCTCAAAGAAGAAGGTCAAGGCTCTCGTCTTGGCGTCAAATGCCCCTGAGGAAATCTCTTCAAAGGTCAGGGCAGTGGCGGGCGAGGGGATCCCTGTCCACCACTTCCCAGGATCGAGCTGGGACCTCGGAGGGCTCTGCGGGAAGCCCTTCCCCGTGTCTACTGTGAGCATAATCGAGCCGGGGGAGTCTTCAATACTGAAGCCAGAGGAGGAATGATTCTATACCGAACATAAGGCTGACCGCTGACGAGATGCGTTACATCGCTCTCCTAGAGAACCTAACAGGCGCCATCGCCAAGGACTGCATAGTCGACGACGAGGAGAACCGGATAATCTTCGTTATCAGGCCAGGAGACATGGGGCTCGCGATCGGCAAGAGCGGGTCGAACATAGAGAGGACAAGGAAGGTCATCGGGAGGGCTGTGGAGATTGTCGAGTATGCCGAGACTCCCGAGGAGTACCTGAAGAACATCCTCTCGCCTGCAAAGGTCAGGGGCGTCCGGATAACCAAGAACTCCGAAGGCCAGACTGTGGCGCACGTGACGGTCGACCCGAGGGACAAGGGGATGGCTATCGGCAAGAACGGTAAGAACATCAACAAGACCCGGCTTCTCATGAAGCGCCACTTCGACATTGAAAACGTAAATATCGTATGACCGGTCGGCCAGCCGTGATGCTTAAATAATTGAGGTACATTTTGAAATCCGCACTAGGTGTATGCTATGGCAGGTTCAAAGTCGCCGAAGGGTCTGCTCGCGGGCAGGAAGATGGCCGAGAAGCGGAAGAGCTTCCGCTGGAGCCTGAGGCAGTACAAGCGCAGGGCTCTCAGGCTAGACGTGAAGGCAGACCCCCTTGAGGGCGCGCCGCAGGCTAGGGGGATCGTCCTCGAGAAGGTCGGGGTCGAGAGCAGGCAGCCCAACAGCGCAGTGAGGAAGTGCGTGAGGATCCAGCTCATCAAGAACGGGAAGCAGATAACCGCCTTCTTGCCCGGAGACGGTGCTCTCAATTTCGTTGACGAGCACGACGAGGTCATTGTCGAGGGCATCGGTGGTCCTATGGGAGGATCTCTGGGAGACCTGCCCGGAGTCAGATGGAAGGTAGTCAAGATCAATGGGGTCTCGCTGCAGGCCCTGATGACCGGAAAGAAGCAGAAGCCTGTAAGGTGATCTGCGGATGTCTCAGACAGAAATAAAGGTATTCAACAAATGGGACCTCTCGAACATCGAGATCAAGGATCTCGGCCTCAAGTCATACCTGTGCTTGAGCCCTGTGATCGCTCCCCACTCATGCGGGAGGCACGAGCACAGCAGGTTCGGAAAGGCGAAGGTAAACATCGTCGAGAGGCTCGTCAACCGGATGATGCGCCCGGGCAAGAACGGAGGAAAGAAGATCCTCGCATCCAGCATCGTGGCGGCAGCTTTCGAGATAATAAACCTGAGGACTGGGCAGAACCCCGTGCAAATCCTCGTCAAGGCAGTCGAGAACTCGGCCCCGAGGGAGGAGGTCACCAGGATCAGCTACGGAGGCGTCTCTTACCCGCAGTCAGTCGACGCATCCCCACAGAGGAGGGTCGACCTCGCACTCAGGTTCATAACTGACGCCGCAAGGAACGCCTCCTTCGGGAGCAACAAGCCCGTTGAGGAGTGCCTGGCGGACGAGCTGATCCTCGCCGCATCCGGTGACCCGAAGAGCTATGCAGTGCAGAAGCGCGAGGAGATAGAGCGGATAGCCATATCCGCAAGGTAAGCCCTAGGGCTTACTCCACTGCTTTTTTCACCTGATTTTTCCTTAAGACTTATATATTACTGAAAGTTTTTAACCTTCAAAAGCAAGGTATTAGAGAGAGGCGATAATGAATGTCATCCCAGAAAAAGGAACACCTGAATCTGCTTGTCATGGGACACGTAGACAACGGAAAGAGCACGCTAGTGGGACACCTGCTGTTCTTGGCAGGCGGCCTTGATGATCGAACCCTGGCCGCTCTAGAGGAAGAGGCAAAGAAGACCGGCAAGGAGTTCGCAAAGTTCGCTTGGTTGGGTGACAAGCTGAAGGAAGAGAGAGAAAGGGACATGACTATTGATCTCTCCTTCTGGAGGTTTGAGACCCCCAAGTACTTCTTCACCATCATCGACGCGCCTGGACACAGGGACTTCGTCAAGAACATGATCACAGGTGCCTCGCAGGCCGACGCAGCAATCCTAGTGATCTCCGCAAAGAAGGGAGAGTACGAAGCCGGAATGGGACCTGGCGGACAGACCAGGGAACATGCCTTCCTAGCGAAGACCTTGGGAGTCAATCAGGTAGTCGTTGCAGTCAACAAGATGGACGACCAGACCGTTAACTACGACCAGGCAAGGTTCAATGAGGTCAAGGACGGCGTGCTGAAGTTCCTGAAGATGATCGGGTACGACACATCCAAGATCCTAGCGATCCCGATCTCTGGATGGAAGGGCGACAACATCATCAAGCAGAGCAAGAATACCCCATGGTACACCGGTCCGACGCTCTTC
Organism: Thermoproteota archaeon; assembly: GCA_030055545.1. Lineage (GTDB taxonomy): Archaea > Thermoproteota > Methanomethylicia > Methanomethylicales > Methanomethylicaceae > Methanosuratincola. The sequence continues at coordinate 1,191 of JASFYK010000047.1, read as the reverse complement.
GAGGCTCTCGACACGTTCGTGCCTCCAGAGAAGCCTATCGACAAGCCGCTCAGGATACCGATCCAGGACGTATACACGATCACCGGTGTAGGCACAGTCCCCGTCGGCAGGGTTGAGACCGGAGTGCTGAAGAAGAACACCACCGTGGTCTTCATGCCTGCCAACAAGTCCGGAGAGGTCAAGGATATTGAGACCCACCACACCAAGATAGACCAGGCGATCCCGGGTGACAACATAGGATTCAACGTTAAAGGCGTAGGCAAGACCGACGTCCACAGGGGCGATGTGTGCGGTGACACCGCAAAGCCGCCAACCGTTGCCGATACCTTCAAGGGAAGGATCTTCGTGCTCTACCACCCGACTGCCATCGCTGCGGGATACACTCCGGTGCTCCACGTTCACACTGCGACAGTCGCAACAACGTTCCTTGAGCTCGAGAAGAAGATCGACCCCAAGACCGGTGCGGTGATTGAGGAGAAGCCGACCTTCCTCAAGCAGGGCGACAGCGCAATCGTTACCTTCAAGCCCACGAAGCCACTGGTGATAGAGAAGTACAACGAGCTGCCTCCGCTCGGAAGGTTCGCCCTCAGGGATATGGGCAGGACCGTTGCCGCGGGCGTGGTGCTCGAAGTCAAGCCAGCGACGCTTGGCAAATAAAACCCCTTTTTTTGAGGAGTCTTGATAATAATGCCACAAAAAGCGAGGATAATGCTTAGCAGCACCGACTACATCAAGCTGGAGGACGTATGCTCGCAGATCAGGAAGATCGCGGAGAAGACTGGCGTTAAGATCGCAGGCCCCGTCCCGTTGCCGACCAAGAGGCTCTTGGTCCCCACGATGAAGTCGCCTTGCGGCGAGGGGACTAAGACGTGGGACAAGTGGGAGATGAGGATCCACAAGCGCCTGATCGACGTCGACGCCGACGACAGGACCATGAGGCAGATGATGCGTATCCAGGTCCCTGACGATGTCTTCATCGAGATCGAGCTGGTTTGATTTTTAACCAATTTCTTCTTACTTAGCCCCCGAAAATCTTTTCACAGTTCCATTTTGCACAGGTCCTGAGCACTCTTTCTTTCTTTGTCAAATTTTGCATCTCATCTACGAATGGCTTAGGAGAATCGTTACGGTAACAGCCAATCTAATAGACTTAAATTCGTCCTCAGACATATTATGTACTATGCGTTCTCG
>JASFYK010000046.1 GCA_030055545.1 Thermoproteota archaeon | reverse complement strand
GGTGAAGCAGCCTCAGGATCTCTCCTACCCGATGGTCGTTGTCGGGCAGTCAACAACAGTCGAGATCGGGCTCGTGAACCCCGTGAAGAAGACCGTCCAAGTGGTCGGCGTGCTCGAGCCCTATGGAACCGCCACGCTCGTCTCTGTCGACGACAGCCTCTTCATGTCCCTCAAGGGAGCGATGGCTCTTCTCGGCAGGAGCAGCTACAGCGCCCTTTTCGTAAAGACGACTGATGTCGACTCGGTCGACTACGTGGTGGAGAACATAAAGGCGATCTACGGGACCCGGCTTACCATACTGACCGTGAAGCAAATTACCCAGATAGTCTCCACGATAACTGGGCAGCTCACGGTTCTCCTTGGTGCGATTGCCGCCATCTCACTATTCGTCGCTGGACTGGGCATAATGAACATAATGTTTGTCTCGGTCATCGAGAGGACGCGCGAAATAGGCGTACTGAAGGCGCTGGGCTTCACAAACAATGACGTGCTGCTGATATTCCTCTCTGAGGCAACCATAATGGGTATCATAGGCGGCATACTTGGCCTCTTGGTCGGCACGGGCATCTCTTACCTCATACCCGTGGCCCTCTCTGCTGGAATGAGCCGAACGGCGAGCTCGTTCGGATCTGCAACCGCCTTCTCATATACGCCAATAGTCCGGGCAGACATCGCCGTATTCGTGCTCTTGTTTGCCGTCGCGGTCGCACTTCTTGCAGGATTTTATCCTGCAAGGAGGGGATCTAGGATGGATCCAGTCGTGGCACTCAGGCATGACTGAGATGCGGAGAAAATAAGGATCAAAAAACGAAAGCAAGGAGTGATAAAAAGGGGAATCAGGCAATAAACTGCTGCTTGACGTCTACTTTAGCACGGCGCCTGTGGATGCGGAGGTCACCATCCTGCTGTACCTGTAGAATGCGCCCTTCCTGTACTTGGGCTCGGGCGGAGACCACTTTGACAGCCTGGAAGCGAGCTCCCCGCTGCTCAGATCGACCTCCAAAAGACGCCTCTCGATGTCTATCCTGACCAAGTCGCCGTCCTTGATCACTGCTATTGGCCCACCTTCAGCAGCCTCCGGAGACACATGCCCCACCATCATGCCATGGGTCGCGCCTGAGAACCTGCCGTCTGTAATCATCGCCACCTTCTCGCCAATCCCCATTCCTACGAGCATCGATGTCAGCTGGAGCATCTCCCTCATCCCTGGCCCTCCCTTCGGCCCCTCGTATCTTATCACCACAGCTGTGCCTTCGGTTATCTTGCCCTCTTCAGCAGCCCTTATCCCGTCTTCCTCCCTGTCGAATACCAGCGCTTTGCCCTCAAAGCTCAGCCTCTTGAGCCCTGCCGTCTTTATCACCGCACCGTCAGGGGCGAGGTTGCCCCGCAGTATCGCCAAAGTCCCTGTCGGCCTTATCGGGTTGAGCGGAGGCCTTATGGTGTTCCCGACAACCTTCGCCTTCATGATGCTCTTGCCTATGCTCTCGCCTGTTACGCTGATCGGTGCAGGGTCGACGATGCCGATCTCCAGGAGCTGCTTCATCAATGCCATTATGCCTCCTGCCCTATCCAGCTCCTCCATGGGGATATCGCCAGCAGGCATCATGCTGACCAGCTGAGGGGTTTTATTGCTGATCTCGTCGAAGGTCTCAAGCTTCAGTGGCACCTCCGCCTCGTTGGCAATCGCCATCAAGTGGAGTATGGCATTTGTAGATCCGCCCATGGAGACGTCCACCGCAATGGCATTCCGGAGAGACTTCTCAGTGACGATCTTCTTGGGGGTTATTCCCAACCTGATCAGGTCCATAATCTTCATGCCCGCGTACTTTGCCAGCCTCAGCCTCCTCGCGTCGACCGCAGGGATGGTGCCGCTGCCTGGCAGAGAGAGACCCATAGCCTCGATCAGGCACGCAACAGTGTTAGCTGTATACATTCCTGCGCATGAACCCGGCCCAGGGCAGGAGTACTCCTCTATCTCCCTCAGATCATCATCACTGATCTTCCTGTTCATGTATGCCCCTATGCTCTCGAATGTCATGTCCAGTGAGAGTTTCTGCCCCTTAAGCACCCCGCAGAGCATCGGTCCGCCGGTGACGAAGATCGAGGGCACATCAAGTCTGAGTGAAGCCATCACCATGCCCGGCTCTATCTTGTCACAGCTGCAGACGAAGACGAGCCCGTCGAACGAATAAGCGTTTGCGACGACCTCGACCGAGTCAGCGACTATCTCCCTGCTCACTAGCGGGCTCCGCATGCCCTCGTGCCCCATTGCTATGCCGTCGCATATTCCTATGGTATTGAACTCAAGCGGGGTCCCGCCCGCAATCCTCACGCCTGCCTTGACAGCCTCAGCAATCCTGTTCAAGTGAATGTGCCCGGGAATGATCTCGTTCCACGAATTCACTATCCCGATGATCGGTCTCTCGATCTCTTCATCCACCAAGCCAAGCGCCTTGAGCAGTGCCCGGTGGGGGGTCTTCTGTACCCCTTTTTTTATGACGTCCGAGCGCATTGCAATCACAGAGACTTAATTTAAAAGCATCAATATATAACAGTTTGAGTTTTGTTGTTGACAGGCACTGCAAGGCATAAACAGAGATGGTGGATTTGGATCCAAACCTTGTACCCGTTGCGATACTCATGTTCGGTATTTTTGCGGGGAGCCTGGGCGCTATGCTCGGGCTGGGGGGCGGCGTCCTAATGATAATCTTCCTCCTCCTGGCCCTCAACATCCCCGCGCACCAGGCAGTCGCGCTCAGTCTGATCGCAGTAATAGCGAGCTCCAGCATGGCAGGCAGCGTCTACATAAAGGACAGGATGACGAACCTTAGGCTGGCAATGGTCCTCGAGGCTTTCACCGTGAGCGGGGCTGTGGCTGGCGCTTTCCTGGCACTTTCGCTACCAGTGTCTGCGATCCAGGCACTTCTCGGGTGCGTCCTTTTCTATACATCGATAACAATGTTCAAGGAGAGGGAGGCGGAATGCTTTGAGTCCCTGGGTAGCGGCACCCTGGATGGGGAGTTCTACGACGAGCGGGCATGCGCAACCGTCAAATACAGGGTCAGGAACTTGGAGGTCGGCGCGGTGGCTAGCCTCATCGCAGGCGCGGTCTCAGGCATCGTGGGCATAGGGGGCGGTGTGATAAAAGTTCCTATAATGAATCTTGTGATGAAGATTCCAATAAAGGCAGCTGCTGCAACAAGTAATTTCATGGTCGGTGTGACTGCCGCGGCGAGCGCCGTGATTTACTTTCAGAGCGGGCTTATCGACCTCCACCTCGCAGGACCCACGATACTGGGGATAATGGTTGGCGCATATGTGGGAACGCGCCTCCTCGCACGGTCGAGGTCAGTCGTTTTGAGGAAAGTCCTTGCTGTGGTACTTGCATTCTTTGGGGCGATCCTTTTGCTGAAGGCTGGGGGTTTGTTGGCATGGTGAACGTTGAAGACCTCATCTCCCAAGTCCTTCGCATAGGCGTTCTGACAGGAGTAGTGATAACCTCAATCGGCTTCTTCACTTCAGCAGAGATAGCCTGGCTGGGCGTTTTTGTGCTCATATTGACCCCTTTCATGCGGGTCATTATGGCCGGGCTTTACTTCCTTTCAAGAAAGGATCTAGTCTACTCCGCACTTGCAGCATATGTGATTATGATACTTGTGATAGGAAGCTTCTTGCGCATAATATAATCACATAGGGCATGAGATCGCCAAGGTCACAAAATCAATCAGAAAACATCCGCCGTGCTAAGTCGACAACAGCATTTTTAAGATAAGAGGCAGATAATCAACTGAAGTGGTGTTGCAAATGGCCAGGACGACTTTGAGCGTGCTGAAGGCAGATGTAGGATCATTGGCGGGGCACAACGTCGTGCATCCGATGCAGCTTAAGGTTGCGCAGGATTCCTTAAAAGAGGCAAAAGAATCTGGGCTAATTAGTGACTTTTATGTGACTAATTGTGGTGATGATCTCGAGCTCATAATCACTCACAAAAAAGGCGAAGACCACCCAGAGATCCACAACATGGCTTGGGAGACCTTCAAGAAGGCCGCCAAGGTAGCCGAGGAGCTGGGTCTGTACGCCGCTGGGCAGGACCTGCTCTGCGAGGCATTCTCAGGGAACCTCAAGGGACTGGGCCCAGGATACGCTGAGATGGAGTTCGAGGAGCGGAAGAGCGAGCCTCTCGTCATCTTCATGGCAGACAAGACCGAGCCAGGGGCATTTAACCTTCCACTGTACAAGGTCTTTGCGGACCCGTTCTCCACAGCCGGGTTGGTCATCGACCCGACTATGCACGACGGGTTCAGGTTCGAAGTCCTAGACGTCTTGGAAGGCACGTCCTTCGAGCTCAATACACCTGAAGAGTCCTACGACCTCCTCGCGCTGATCGGCACAACGGGCAGGTACATACTCAAGAAGATCACCAAGAAGGACGGGACTGTTGCATCAAGGGTGAGCATCACAAGGCTTTGTCTAATTGCAGGCAGGTATGTCGGAAAGGACGACCCCGTCGCGATAGTCCGGGCACAGCACGGTCTTCCAGCGGTAGGCGAGATCCTCGAGCCCTTCGCATTCCCGCACCTCGTGGCCGGGTGGATGAGGGGTTCACACTACGGCCCACTGATGCCAGTTGCCCAGCGTAACGCAAGGTGCACAAGGTTCGACGGTCCTCCGAGGCTCATCGCGCTGGGATTCCAGATAAAGAATGGCAAGCTCACAGGACCTTCTGACCTGTTTGATGATCCCGCCTTCGACATGACCAGGGCGAAGGCATGCGAGATCGCGGACTACATGAGGAGGCATGGTCCGTTCATGCCAGAGCGGCTGGGCCCAGAGGAGATGGAGTACACTACAATGCCCCAGGTGCTGGAAAAGCTCAAGTCAAGGGGCAAGAAAGAGGAATAGCGCGGCACTGCCTTACTTTAGAAAACCGGTGGCTGGATTGCGGGTCAAGGTCTCTTACCTTTCCATCCTCAGGGATGCGACTGGTGTGAAGGAGGAGGAACTCCAGATGGAAGAGGGCGCCACAGTTGAGGACCTCATCCATCGCCTTATCGAGAAATACGGTGACAGGATGAAACGCCTGCTGACCGATTCGGAGATCGAGCAAGGTATCATGATAACGCTTGACGGCGTGCTCCTCTCGAAGGCAGACATGAAGAATCCGATCTCTGATGGCTCGGAGGTACTGATAGGTCTCCCGCCTTTCGGGGGCTAATCGATCCGCGATAAGGATAACATTTGAATGAAGTGGTGAACAGCTTGGAACTTGAAACAGACGTTTTGGTGATTGGCGGGGGACTTGCAGGGCTTTGCGCAGCGATCTCGTCCTCATCCGACCTAGCTAGGACGGCAATAGTGACAAAGACCCTCGTCGGGGGAGCGAATACGACCGCTGTGGCTGCAGGCATACTCTCGGCTGTGACTGCATTCGGTGACCCTGAGGACAACACAGAACTGCACTTCCAGGACACGCTCCGAGGGGGGCGTATGATCAACGACAAGAGGCTTGCGAAGACGATGGTCAGGGACATCTCGAAGTACTTTTCGCGCCTCGTTGAGCTCGGGGTGGAGTTCGAGGAAGAAAACGGGGAGGTCAAGGCGTACCCGATTCCAGGTCACTCCAAGCCCAGGTCATATTATATGAAGGGGAGGGCAACTGCCCTCCAAAAAGTGCTCAGGTCGGCGGCAGAGGGCCTTGGCGTCAAATTCCTCGAGAGGATCATGGTCACGAGGATCGTGAAAGATGGCGACCGGGCTGTCGGAGCCATAGGCGCAAGGACTGACACGGGCGAGCCAGTCGTTATGAAGGCAAAAGCGATCGTGGTTGCGACAGGCGGATCCGGCGAGATCTACTCCAAGACCCTGATGCCTGCGGGGTCTTCGGGCTACGGATGCAGCCTAGCATTCAGGGCAGGCGCCGAACTGGTGGACATGGAGTTCGTCCAGTTTTACCCGATGATGGTCTCACAGGAAGGGCTCCCCAAGCTCTTCATAGACTATCCCCAGCTCCTGAGGCACGGCGGAGATGTCTTAGATGAAGACGGGAACTCGATCTTCAAGAAGCACGGCATAAGCGAACCTTGGAAGATGACCCGGGATGCATTCTCGATTCTAATCGCCAAGGAGATGCTCTCCAGTAGCAGGGAGAGGAAGGTTTTCCTGGACTGCAGGGGCATCAAGGATAGCGATCTGGAAGGCAATCCTGCTTTGAGGTCGGCGGTGAAGGATCTCGAGGCTAGGAGGGTGCCCTTGAGGAGCGACAGGGTCTCGATCTCTCCCTATGCCCACTTCATGATGGGCGGGATAAAGACGGACGCCAATGGAGCCACATCAGTCCAAGGGCTTTACGCTGCAGGCGAGTCGGCTGGAGGGGCGCACGGGGCAAACAGGATTGGTGGAAACGCTTTTGCTGCAGCCATAGCATTCGGTTTCAGGTCTGGCATGGCTGCTTCGATGTACGCAAGCACGACCGACGAGGCTGACCCTCGCGCATTCAGCGTGGACCAAGGGTTCCCTTACCATAACCGCTTAGGCGAAGGCAAAGTCCTTGCCAAGGAAGCGATCAACAAGATCAGGGATACGATGTGGAGGAACGTTGGGATCATAAGGAGTGCCAGCGGGCTGCAGGAGGCCCTGGCGACGTTCAACAGTATCCGGGAACAAGGGATAAACGCCGAAAATAGCCTCGAACTCACACTCGTCCAGATGATGCTTGACATGGCTGAAGTGACTGCGATGGCAGCGTTACTCAGAGAAGAGAGCAGGGGGGCACACTACAGAGTTGATTTCCCAAAGGAAGAGGAAAAATGGATGAAGCGGATTGTACTCGCACTCAAGGAAGGCAACTGTGAAGTGACTTACATGCCCATCGAATAAAGGAAATCAAATATGCACTTTTTCATTTTACCCTTAACTTTCATCTCTTTTTTTGTACAATAAATTTAGCTCCAAATATCGAATCGCTTAAATACCCCCCGCCTGAATCACTCCATTAACATCAAAGGTAAGGGGGAAAATTCATGAGTGAAATATGGACACCACTTATGGTTGGGCTTAACATTGAGACCATACTCCCGCTCGTGGCAGGCATAGTCGCGCTGGTGTACGCGGGATACCTTGCTATAAGCGTGATGAGAGAAGACGAAGGCACAGATGAGATGAAGAGGATCGCAAAAGCAATCAGGGAAGGGGGCAACGCCTACCTTAACCGCCAGTACAAAACGGTCGCAGTCTTTGCCGCAGTGATTGCCATTGTACTCATTATCGCTATAAACTGGCAGACTGCACTTGGCTTCGCAGTCGGTGCAACGCTATCAGCTTTCTGCGGGTACGTCGGCATGAAGATGACCACTCAGGGAAACGTCAGGACGGCGAACAAGGCAAAGCAGGGACTTCAGGCAGCCCTATCGCTCGCATTCAAAGGCGGGGCAGTCTCTGGCTTCTCGATCGTCGGGCTTGCGCTCCTGGGGCTCACATTCTTCT
>JASFYK010000045.1 GCA_030055545.1 Thermoproteota archaeon | reverse complement strand
AACTTCTGCCCTACCCGTGCTATAAGGTTCGTGGTCGAGGAAAAGGGCAAGTGCACGCACTGCAACCTCTGTGCTGAAGTCTGCCCGGTGAAGGCGATCGACTCCTATGAAGGAAAGATAAAGCCCGAAGAGGTTGGGATGCACTACTCAAAGATGCAGTCGTATTCTGACAGGAAGGTGAAGGTCAACTGTGTCACCTGCATGCGTTGCTACGAGAACTGCCCTGTAAAGGCAATAGTGATTGAGGACGGGAAACCTTTCATCAAGAAGGGGGACGCCAGGGCATCCATCATAAACTGCTCGCTCTGTTCGTTGTGCGTCAAGTCTTGCCCGACCGATGCGCTCTCCTTCCAGCTCGGTCGCGTTAAGCTGAACCCTGATCTGTGCGTCCTGTGCGGCGAGTGTGTTAGGGTGTGCCCGCCACAGACGATGTATCTGAAGGACAGATACCCCGGAGGTTACTGCGTGATGTGCGGCCGGTGCGTCAAGTCATGCCCCGTAGGCGCCCTCTCGATAAAGTCCGTTTCATGGGACGGGAGTATCACTGATGACTGCATCCGGTGTGGGACATGCAGCAGGGTATGCCCGACCGATGCGATCTCCTTCAACCCGATCACTGAGAAGAAACCGTTGGTTGACGTGTCTAAATGCATACTCTGCGAAATATGTGCTTCTGACTGCCCTAAAAACGCCATACCTATCAGGTGCAGCCTCCCAGAACGGAGGCTTGTGGAGCACCGGATACACGTCAACAGGGAGATGTGCATTGGCTGCTCCCTGTGTGTCGAAGCTTGCAAGATAACGCTCAAGGGAGACCATGCCCCATACCTTAAGGACGGGCTCGCCTACATCGACGAAAAGAAGTGCATCGGGTGCGGCGCCTGCGCTACGACATGCCCGACTGAGTGCATTCGACTAGTCAAGGTCTATGACACGAAGGACGTTTCCGGAAGAGCCGGTGATGTGGTGGTGTTCCCATGATTACTTTCTTGAGGATCATGCTACAAGGAACATATAGAAATTTGCTGAGGGTGTTTACAAAAGCGGACCGTGCGACGAGCATAGCCATGAGGAAGAAGATACTCACCCTGAGCGTCCCGCCTTTAGAAACTGTCTTGGACGAGATGTGCATAGGTTGTGCCGGGTGCTACAACATCTGCCCAACGCGGGCGATTACGATGGTCCCGCTCGAGAAGCCGGTCGAGATCGTCGAGGGGTACACAAAGACTCAGGTGCCGCGGATAGATCTCCTGAGGTGCGTCTTCTGCCTGAACTGCCATGACTTTTGTCCGATATACTCGGTATTCGGCGAGGCTGCCCCCATCCACGCGAGGGATGTTGGCACTCCAAAAATGACCCTCCAAGAAGTCCTAAAGAAACCGATAAGGGCCCCTCCAGAAAAGATAGACGAGCTCAGGAAACTAATACCTTCTTCGAGCTTTTCCTTGATAACCAATGGAGGTACTGGTAATGAATCTTAAGGCAACAAGCAGGAAGAACGCGATACATGTTATGGTAGCATACACCGGAGGCTGCAACGGATGCGATATAGAGGTTGTTAATGCCGTGCTCTCACCGAGGTATGATGTGGAGCAGTACAGGGTCCTCCTAACTTGGAACCCAAGGGAGGCCGACGTACTCATTGTGTCTGGTGTAGTTGCTTGGCAAATGGTCGAACCCTTGAAGAAGATATATGAGTCGATACCTGACCCGAAGGGCGTGGTAGCCGTCGGGGCCTGCGCAGTAAACGGAAACGTCTACAAGAACCTCGTCGGTGACATCGGTCAGAACGAGGAGATCTGGGCGCCCGTAGACACTGTGATACCCGTAGACGTGAAGGTTCCTGGTTGCGCCCCGAGGCCTGAAGACGTGATAGCCGGGGTCGTGAAGGCACTACCAAAGATTCTGGAGGCACCGTAAAATGACAAGCGGGGAGAAACACGTAGAGATCGAGAAGGAGCTCTCGTTCGGGCCGGTTCACCCGGCACTTATAGAGCCATACCGCATAAGGCTGTTCGTCAATGACGAGATAGTGGAGGACTGCGAGCTGAACATCAACATGGCGTACAGGGGCATCGAGAAGCTCTTCGACGGGCTCCCCGTCGAGAGGGCCCTCCTCATCGCAGAGAGGGTGTGCGGCATCTGCTCGCACGTGCATGCCTGGAACGCCGTCAGGGTCATCGAGGGTGGGCTGAACATAGATGTCCCTCCGCGTGCGGACTATGTCCGCGTGATGACGCACGAGATGCAGCGTATCGCCAGCCACCTTATACTCTTTGGGCATGCCTTCGAGGTAGTTGGGCACGAGACATTCGCAACGCGCTCATTCCTGCTCAGGGAGAGCTTCATGGATCTGATCTCGTATGTGGGCGGCAATAGGGTCATGCCATCCGTGCCTATTATAGGCGGCATCCGCCCGAGGGCTGATCTGACGGAGAGCCTGAAGCGGGTCATACTCGAGCGCGTAGACGAATTCGAGGAGAAGTACAAGGGGTATGTGACACGCATAATTGAAGACCCGCTTGTAATGTCAAGACTGACTGGAATAGGGTTCCTGACAAAGGAAGATGCGATAAAGTTCCACGCTACCGGTCCGACCGGAAGGGCTTCTGGCTGGGACTATGATTTGAGGACAAAGATGGACGAATACAAGCCCTTCGAGTTCAATGTGATAACCGACGAAAGCTGCGATACGAAGGCCCGTATAGTCGTCAGGGCTCTAGAAGTCTTCGAGAGCCTCAAAATCATAAGGCAGGCTGTGAAGAACTTGCCCGAAGGTCCAGTGGTTAACCGGTCTTGGAAGGCTGAAGAGATGGACTTCACTACGGCCTATATGGAGACGTACAGGGGGGAGCTCATGCACTCTTACGCTTTGGACAGCCAGGGGAAGATTAGGAATTACAAGATTAGGACTCCGACGCCCACAAACTTGGCGGCAATGGAGCATGCCTGCGTTGGTGACCATGTAACCGAGGCGATTCTGACTATAGCCAGCTGCGACCCGTGTCTTACGTGCTGCACCCGTGCAGAGGTAGTGGACTCGGGGAAATCATTTGTTCTTTCTGATTTCGAGATCGTTCGGAAGTATGGTTGGAGGAAGTGAGTATCTATGGAAAATTTACTGTTATTCGTGCTTGGTCTGATCTCTTCTTCAATAGTTGCTGCTGTAATTGCGACACTGTACTCTCTGGTGCTGCCAGGGATCGAGAGGAAGGTGCAGGCAAGGATACAGCAGAGGATCGGGCCGCCGATCTTGACTCCTGGTTTCTGGTCAGTACTGAAGTTCGGGTACAAGAAGAAGATTGAGCCAAACGTGCAGATGCCCGGGCTGTACAGGTCGCTAGTTTACTTTGGAATAGGCATCGTCATCCTTCTCTTTCTCTTCACCACGCCATACTGGTGGGCAGTGCTGGGGTGGGGGAGCATTCTCGGGATCGCCGGTCTGCTCAAGCTTGAGGAAGTCCTTTACGTCCTCATGGGGTCCCAGTCCCAGTCCTTCCTCTCAACAGGCATGCCCGTTCCGGATCTGGCAAAGGGGTCGAAACATATCGGCATCAGGCGAGAATTCGTGGAGCAGCACTCGGCTGAGAGGGCTCTGAAGATGATGGCAATAGGGTCATTGCCGCTCTATGTAGCACTCTTGGTGCCTTTTGCGATGGCAAAGAGCACAATGATAAGCTCAGTCGTGGCGATGCAGAACCCTGCCTACATCATGTCGTCTGACTGGTTGTCAACCGCACTCCCTTCGAGCCCGGTCCTGTTCACATTCCCTGGAATTCTGGCCGCGATAGTCTACTTTGTAGGCTACGTCATGCTCCTGAATGAGAAGCCCTTCAGCATACTAAAGGCAAAGATCGACCTCATCGAGGGAGGCGTTCTTGAATACGCTTCCAAGCTGAGGGCATACTACTACATAATGAGGAATGTGTTGATGTTTGCGCTTTCCAGCATCTTCGTCACGCTCTTTATAGGAATACCATTCGACCCGTTCGTGCCGTTTATGATGCTGCTCAACCTCGCTCTCAGCCTCTTGCTGCCCGTAATGCTGGCCGCGCTTGTTGCATTCTCGCCGATACTCACATTCAGGCAGATCTATCCTGCAGCGATAGGCCTTTCAGCAGTCGGCATACTGGCGCTCGTAATTTCACTAGGAGTCTAAAGGAGGTCTGAATGTGCCCAAGATAGCAATACGCGGTAAACACGTTATAACCCTCGGCGGCTGGGTCGTCGAACACAGGGCAAACCTTCCCTATAGGGACTATGTGGTGGGTAACCCCTTTGACGAGCCGGTCAAGATCGAGGCCCCAATATATTCGATAGAGGGTATCGATGCAATAAAGTCGCTCGGGCTTATCGTTGAGCCCGTATCGAAATATGATCGTCTGATAGATAAACTAAATAAGGTGAAAGCATTAATCGGAATACCACAAAAACGTTAGCCCGCGTGATCAGGCAATGAAAATTTTTTTCGTTGGCAGCCCGCAATTGGTAGAGGGTTATAAAATTGCAGGGGTAGATCCGATCGCTGTTTCTAACGAGGATGATTTTCTCCGGGCCCTCGAGGGCCTATCCTCAAATGAGGAGGCTGGCATTGTTTTGATGGACAGTGACTACGTCTCTGCCGTGAGGGAAAAAATAGAGAAACTAAAAATAAGGAGCAAACTCCCTGTCTTTATAGAGGTCCCCGGCAGGAAGTCTGGAACATCGGTCGACCTCAAGGCTATGATAAGCCGGATAATGGGGGTCAAAGTTTGAGCGGAAAACCTGTTATTATCCAAAGTTCTGTCGACACGGATGGCTTCAACAGGCTGATCGGCGCTCTTTTCGAAGAGACAGGTTCAAAGATAGACGCACTGATAACCGAAGCACTAAACGCAGTTGAATCTATCATGTCAGAATCCAAAAAATACTCGATCAGAAGGTGCGAGGAGATTTTGGATTCCTACAGCGAATCCTCAGAGGTCGAGTACAGGAAGGAAATATCGAAGGCGGAGATCGATGCAAGGATGCAAACCTTGCGCATTAAGGAAGAGATCATCGAGACTGTCTTTGCTGAGGCAAGAGAACGGCTGTTGGAATTCGCTCGAAAGGAAGAATATGTTGATATGATTCAAAAACAACTAGAGTCTCTTTCCAGTCTAATTCATGTGGGAAAAGTAGTCCTGAATAAGAGGGACTCAGAGCGAATAGGCGAAGAGACAATAAGAAAAATCTTTGGTCCGAAATGCGATATATCCGTGGAAGATTTGGGAACTGGAGGTTTCAGGCTGATATCAAAGGATGGCAAAGTTGCCATAGACAGGACAATCGACTCTCTCCTCAAATCAAAGAAGGATGAGATGCGGGGAAGGATTGCTGAAAAATTGTTTGGGTGATCACGATGGGGATAAAAGGGAAAATCCGAAAGATTAGTGGTCCGGTTGTTGTTGCTGAGGACGTCTCTGGTCTAGAGATGCATGAGCTCGTAATGGTAGGGAAGGACGAGCTGATTGGAGAAGTCGTCAGGGTGGAGGGAAACTCTGCGACGATCCAAGTCTACGAAGACACTGTCGGTCTGAAGCCAGGCGAAAAGGTGCTGGGATCGGGCATGCCCCTCGCAGTAGAGCTCGGCCCTGGGCTACTCATGGGCATCTTTGATGGCATTCAGAGACCTCTTGAGGTTATCCAGCAACTTACGGGAGATTTCATCAAGAGGGGGATAAAGACGCCTGCGCTACCAAGGGAAAAGCAATGGCACTTTGTTCCCAGACTAAAGAAGGGTGATACAGTCTCGGGCGGAGAGGTAATGGGGATCGTACAAGAGACTCCAATATTCGAGCACAGGTGCCTAGTTCCGCCTAACGTGAGGGGAAAAATCGAGTTTGTAGCAAAAGAAGGGGATTATACGGTTGAGGATACCGTCTGCCGGGTTTCCGGAGAGAAGGGTAAGATAGAGCTAAAGATGTACCACAAGTGGCCGGTCAGGGAACCTCGCCCCTATGTCGAGAGGCTGGAGCCATCAGAGCCCCTCATAACAGGGCAACGCATTATAGACACTTTCTTCCCCGTCGCCAAGGGGGGTGCCGTAGCCATTCCTGGAGGATTCGGGACCGGGAAGACCATTACGTCCCACCAGCTTGCTGCATGGTCCGACGCAGAAGTCATCGTGTACATTGGGTGCGGCGAGAGGGGCAACGAGATGACCGAGGTTCTTTTGACCTTCCCCGAGTGGAAGGATCCAAAGAGCGGAAGACCCCTGATGGAGCGGACTGTGCTTATAGCAAACACAAGCAATATGCCTGTCTCGGCAAGAGAGGCGAGCGTATACACCGGAATTACCATTGCAGAGTACTTCAGGGACATGGGTTACAATGTGGCCATAATGGCTGACTCCACGAGCAGATGGGCTGAGGCGCTCAGGGAGATCTCCGGCAGACTCGAAGAGATGCCTGCCGAAGAAGGCTATCCGTCCTATCTGTCCTCAAGGCTTGGCGAGTTCTACGAAAGGGCGGGGAGAGTAAAGACGATGGGAGGCAGCGTCGGGTCAGTGACACTTATCGGTGCAGTCTCGCCCCCCGGAGGAGACTTCTCTGAGCCCGTAACTGTCCACACCAAACGATTCGTAAGGTGCTTCTGGGCGCTAGACAGTGCACTGGCAAGCATGCGCCACTACCCTGCCATCAACTGGCTCACCAGCTATTCTGAATACACCGACTATGTTGAGAGCTGGTGGAATAGACTCACCACTAACCGCTGGAGGTCGCAGAGGCTAAAGGCCATGGAGATCCTGAAGCGAGAGGACGAACTGAAGGAAGTCATCAGGCTGGTAGGTTCTGAAGCCCTCCCGGAGTCAGAGAAACTTGTCTTGGAGACTGCAAGGCTCTTGAGGGAAGGTTTCCTGCAACAGAATGCCTACGATCCAATAGACACCTACTCGTCTCCTGAGAAGCAGTTCATGCTGCTCGACGCAATACTAAACTTCCACGATGCCGCCAGTGCAGCCATATCAAAAGGCGTCCCTGCCTCGAAGTTAGTTGTAATGCCACAGCTCGCCGAGCTCGCAAAGCTCAGGATGTCTGTCGAGAACGAACGCATAAACGAGATCCAGAAGTTCTCTGAGACGCTTTCTGCCGAGATCAAGAAGCTTATGGAGGTCAAGTTCTAATGACCGTACAGATGGAGTTCCGAGGGGTCACGAAGATCAGCGGTCCCCTGGTCTTTGTGGAAGGCGTATCCGACGTAGGCTACAACGAGCTCGTCGAAATAAGGACCAGCGATGGGGAGATGCGAAGGGGAAAAGTACTCGAGGTCTCGAAGGGTATGGCTGTAGTCGAGGTCTTCGAGGGAACTACCGGTCTCTCCACCACCGACACTTCGATAAAATTCCTCGGCAAGCCGTTGATGCTCCCTGTCTCAGATGACATGCTTGGAAGGGTGTTCAATGGTACGGGCGAACCCATAGACAGCGGTCCGACTCCTTTCACTGAGGACTACCGTGACGTTAACGGCTTGCCAATGAACCCATACTCCAGAGATTACCCTAATGAGT
>JASFYK010000044.1 GCA_030055545.1 Thermoproteota archaeon | reverse complement strand
CGAGGCAATCGGTGTTTTCGATGAGGGTGGCACCTCGCTCCTCGACCTCCCGGATGAATGCGTTCTCGGGCTTGCAGACGGCATCTCAAGGATCTTGAGAGGGTACTGGGACATGGGCCTGAGGTCGGTCACAATGGGTGTTTTCTCCCTCCCTCCCGGATCCATGGACGACAAATTCAGGCTGCATGTGAGGATCATGGGCAGGTCCAGGCGGATTGGCTGTGACAGGGCATTCCTCGAGCTGTACGCATGGGAGGTGGGGCTGACCGAGTTTCCGGAGGACTACGCCCCTGCGCTCAGGGGCTTCTTCTGATCATCATAGCTGCGGGATCAGCTCTGAGCGGACAGAATCAAACGCGGACAGCACCGCCCCCACGAGGGGGGCATCCTCTCCTAGGGGCGTCAATGCTACTCGGGGGGGCACGTTGAAGCACAGATGAGGTATCATCTCTGCGATGGGAAGCACCGTCAAAGAAGGGTTCTTCAGCGCAAGCCCTCCCCCGACAGTGATGAGTTCTGGATCGTACAGATTCACGATGTTAGCGAATGCCTTCGCATTGATCCCAGCGGCCTCATTGATCACGTACTCAGCGAACGGGTCGCCTTCGTAAGCCGCGGTGAAGATCTCCTTTGCCTCGATCTCCTTGCCGCCTGCCTTAATGATATCAACAAGACTGCTCACGCCAGAAAAGCCGTTGGACAGGTATTTCGCATACTTGGGGATGCCGCTTCCCGAAGTGTAGGCTTCCCAGTGCCCCTTCCCCCCGCAGTTGCATTCAAGCCTCCCCTCCAGATCTATGATCATGTGACCAACCTCGTGCGCATTCCCGTCTTTCCCGAGCAGGATCCTGCCGTCAACCATTATTCCTGCACCGATCCCGGTGCCTATACCTACATAGACGAGGTTCCCGATCCCCTTCCCTGCCCCGACCACGCCCTCCGCCACGGCTGCTGCCACACAGTCATTCAGGACCACTGCCGGTTTACTGAACTCTGCCTCAATCGCATCCTTCAGCGGGACGCTCGAGAGCGAGGCATGGGGAGAGAATTCAATCGATCCCCTCCTTATGTCAATCCTCCCTGCCGCCCCGACCCCTATGCCCTCTACGTCATTGGCAACTCCAATGGAGACTTCCTTGATGATGCCTATCGCCTGCGAGACGAACCGGTCGCCGCTCCCTTGGACCACCCTTTGGACGGATCTCCTCGAGAGCCTTCCGCTTTGGTCCCCTAGGGCTCCCCTGATCCAGCTCCCCCCTATGTCCAGTCCCACCGCGTATCTCATCTGATGCCCGCCTTCGGTTTCCAGTCGTTGGCATTGTACTCATCGAGGACTCTCTTGTAAAGCTCGAGGGTCTGCTCCGCAGTCGTGTCCCAAGAGAACTCGCTTGCCCTCGACTTTGCATTCTCCACCAGTTTCGCCCTCAGCCCTTCGTCTTCTAGGATTCTTACTATTGCCCTTGCGAGCTCCTCTGCTGAGCCGGATTGGAACTTGAGCCCATCCTTTCCATCCGTGACTATCTCGTCAAGTCCCCCGGTGTTCGAGACGATCACAGGGATCCCGAGCGACATGGCCTCCAGCACTACTATACCAAAAGGCTCGTAGAGGCTAGGTATGACCAGTACGGACGCCTCTTCGTAAATCGAGAGCAGTGTCTCGTCGTCCACGTGGCCTAGGAATGTCACTTTTTCGCTTACGTTCAGTTTCCTGGCGAGCCCCTCAAGGTAAGGCCTCATCGCGCCGTCGCCAATTATGATCACCCTCAAGTCCTTGTCTTTTAGAAGGCTGGCGGCCTCCACCAGCAGGTGGGGGCCTTTCTCGTAGACGAGCCGCCCGACAAAGAGAACGGTCTTTTTCCCTTTTTTCCTAGGTCCTGCGCTGTTCGCCCTTGCCATCTTGGGGTCATACCCGTTGTGAATCACGGAGATCTTGTCGGCAGGGCACCCCAGGCTCGAGTGCACCTCTCTCCTCATATACTCGCTGCAGCATATGACCCTCCAAGCCTCATAGGTTAGCCACCACTCCATCTCATGGATGTGCCTCTCGCTGTCGTTTGTGAGCACCTTCCTCCTCCCCAGCTCCGTTGCATGGATCGTGGCCAATAGAGGACGCCTCCACATGTGCTTTAGTGCTATCCCCGAGTAGGCGGTCAGCCAGTCATGGACATGTATGATGTCATAACTTTTCAGATCAGCTGCCCTCTCGACCATCAGCATGTTCAGCCCCTCGATCCAGGATATGAAGTCGGGGTAACGCATCACATAGGGGTTCACCCTCACGATCTCCACGCCGTCCGCCCTCTCATGCCTCTCTGAGGTCCCATCGGTGAAGCTGAGAACCGTCACGTCTATTCCCTTAGACGCCAAGTGGACTGAAAGGTTGTATACGTGCCTGCCCAGCCCCCCTACTATGTGGGGCGGGTACTCCCAGGTTATCGCCAAGACCCTCAGCTCTTAAGCCCCCTGTAGGCATCTATTATGTCGTCCGCACTCCTCGCAAAAGCTATCTTGTCTCGATCCAGCCCGAACTTTTCTGTAAGGTGCTCTTCCATTTCCCGAGACTTGACGATTACGAGGTCAGACCTGCTGAAACAGTGCCTCTCGATGTCGAAGATGCCCATGTTGAGCAGAGCGCCCAACGCCCTTGATCTGGTGAGTTCCGTGGTGTAAACTGAGGTAACCAAGGGCGCTCCGAAGCAGGACTTCAGGTATACCCCCGCGATGCAGCTCACCCAGTCGTGGGTGTGCACCAAAGGAATGTCGCCTTCCTCGTGGATCGCCACCGCAGCTCCCCTCACGAGGTCGATATTGAGCGCATGTATGTACGCCAGTATGTGGGGGCTGCTCCTGATCGAGGAAGCGAACTTGAAAAGTCGCATCCCGTCCATCTCGGATACCTCGTCCCTGTCGCCCCTGACCACCAGTATCGTCCTTACCCTCTTGGCGATCTCGGGTAGGAGCATTTTCAGCTCCTGAGAGAGCCCCCCGACGACCCAGGGCGGGTATTCCCAACTTATGTGCATTACTGCCCTCATCTAGATTACCCAGGCTAAGTGTAGACGCTCCTGATCACGCATATCCCGAGCCTGCTCAGGTAGTACGCCGTCCCCCTGCACTCCACATAGCCGTAGGAGAGGAGCTCCCTGACTGCGTTCTGGAGCTCTGGCTCAGACATGCCCGATGCGATCCTAAGCTCATCGAGGCTCTTAGCGGTCGTGGGATCCACCGAAGAGACATTGTGCATGGCAATCAGGAGCCTCATCGAAGGCGCCAGCTCATAGATATCATTCATAGTAAATGATCATGGCGGGCGCTCTAAAATAAGTTGTGATCGCCTTCTGACTTACTGGTTTCCTTTTCGGTTCCACAGGGCTTGAGGTACAAAACGCTTAGCGGAGGCAAGGTCAAGGGCAGCGAATACCTCCGCCCGTGGGACTCCGCCCCTTCCGCCTCGACGGATCCGAAGTTCCCCCAACCTGAGCCCCCGTACTCTACCGCGTCGCTGTTCAGAAGCTCTCTCCACCTCCCCCCTCTGTTGACGCCGACCAGGTAGTTTTCCCTCGGCACAGGGGTGAAGTTGCAGACGACCAGCACGACCTCGCCTGAACTTCCCTTCCTCTCAAAGCTCATGACGCTCTGCTCGTAGTCCCTGAAGTCCACCCACTCGAACCCTGCCTGCTCGAAGTCCAGCTCGTGCAGCGCAGCCTCAGACGCATAGGTCGAGTTCAGGTCTTCCACCCACTTCCTCATTCCTGAATGCATTGGCTCAGAAAGGAGGTGCCAGTCGAGCTCCCTCTCGTGGTACCACTCGTTCCGCTGCCCGAACTCCCCTCCCATAAAGATCAGCTTCTTACCTGGGTGGGCATACATGTACCCCATCAGCAGCCTCAGATTGGCGAACTTCTGCCACTCGTCTCCGGGCATCTTCCCTAAGAGCGATCCCTTCCCGTAGACCACCTCGTCATGGGAGAGTGGGAGCACGAAATTCTCCGAGAATGCGTACCAGATGCTGAACGTTATCTCGTTGTGGTGGTATTTCCGGAATATTGGGTCTTTGGAGAAGTAATCGAGCGTGTCGTGCATCCACCCCATATTCCACTTCATCCCGAAGCCGAGCCCCCCCGAGTAAGTCGGCCTTGATACCATGGGCCAAGCTGTGGACTCCTCCGCTATCATCTGGACATCAGGGAACTCCCTGTAGACCGCCTCGTTCAGGTCCCTGATGAAGGATATTGCTTCGAGGTTCTCCCTCCCGCCGTGCTCATTCGGGACCCATTCGCCATCCCTCCTCGAGTAGTCGAGATACAGCATTGATGCAACGGCGTCAACCCTCAGCCCGTCTGCATGGTACTTGTCCAGCCAAAAGGCCGCGCTGCTGATCAGGAAAGACCTGACCTCGTTCTTCCCATAATCGAAGATGTAGCTCCTCCAGTCGGGATGCCACCTCTTCCTTGGATCCTCGTACTCGTAGAGGTGAGTGCCATCGAAGTACGCCAAACCGTGAGCATCGGTGGGGAAGTGGGAGGGGACCCAGTCCAAATAAACCCCCTTCCCCGACTGGTGCAAACGATCGATGAGACGCATCAGACCTTGGGGATCCCCATACCTCCCGGTCGGTGAGAAATAGCCCGTGGTCTGGTACCCCCATGATCCGTAGAACGGGTGCTCCATGACTGGCAGCAGCTCGAGGTGGGTGAATTTCGTCTCTTTCATGTATTTCGGTATCTCCTCCGAGAGATCTGCATAGGTGAGCCAAGCACCGTCTTTCCTCCTTCTCCAGGACCCCATGTGGCATTCGTAAATCGCAATCGGGGACTTGAGCGAGTTGTACTTCCACCTTACTTCCATCCATTCCCTGTCCGACCAACGATAATCCAAGTCCCATACAATTGAGGCTGTGGCAGGGGGGACCTCTGATCTGAAGGCAAAAGGGTCCGCCTTGTCGAAGCAACGCCCGTCCCCGCATTCGATCCTGTACTTGTAGAGGGCCCCTTTGCCAATCCCGGGCAGGAACCCTTCCCATATCCCTGAACCGTCTCCCCTGGGGAACAGCCTGTGCTCAGGTCTCCAGCCGTTGAAGTCTCCGATCACGTAGACGCTTTCAGCGTTAGGCGCCCAGACCCCGAACTGAACACCGCGCTCCCCATCCAGATCCATTGGATGTGAGCCGAGCTTATCATAAAGCCTGCTGTGCCTCCCTTGCCTGAACAAATAGACGTCGAAATCGGTCAGGACTGGGTGTGCCTTCACCTCTCCGGGCATGCCTCCTCTACCGCCATCAGTCGCCATCAGAATTACCTTTGATATCATATAATGTCGAGTATGCCTTTTATTGGGATCCATGCGTTCTCGGGTCTGTTGTTTACCTCGTACTCCAGCTCGTAAAACGCCTTCTCGAGCATGAAAGCCTCTAGCAGGGCCTCGAGGCTCTCTCTGTCCTTTGGTATGAGCTCCGAATCCTTTAATCTCGATACATACCCCTGTAAGAAAACCTTGGCGCAGCAAAGGTACCACGCTCTCGCCCAGCCCTCAAGAGATCCCCTTTCGGCTACGGCGGGACTCGCTTGGGTCCTAGCCAGTGCGGTGCATGCCACGTAGTGCAGCGACCTCACCATCCCCGCCACGTCGACCAGGGGCGACTTCTTTATCCTCCTCTCGCTCAGTGCCTTTGTAGGCTCGCCTTCAAAATCTATTATAACGAGATCGTCTCCGGTGAAGAGCACCTGCTGCAGATGGTAGTCCCCATGGATCCTTCCCCTCAGCGTATCCGTCCTCATTTGCCTGAGGCGCCTTAACTTTTCGTCGATCTTAGCTTGACGGTCGAATATTGATTGGAAGCCTGTCTTTTCCTCGTCACGCAATGACGACCTAATTTTCGGCGTCCTCAGGATGCGCCTGATGTAGCTGGACAGGCCTTGGTACAAGGCGAACTGATAAAGGTAATTGAACCTTTCTGGC
Organism: Thermoproteota archaeon; assembly: GCA_030055545.1. Taxonomy (GTDB): domain Archaea; phylum Thermoproteota; class Methanomethylicia; order Methanomethylicales; family Methanomethylicaceae; genus Methanosuratincola. The sequence continues at coordinate 1,688 of JASFYK010000044.1, read as the reverse complement.
ATGAAATCGGGATCCTCTCCTCTCGCGAATAGGCACATGTGCAGCTCTGCTGTCCTCGTTGCCAGAAGCCTTATGATCTCAAGCGTCCGCGCCCCGACCAGCTTGGCAACCTCTTCTGGAACAGGATCGTCGCCGAACAAGTCAAAAGACGGGCTTCTTTCCTCAGACTTTATGGTTGCAATTCGGGCGAAATACCCCTCGAGCTCCCCCAGGAGCATGCTCCAGCAGTCCCCCTCATTCGGTATAAATTCCTGTAGGGAAGCAATGACGACCGGGTCACTCCCCCTCTCTTGGTACGTGATGGAACCCAGCAGGTCAGGGGCATTCGGGAATGAGGGGTTGTTCAGGTGATCAAGGATTTCGACCTCCGGGTTTTTGCCTTCCTCAGCCTTCCGATAGATCTTGAGCAGTGCTTGGTCGCCATATAGGATTGAGGTATTGCGCAGGTCCAGCAGTGGCCTGATCACGATCTCTTCAGGCCTCAAACCTTTGAGTACCTTGAACCTCTCCCTCGCAGTCACCCTTATCTCGGCGTTCCTGCCTTTCAGGCTCCTTCTCCTCAGTATATTTGAGAGCATCGACTTGGCGAATGAGCTGGTAGCCGATGCGTCGCATAGGATGCCCTCGCCTGAGCCTAACTTGACCTTCGCTATTATGAAATCCTGTGCCCTTTCCTCGATCTCGCGCCTTTGAACGGCATCGTCGGTGTAAATGAGAGGGAGCACATATGTCTCCGGCAGTCCCTGCGAATAGAAGACATCGATTATCGCGATCCCTTCGAACTTGGGCGCCCCCTCTTCGAAATGGATTATGTCTCTGAACTTGATCCTGTCTATTTCCCTGTTTCTGCCGACAAACCATTTCTGCCCGACTAGGAATGCAGGTAAGACCTCGGTTTCGAGCCTCTCAAGCACGCCTCTCGAACCAAGATCTCTCGGGTCCTTCACTGCGATCTCTATCTTTGTAACTATGGGCCTTTGCCCCTCATTGGAGATCGAAAAGACGTAGTATCCGTATGGGTCAAAAGTCAAAACGTAGCCCGATTTCCCGATCTTTGGGAACTGGGCGTTCCCGAGTATCTCCCTCGGTGTGTGCCCCTCATAGCCAGAGAGGTCGAGCTCTGCGACCTGCGGCTTCTTCGAGAGGTTTGCCACGACTAGCACCCTCTCCTCCCGGTATTTCCTAATAAATGCAAGTATCTTGCTGTTCTCCGGGTAGAGGAACTCGATCTCGCCCCTGCCGAATGCTTTGAAGTGCTTTCTCACGTTTATTGCCCGCTTCATCCACCAGAAGAGGGAGGACTGACTCTTCATCTGGTTCTCGACATTGACCGCCTCATAGTGATACTCTGGATCCACTATCACTGGAAGGTGTAGCCTCTGGGGGTTTGCCTTCGAGAACCCTGCATTCAACTCCGAAGACCACTGCATCGGCGTCCTCACGCCGTTCCTGTCGCCGAGGTAGAAGTTGTCACCCATGCCGATTTCGTCGCCGTAGTAGATCACGGGCGTGCCTGGCAACGTGAGCAGGAGCAGGTTCATTAGCTCGATCTTCCTCCGGTCGTTGTCCATCAGCGGGGCCAGCCTCCTCCTGATCCCGAGGTTTATCCTCGCCAGCTTGTTGTTGGCATAGACCCTGTACATGTAGTCCCGCTCCTCGTCGGTGACCATCTCGAGGGTGAGCTCGTC
>JASFYK010000043.1 GCA_030055545.1 Thermoproteota archaeon | reverse complement strand
CGAAGTAACCGTCGGTTTCAGGGGGGCTTCTCCGGTCCTGCTCGACGCATACGCGCAAAGTGGGGGAGAGCGCGCAGTAGCGACCATGGCTTTCCTGCTTGCACTGCAGCACCAGCTCAAGTCCCCGGTGAGGGCGGTCGACGAGTTCGATGTACATATGGATCCCTTCAACAGGGAAGCGATGATGCGAATGCTGTTTTCATTCATGAATGAGAACTCTGACGTACAGTTCATAGTGATCACCCCGAGCCAGCTCAGCGCTGTGGGAGATTTCGCTAACATAATCTTTGTGCAGAACGTCCATGGCAAATCGGAGGTGGCGAGGGCTGCCGCAGCAAGGGCGTAGCGAGGAGTACTACGAGGAGCTTGCAAGGATAATAAACCTCTGCCAGAGCATAAGCACCAAGAGCGACGACCCTTTCCTTGTAGACATTCCTCAGAAGCTAACAATTCTCAAGCGACTCCTCCCGAAATGGAAACTCATCGACGACCTTCTCATGGACGCAGAGGCGATAAGAGAGCTGTCGCTAATGGTGAAGCTACAGAGTGACTGGGTGAAGCGGCGGGCCTCAGGACTTTTCATCGACCCCTTCCTCGTCGAAGTGAAGATCAAGCTCCTCAGCAAGGAGGCACTTGCATACTCTGTACTTTCCTCGTGGCATCCTCTTGTCGCGATGGATCAGCTCACCCCAGAGCGCCTAGAGGGCGCGCTGGATTACTGGAATTCGATCCTCCCGCTCTCCCAGCGGGTCAAGGAGGAGGCTGCCGATCAGACCGCCTCGGACAGGACAGTTGACATAGCAGAGCTCGTGAGGTTGAGGTTCATTTCAGAACGCACATTCAACGAGGACATTCGGCAGATTCGCTCTAGATTGGTGGAATCAGCAAAGGACGGACCAATTGATTACTGGAAGTTTGTGCTCGCGCCCACCTACGAGGAGACCGTAATGAATGCCTATCGCCTTTCTTTTCTGGTCTCGAAGGGATTGGCTAACCTAATAATAAACCCTATTGAGGAGACAATACTCGTAGAACCAGCAGACGGCGTAGAAAACAGACGAGGAGGGCGCTCTGTAGTGATCAGCATCAGTTACGAAAAGTGGATGAGCATGATAAAGGAGACTGAAAGAGCATGAGCGAGGACGCATCACTGGCAAAAAAGATCAGGAAGGCAGCGCAGCTCATAATGTACCAGCACCACCGTCTGCCAGGCGTAAAGGGGTATGAGCTAAGGAAATACATCGGCAGGGACTTCATGAAAATTGTCTCGCTGCTCCAGAGGAAACTCGACGATCTTGGACTTGAGGTGAAGATCGTATACGCAGACGGGCTTGAACACCCGAACCCGACCGAAGAGGAGCTGGAGCAGGCGAGGTTCTATGTGATATCAAAGGCACCTTTGCAGATGGGGGACGCCTCGCTCTCTGGTTGGAGGATCGACACCTTGGCCGTGTTCGCGGCAACTGTGGCATACCTGACCTCCAAGCAGGGTAGGGCACCCAGGCGCGATGTCGAGGAGCTGCTGCAGGAGAAGTTCCCGGACTGGAAGATCGACCAAGACCTTAACCGGTTCATTAGGAGAGGTTACCTCGACGAGGACCAGAACTGCGTGCTCTTCATAGGGTGGAGGACGAGGGTTGAGATCGACAGGAAGCGACTGCTCGACATGATTGCCGGCTCTTCCACTGATAAGGGGGAACCCGAGTCCGGATCCAAGATTTAGGCTCGTGCATCCTGCATCCTGTGGCGGAACCTGCTCTTCAATGCGCTCTTCTCTTCCCTGATTATCCTGTCGACGAGCGAGTCAAGGTCTTTGGTCCGGGAAGTCGCTATTGTGAATGCCACGGGCTTCGGGAGGTTCCTCGAAGCTATGACCATTGCTGCCTGCAGCCCGCACTCTTCAATCAGCCCTGCTGTTTCCACGGCTTCTTTAAGCATGGGCTTGTGCTTCTCCGATACCTTGCCTAGTTCTGACTTCTCCGCCGCCATCTGCGCCACCTCATTCGGGTCCTCTTCCAGCAGCCCTATCTTGACCGAACCGCACTCTGGGCACCTCAATCCGCCGATGAAGCTCTTTATTTTCACGTTCTCGACGAACCTGAAGCACTCGGTGCAAACCGCGACCCTGGACTCGTTGAGGAGCCTCGCCTTAGCCGACTCTATGAGGAGCCTCCTGAGCCGGTCTGCAGGTACTAGGTCTGTCTTCCAGCTGAGCTCCCTTATACCAACCCTTGAGATTGGAGAGAGCGGCAATTCAGCAGCCATGACCCTGACCTCAAACCTTCCGGACTTAATTCCTTCTACAACCGAGACTAGCCCTTCAAGATCCAAGTCCTTAGAGAAGACCTCGCTCATCGCCTCCTCGTACACTATGCTCCCCTTCAAGTTCTCAACAAGCTGGGCTGACCCTACATCGCTGATCTCGGCTTCCTTGCTTATGACCCCCATCCTCTTGGCTACATGGATGAGCCTCCTCCTGAAGAGTCCCGTCCTTTCTACAGCCACCTCGGCGACTTTCCGCACCTCGTCTGCCTCAAGCCTCTTGAGGATCTCTGCGACTAGGGCAGGGTCCACATTCGCCTTTACGAAGACCCGGTAGGCGTCCTGAGAAGTCCCCGCCCCCACGCCTGTCCTCTGCGTTATCATGTACCCCAGTATCCTCGAGAGTGCTTTGTTTATCATAAGACCAAAAGCGCAACTGATTATGACATAGCCTTCCCACCCTTCGACCGTGACCACGTCGTCTGTAGGGATCTCCCACCTGCCCTCAGCCTGCTCCTTTAATTCTCGGAGTGCTCGGTAGAGCGTATCCCTAGATATTGGGTAATCCTTGAGTAATTCATCGATGACCGTGTCGTATTCCTTGCCTTGCCTCAAAGCGCTTGCCGCCCTCCTCCGTATGCTTCCGACCTCTTGGGCTATCTCGAAAGGCACCGGTATCTCGTCACCGATCCAGTCTGGTATCGCGCCTGTCGGGTCCTCCTCCGCCCTCACGTACACCGTGCTCTTGTATACCTGGATTATCTTCCACGGGGAGCCCCTGACTATGAACTTGACCCCTGGCTCCCCATATTCGGCAACGAATGCTTCGTCGAGCAGCCCTATCGCCTCATCAGTCTTCTCGTCAATCACCACATAGTGCTTCTCCTCGGGGATCATCGAAAGGTTCTCGAAGTAGTACTGGTAGAGGGCTTCTGCGGGTCTCGACTTTATGAAGATCTCCTCCTCTGGAAGGTAGAGCGCGAGTCTCGGTCTCCTGTTGCTCATGTAATCCAGTACTCTCTCAAGCCTCTCTTCTCCCAGCTCCGAGAAGGGATAGGCTCTCCTCAAAATAGATAGGGTTTCGCTGACCTCCCTCCTTCCCTCGTCGAGGAGGAGCCCAGCGACCTGGTGCGTCAGCACATCATAAGGGCTCTCAATGATCTTTACCTCCTCCAGTTCCTCTGCCTGTGCCTTCCTCACTATTACTGCAGACTCGAGCGCATCGTCCGAGTCCATCGTTACTATTACGCCCCTTGAAACCCCCCCGACCCAATGCCCTGAACGGCCAACCCTCTGGAGCAGCCTCGTCACCTGCCTGGGCGAGTTGTACTGTATCACGAGGTCGACATTGCCGATGTCGATCCCGAGCTCGAGCGAAGAGGTGCAGACCACCCCCTTCAGCTCACCCTTCTTCAGGCTTGCCTCCACCTCCACCCTTGAGGACTTTGCGAGGCTACCGTGGTGAATGCTTATCGGTGCATTGATGTCCCACATCCTGAACCTGCTAGCCAAGACCTCTGCCTCGGATCTCGTGTTGGTGAATATGAGCGTCGACCTGTTCTTCTCAATCAACCCTTTCAGCCTCCTCAGCCTTGCTGCGACTTCGGGGAAGGTGGCGAGCCTCTCGGCGAGCTCATAGTCTGAGCTTTCCGCCTCGGGGAGGACGACATCGAGGGCAAGGTCCTTTGCTACTGAAACTCGGACTATCTCGCACTTCCTCCCTGGACCAACTAGGAACTTCCCAACCAGATCAGGGGATCCTATCGTCGCTGAGAGCCCAATCACTTGGGGTTCGGCTGAAGCAAGCTCCCTGAGCCTCTCCAGCGCCACGGTCAGCTGGACGCCCCGCTTGTCATTTGCCAGCTCGTGTACCTCGTCTACTATTACCCACTTCACCTTCGACAGGTGCCTCTTAAGGTTCCTCCCTGGTAACATCGCTTGGAGGGTCTCCGGTGTAGTGATCATTATGTCCGGCGGAGCCATTGTCTGCCGCCCTCTCTCCTTCGTCTCCGTATCGCCGTGCCTGACTGCAACCTTCAGGTCGAGCCTGCTGCACCACCAGTGGAGCCTGTCAAGAAGGTCCCTGTTGAGTGCCCTCAGAGGGGATATGTAAAGGACCCTGATCCCCCCTTTGCCCCCCTCCCTGATTATGCGGTCCAGGACGGGCAAGAAGGCAGCCTCGGTCTTGCCAGTTCCGGTGGGCGCGATGACTAGCACATTCTTACCTTCCATTATAAGCGGGATCGCCCTTCTCTGCGGTTCCGTGAAGCCCTTGAAGCCCTTCTCCAGGATTATCCTTTGGATTGGCTTCGAGAAGGCCGAGAAAAGCTCGTCCATAGATTTGACCCAAGTTTCCAATCCACCTTTTCATATATAAAAATCCCCGAGGGCATCCACGGGCATTCTTATAACCCAAAATGCTCTATCTTCAGGCATGGTGCAGATAGGGGTCCTCACAACATACGATCCAGTCTCTCCAGAGGTGGAGGCTAAAGCGAAAGCCCTCGGTAGGGCCATCGCGAGGAGAGGGCACGTCTTAATCACAGGCGGGGATGGCGGGCTGATGAGGACGATCTCCGAGGCTGCCTTCAGGGAAGGGGGTGTGACTGTGGGGATCATGGCCGTAGAGATGGAGGGAATTGCTGGTACACACCCGTGGCATAACCCCTATAACAGCGTGGTGATAAGATCGGGGCAGTCCTTTACCTCAAGGAGCTCCATAGTCGTGAGGAGCAGTGATGCCCTGATCCTCGTAGCCGGAGGGGTCGGATCCCTTACCGAAGTGGCGATGGCATACAATATGAAGAAACCCGTCGTGGTCCTGAAGGGTACAGGGATGATGGCGGACCGGATCGCTGAACTCTTCCCGGAGGGGTTCATCGACCACCGGAGGATTGTGCGCCTGCGCTTTGAGGGAGACCCGGAGAGGGCCGTCGATCTCGCGGCCGATCTTGCTGGGTCTGATAGAAAACGATAGAACTATCCGGAACCTTCCTTTTCTGAGAGATAATCAAAAGCCGCAAGCGCTGCGACCGCCCCCTGTCCTGCCGAAATGATGGCTTGACCGTAAGGGAGATCTGTTATCTCCCCTGCGGCGAATATGCCCCTGCAACTTGTCCGCTGAAGCCTGTCCACGATCACTTGGTTATGCTGGTTCGTTTGGACAAGCCCTTTCAAGTAACCTGCTTTGACTTCTTTTCCTATTTCGATGAAGATCTTCTGGACAGGCAGCTCAAAGACCCGACGGCTCTCCAAGCTCTCTAGCAGTATGCTCTCCACTCTCTCCTTCCCTTTTATCTCTCTGACCGCAACATTAGTCATTATCTCCACATTGCCGTGCCCCTTCACCCTGTTGACCAAAATGCCGTCAGCACTGAACACCCCCCTACGGTGTATCAAATAGACTTTATTCGCATACCTTGCCAAGAGATCTGCGCTCTGGAAAGCCGCATTCCCCCCTCCCACCACCGCCACTGTCTTGTTCTTGGTGAGCGGGGCATCGCACGTTGCACATACATATACCCCCTTCCCAAAAAATTCGTCTTCCCCTGGAACATTCAATTTCCTGTGCGAGCTCCCTCCAGTGGCTATCACGCTCTTGCCCAAAAACTCGGTCCCCTCCTCACAGATTGCCCTGAAGCTGTCACCCTCAATGCGGATTTCTCTTACCGCGTCCTCGACGATCTCAACGCCGAGCTCCCTAAGCTGCTGTTCGAAGTATTCTGCTAGCCTAATGCCCGACCTCTCCACGAAACCAGGGTAATTCTCGATGTTGTTCGTTAGGAGTACTTGCCCGCCGATTTCCTTGCTTATCAATATTGTGCGTAGGAGCTTCCTCTTGGCATAAATGGCGGCGCTAACCCCGGCCGGTCCGCCTCCTATTATGATCACATCGTAAGTTTCCATTGCGGTCTCAACCTTTGGTTTTCCTCATCACAGCTCAATTTATTAATGTTCCCTACATAGATATTTAACGATGGGTATGCCATTTTATAGGGTTGCAAGCCTCTCAGAGGTACCTGTAAACTCAATGAAACCTTTTACAGTGTCCGGAAAGGAAATACTTTTGGCTAGCCTGAACGGGAATCTCTATGCTATAGACAACAGGTGTTCGCATAGGAAGGGGGATCTCTCCAAGGGAACACTCACTGGAACTACTGTGACCTGCCCCGTTCATGGCTCGAAGTTCGACTTAACATCTGGCAAAGCCATTTCCGGTCCGAAACTGGGCCCTATCAAATTGAAGACCTCTGATCTGAACTCCTACAAAGTGAAGGTAGAGGAAGACTCAATAATGGTCGAGCTTCCAGAATGATCGTTGCCGAAGGCGACCGATTTGAGAAAATTCGATCTTATTGTGATAGGTAGCGGCTCTGGGCTCGATGTAGCTGTTGCAGCTGCCAACAGGGGCTTAAGGGTTGCAATATTAGAAAAAGGTCCCCTGGGCGGAACTTGCCTCAACCGCGGGTGCATTCCTTCAAAGATGCTTATCCACAGCGCCGATCTGATCGAAGAAATAAAAGGTGCTGACAGGTTCGGGATAAAAGTGAAGGGGTACGAAGTCGACTACCCGGCTATCGTGGATCGAGTCACTTCAGATGTTGATTCGGAATCCAGGTCAATAGAAGAAGCCCTGAGAGGATCCGAAAATCCAGTCCTCTTCAAGGGATTAGGCAAATTCATAGGGTTAAAACTGATCGAGGTGAACGGAGAGGAGATAACCGCTGAGAAGATACTCATCGCGGCAGGGAGCCGGCCGAAGATTCCGGAAATTGATGGTCTCCGAGAATCCGGATTCATCACAAGCGACGAGGCATTACGCCTCAGGGAGCAGCCGAGAACCCTTACTATCATAGGCGGCGGGTACATCGCCGCTGAACTTGCGCACTTCTTTGGGTCCTTGGGTGCGGAGGTCTATATAATCCACAGGAAGGAGTTTCTGCTCAACAACGAGGACGAGGAAGTGGCCCGCGCATTCACTAGCATAGCTTCCAAAAAATACAGGGTTTTCACATCATCCGAGCCAATCTCTGTGGGGCGTGAGGGTAATGCGTATAAGATCCTAGTCAAGGATCTGAGGACCTCATCGATCATGAATGTCAGCTCAGACCAGCTCCTTGTCGCCGCTGGGCGAGTCCCGAACTCTGATCTCCTCGACCTGACCAAAACAGGTGTTCAGGTAGACCAGCGAGGGTACATAAAAGTGAACGAATACCTGGAGACCAATGTGCCGGGCATATATGCGCTCGGCGACATAATTGGCAAGTACCCGTTCAAACATGCAGCCAACCTCGAGGCGGAGTACGCGCTGCAGAACATACTTTCCCCTGAGAAGAAAGTGGCTGTCGATTACACTGCAATGCCGCATGCCATATTCGCATCGCCGCAGA
>JASFYK010000042.1 GCA_030055545.1 Thermoproteota archaeon | reverse complement strand
ACGCCAAAAATTAGTCCTCATAAAGAAAACAATAAAATCGGAATTAAAGTCGTCAGGGATGACGGGAAAAAATTTTTCATCGACGGAGACTTGGCTGAAACTTCAGAAATTGAGCTTTTTTTGGAGGATGTGGAGAAGAATCCACATATTGCGAGGTCTTTGGCGTCCCTAGCAATGTATCTTTCAGCTAGAGCACAACTGGGTGAGGTGGGACAATGAAGGGGTTTCTGAGCACATCTTTCAGGCTGTTAGTAAATGTTGAGAGCCTAAACGGAATAGAATCAATAGGGAATCTCTCCAGGCACAGAACCGTACCAATAGTCGTCAGCGAGCCTGGCGGCTACACCATCAGGTACGTCCCAGCAGTCTCCGGGGAATCCATAGGCCATGCATACCAAGAGTTGCTGGTGAAGAGGGCAAAGGAGATGGGGCTCCCCGTCGGAAAATACTCTTCGAGGGGCGAGTTCATCAAGTTCACAGACAACAAGTTCTTGGAAGAGGAAGGCGTGACGCCCCCGAAAGACATAGATGACTTGAGGAGAGCCGAGAGCGAGATAATACTCAAAGATATCGTCTGTGACATCGGCGGCTTCCTATATGCAGAGGATAAACCGATCAAAAGAACTTCTCGCTTCCAAGTAGGATATATGATCCCGGCTTTGGAAGAAGTGAACGCTTCGGCTTTGGAGGCGCAGTTCCATGTCCGCCACGCGGTTTCAGAGATGAAGAAGGGACAGCTGGGCGAGGCGCGTCCGCAGATTCCTTACAATGTCGAGGTCGGCTCGGCAGTGTATACCTTCACCTTCAACCTAGATTTAGACGGCATATCGAAGGTCTCGACCTGTTTTGGCAATCCGTCTGATAAAGAAAAGGAGCTCGAGGCGCAACGCAATGAAAGGGTGAAGGCCGCCCTTATGGCTTTTGTGGATCTAGCCTCCACCATGGGATTCGGCGCCAAGAGATCTAGGTTCTTGCCTACAATAGAGCCTCTCGGAGCTGTGGCTTGTATCTCCCCGACCGGTCCGTTCATTGCCTCTCCAGGGAACTCCAGGTGGTTCATAGGCGATACCTTTCGAAGAGTGCAGGGCTATGCTGCTGCAATGAAAAAGCTTGGAATCGAGCGGGAGATAAAAATCCTCTCGTTCACCAAGGAGCCCACCGAAGAGAAAGTCGAGGGAGTTGAAAGCCTAGAAAGCCTGGAGCAGCTAACCAATAGAATCGTAGAGACGATACTTGGGAAATGACATGAGAAGGGGAGCAGGCGGATGCTGGGTATCAGGATAGAAGGGGAGTACCACTGGGGATATTGGGTGAGGGTTCCCGGAACTAGCAAACAGCAATCCGCCTTACCCATCCCACCGCCTACAACCCTAAACGGTGCACTCGCTTTCCCCTTGGCCAGGGATGGGCTACTGAAGGAAACAAAGAATCAAACTAAAATCTCGGGCGAGACGCTGTTAAACTTGGAAAGGGGGAAGTACGATCCAAGGAGCGTTTCCTCTATTTTTGAAGGTGCGATACTTGGCGCCGCATTGGCCCTCAGCGGCAAGGCGATGATGTGGGAAGACATCAACAAGTACACCACGTTGCACTTCCAGACCACTACAAAGGACAAGCCAGAGGAGAAGGCGGCAGGCGGGAGGAGGTATCTGGAGAAGTACAAGACAGGGGCAATATCTTCAGGGAAAGTTTTCTATCCCAAAGGAAAGGCAGTGGTTTTCTACGCAGTCAATGAAGACGCGATCTCCAAGGCGATACAGGCTCCTTGGGACAGGCACCTTGAAGAAGCATGCTGGTCAATAAGCAGGATAGGGAGCAAGGAGTCGATATTTTCTGTGTCAAAGGTTAACTTTTCTGAGATTCAAGAGAGGACAGAAGGCGAAGTGAAGACGAGGCTCTATTTCCCAGCAATCGCAGGAGAAGTCGGAATTACTGAAAAATTTTACAGGCTAACCTTCTGGAGGGGCGGATGGGGGAGAGAAAACGCACCGGTTTTTTCGGAATACATAATTCCAGGCAGCAACTCTCCAATATCTTCGGAGACCATTTCTGTGCAGATGAGAGGCAGAGCTTACGAGTTCTCCCCCCAGGAGGTCATGCTCATTGAGCAGTGAGGTGTGCCTCTCCTCTGTTTATGAAGATTTCTGTGCCTCTAGGAATTGGCATCCCAGGAAGCTGATAAGCGACGGATTAAGGAGGCTCGAAGAACGCCTTTGCAGTGGAGAACCTGCCCTGCTGCTTCTCGACCTTCCCACATCCTACGGAAAGACTACAATAACCCAGGCTTTGGCACGAAAGGCCATCGAGGGCAGCCCCTTCTTCTCTAGGCTGATCCACGTGCTGCCGATGCGTAGCATCGCCGACCAGCTCGGGGAAAAAGTCAAGAAAGATTTGAAAGAAGGCAATGGTATTAATAAGAAAAATTACACTGAAGCAGAAATAGAGAGGAAAATCGCCATACAGCACCTGGGGCTAAACAGTTCACCATATTTTGCTAAGAAAGTAGTGATCACCACACTCGACACATTCATACTGAACTTTTACAAGGCCCCCGTTAAGGAGATTTCAAGGGTCTTCGAGGGCAAGGGGACCCATTTCGACTTCCCCCGGGCGCAGATATACTCCTCGCTCGCCATATTCGATGAGTTCCACCTGTTCTCGAGGATGGGGACTGGGAAGGAAGACTCAAAAGAGCGGTCGAGGTCATTGACTTCAGTACTGTGCGCGGTTAAGAGCTTGTGCTTGGCAGGCGTGCCCGTCATCGTCATGACTGCCACCATGCCGAAAGTGATGAAGTCTTTTCTGAACGAAGAGCTCGGCGAATACGGCATAACGGTCTTGGAGGAGATTTACGCTAAAGGCGACGACCCAGAATACGAAAATGAACGGGGGTCCAGGCATGTCGATTTCTCGACTGTAAAGAGGGAAGATCTGCCCGGGCTTTGCCAAAGGACATTATCGGAGGGCAAGAAGGTCCTTTGCGTCTTCAATACTGTGAAAGATGCTGTTAAGGCTTTTCATGAGCTCGATCGAATGGACCTTAAACCTTTCCTTATCCACGGGAAACTGCCTGAAGTCGTTAGGAAAAAGAGGACTGAAGAGATCTCCCACGGCGACAGTATGAAAGAAAACACCCCAAAGCTGGCTGTCTCTACACAAGTGATCGAATCAGGGGTCGACTTGAGCTTTGATGTTTTGGTGACTGCGCCTTGCCCTGCTGACAGGATGATGCAGCGCGCTGGGAGAGTAGCTCGTGACAAGCACGCTTACGAAGGCGATGTCCTAATCATTGAGAACGGCGGCAAAGATGTGTCTTACGGGCCGTACGACCCGAAGCTCTGCGATGATACTGTGAAGCAGGTAATCGAAAAGAATGAGCTTACGAGGGAGATCGTTGACGAAGTCTATAGAAGTGAGCCTATTGAAAAGGAGAAGAGTCTTTGGAAAGTGCTGAGTTGGCTCGACAATTTCACCCTTCTAGACTCGAGTTACGTTGAGAAAGCGTTGGAGCATTACAGGGGGTTCACTGACAACTTCGGGATTGTGACAGGATTCATGGAGACTAAAGTAGAGTCCGATGAAAAAAGCGACTATGCAGTAGGTCTTTCCGAGCAGGAGGCTAAGAGGCTGCTCATGCAGAGAAGAAAGGTCGTGAAAGGGAACGAGGTTATTGAGCTGGCTGGACTTGAGCTAAGAGGGCTGCTCAATTCACCTTCCCTCGCTCTGGAGTTGCAGCTCAGGGAATTCGATGGGATTGCTCTCGAGGATTTTGACCCTGAAATAGGGTATGTGAAGCTGGAGGGATAAGTAGAATTGGCTGCGTTTGCATACACTAACCAAGGGCTTAAGGAGCACTCGAAAAACACAATGGAACATGCTTTGAGGTACTCAAACAACAATTATGCGGAAGTGTGCGTTAAGAGGATAAAAGCGGCATCTAAGAAGGAAATTACTCTTTCACCCGGCGAGTTTATCGAGCTCGTCAAAATTGCGGCGATGCTACACGACGCAGGAAAAGCCGCAGATAAGTATCAGGAGCAATTCAATGGCGCCAATCCTGAAAAGCCCAGTTTCCATCTCCACGAGATACCATCTGCAATAATTGCAAAGTCCCTTATGGAAGGCTCAGGTTACAGCCCAGATTCTGTTTTGCTAGTCTCTTTGGCAGTCCTGTTCCACCACACCGCCATGCGCCCCTTCGATGAACAGGAAAGGCGCCTGAATACGACGAAGAAACCTTGGATATTCGGCAGGTGCAAAACCGACCTTAACGAGATCTCCCGTGCTATATTCGAAAAAGAGTTCCCTTCGAGCAGGATCGAGTTGGAGGAAGCAAAATCCTTTTTTGAGTGGATCAATCGCGTTGCTGGAGATGCTGAGAAGAGCCGTTTCGCAAAACTTTACTGCCTGATTCTGAACCCCGTGATCTATGGCGATAACATTGACGCAAAGTCAAGAGGAGGCAGCAAAAAAAGCAAGTTTGTTCAAGAGTTGGAGGAGACCATAGATGGATGAGAACCTTTTGGTGTTGAGTATACCGAGCTACGGGATTACAAGGCAATATTTATTGAGCTTTCTTAACGTGCTTGACAAGGAGAAGATCGGTATAAAAATTGATGGTAATAAAATAAAGGTGAAATCGGCAAAGGCTTCCTTGCCAAAGGTCTTTGCAGAAGCGTTTTACATTGCTGAAGCCCGGTTGCGAGATTATGTCGAAAGAAAGACAGGGACGGAAGAAGTTGACGAGGATTCTGAGCAGAAAAAGAGCGTCAGGAAGCCCAGGATGGACATCCCTGCAACCGGCAATGAGAAGGATATCCTGGTGAAGGTCAAGAAAGACCTGAAGGTGCCTTCAGACACATCTTTCGTGGAGGTTTTTCACCATTTTGGAGACTACTTGGTAAAGTTGGAGAATAATGATTTACAAGCTTTGGCGAAAAAAGAAAAAATCCATTCGCCTCTTTCCATATTCAAGCCAGAATTGTACGGATACACGAGGGGACCGTACTTTGATGGTAAATTGAAATCAGAGGTAATCTCTGGGGAGGAAGCTAAGCTCTCCACATGGGAGTTCCTCATCCGCCTAGCAGGATATGTGATTTCAAGGGTGGGGATAGTAATGATCCCGTCCGGGAACAAACCACAATACCTGACAGTTCTAGCCCTGCCTACAGACACGAGATACACGAGAGGCGAATTTGAGCTGATGCTCGATTCTATGAAAGAGTTTCCCGGATTCAGGCCGGAGGAAGGGATGATCATGTGGATGGCAATGAACCTTCCAAAAAAAGTAGATGAGATACTGGTTGTAGGTATGAAGAACCCTGGGGGGATGTCCCCTGCAGAGGTCAGGATCGGCTTCAATGTCCCCTTGGCATCATACAGGGCCAAGGCAAACAAATTCCTCGATAATATCGAAAAGTACGACCACAAAAGATCACTCCAGTGGATGATCCGGACTGCGATGTGGGAGAAGGAGGCGGACACCGAAAGGGAGCTGTTGAAGCTGCTCTTCTTGGCGTCGCAAGGGGACGGGAGATCGAGGGAGGAGCTGATGCTCAGGTCTTCAAGATTACTGCTCTCGACCTCGTCATCGTCGCAATCAGCATCCGATGCCAAGGGCAGAGATTTCAAGAGGCTAGTAGACTACTGCAGGAACCTAGCTTACACGGTCCCATTGCTCCCGTAGCTAGGGCTGCTCGACCCTTCGTGGAGGAATAGGGATGCTCCTGGAAGCCGAATTCGTTATGAGGGCAGAGGACGAGCTCGAGCTCCCCCAGTTCACCGGATACATTTCCCGGGGGATTCTCCTCAACCTCATAAGGCAAGTGGATCCCTCGTCTTCCCAGTCCCTCCACGAGTCGAATGTTGCGAAGCCGTATTCCGTGACGCCCTTGTATTTCAGGAGCAAGCGGAGGACAGAATTAGGCTATATCCTAGACCCTTCGTCGCCCCTCTCGTTCAAGATCCGCTTCCTGAACGAGAAGCACGCCAACGAGCTCCTCCGCACATTCGAAAAGAGGCGCACGATAATGATACGCGACAAGACCCTTAGGATAGACTCAGTCAGGGTGAGGGCAGAGTCCTACGAAGCGCTGATGGAAAGCGCCTCCCCAGCTGTAAAGTTGTATTTTGAGTTCTTGACCCCCACCAGGTTTGCAGCGCTCGGGCGGGAGAAGGAATACCTCTTCCCGGAACAGAAGAAGGTCTTCGGGGGGCTGCTTGAGCTGTGGAACCGTTTCTCTGGGCTACCGCTCGGCGAGACTGACGCAAAGGCGTATATGGAGTGGCTGGGCTCGAGCAGCTGGGTTTCCTCTTACATACTAAGGACTGAGCTGAAGGATACCTCAAAGGGGAGGATAATCGGGTTTACAGGGAAGGTGGCGTACAATTTCGACGGAGATGAGAGGTGGCAGCGCACCACATCCTGCCTTGCGGCGTTCGCAAACTTCTCAAATGTGGGCAAGGGGAGGACCTCCGGGTTTGGCGTTGTCCGGACGGAGATTAAGTGCGGTCAGGAAAAAGATGAGAAAGAGAGGGTGACGCAAAGGACGGAACAGCAATCGAGAGGTCCATAGAGAGGAGAGGGCTTTCAAATTGAAACGCCACAATCCCCACGTGACGCTACTGAATCGACTGGTCTGCGCTTTGTCCTCTCCTCAATTCAGTGTCCACAACCTTTCGGTCGCTGCTTTATGCCAATTTATGTCTTCTACTATCCTTGAGGAGGCAGCAGTTTCCACAAGCCCTGTTCTGTGATCTCCATCTCTACGCACCCATCTGCTTCGACACGGGTTCCAGGCACGAAGCATATCTGCGCTGGTTTTAAGCTCCACCCTGCACCTTTCTCCCTGTCCCACTCTCTTCCTAGCACTGGTTCTATGTCTCCTTGGAATGTTTTGAACGAGGAAGCGCAGTCTGTCAGCATATGGGCGTACAGAGTAAAGGTGCCTTTTTTGGCTCGCAGTATTGGCTTGTCATTGAGCGCCACTTCAAGATCAGGATCGCCGAAGAGCGAGCTATCGGTTGTCTCTGCTGCCCTTTCCATTCCGGCGATTACCAACTTCCCGAATCCATAGCTCCTTTCTCCTCCGACTTGTATCTCCAAACCATTCAACTTTTCCAACTCAATCCAATTGTTTGGAGTAAGTTGAATGCTACTCTCCTTGGCGAAGAAATAGCCCTTAAATTCTACAGGCTTCATAGGACTGCTTGGTTCTACATGCCTGATGAACTCGACCTCGTGGAGCGAACCTTCTTCAGCGCTCTTTAATGATTTTTCCAGCGCGGTCGATATGTGAGAAAATATGAATCTATTTTCGAATGCATCGATTGTTAAACTGCCGTACTTCAACCCATCTTTATGATCATATCGCGGGATGAATAGATTGCCACAAGAACTCACATAGAAGTATGAAAAACGCGTGTTATTATTTAGTGCGTTACCCACTTCTTCGTAAAGCCGATTGTCGTATTTTTCCATGAGATTTTGTCAACACATTAGCGAGCGCCGCTCGGCTGGGACGTAATAACACGTCCTGCTAATGACGCCAAGTGTTCAGCCATACCCGATGTGGACGGGCGACTTTGCCTAATTCGAGCCTCATCCGTCTCGCAGAATCCGCTTTCAAGGCTTGCCTACCCTCTCCAGCTCCTTTTTGATCCTCTTAACGTCCTCCTCTG
>JASFYK010000041.1 GCA_030055545.1 Thermoproteota archaeon | reverse complement strand
CGTCGCAATCTCAACAGGGGTGCTGATTGCGATGGGCTGCAGGACCTGCGGGTTGTGCTCCACAGGAAAGTGCCCAAGGGGGATCACGACTCAGGATCCAGTGCTAAGGAAGCGCTTAAAGGTCGAGGAGATGGCAGCCAGGGTTGAAAATTACCTCAGGGCAATCATAGAGGAGCTCAAGATGTTCACCCAGCTCTCAGGCAAGACCTCGGTCAGGAGCCTAGAGAAGGACGACCTCAGAGCGCTTACCACGGATGTGGCCGCGATCACTGGGGTAAAATTAGTAGGGAGCTGAAAGAGATCGGCTCCTGATTCTGTTTTTTTTATTTCTAGCTCAACGCACTTGCCAAGATCAAAGGCAACAGGTAACTCGTTTTAGATCTAGAGGTGTCCACAAAGGTCTTCGGCAGGGCGGTTGCACAAGCCCCGTAGCTTTGGACCTTGCCCACGAGCACCAAGGACCTGAACATAAGGTTCCCGAATACGCCGTCTGGTGCAAGTATCAAAGTGAAGCCCTCGTCGACCGCCCGCTCTATCTCCACCCCAAAGTTTACTGCCTCGATCCCTTTCGATCTCAGGATGCCGACTAGTGCGTCAGTCTTTTCGAGCATACTGTCGACGCGCGGTATCCTTCCCCTGTCCTCGAGCCGCCCCCCTGAGATGAGGGCAGCTTTGAAAGGTATGCCAAGTCTCGAAGCCAGTCGGCTGCACCCCGTGACGATCTCGAGCAGATCCTCCTGAGACTCGCCCTCGTCTATGCCTACGGGGGCGAGCATCACCAACTTCCCATCGACCTCGAGAAGGGAGGCCCTGCACAAATTCTTGCAGCCAAACGCACCCTTCAGCTCCTGGACGACTTTCCTTGAGCTAAGGTTCCCCCTCACCGCAGAGTCGACGACCCCTTCCTTCAGGAGGTGGGCTAGGTCCTCCCAAGGGGATGGGGAAATAACAGCAGGTATTTCACTGCCTATAATGCCTCCAGGATCCTCAGTATTACCAGGAGGGCGATCGGCAACCAAAAGAGGCTCAATATACCGCTCCCTCGTAGCGAAAAGTAGCGAGTTGAGTAGGAGCGGCGAGGTCTTTGAGGCGACATCGCAGCCTATAGCGACCTTTGCCCTTCTTTTAAGCGCCATTTCATGAATTAGGAGGCTGCCGATCATTTCCTGAATCCCTTTTCCCGGAGCACCCGGCTGACAAAGTCGCAGAGTTCTCCGTTGTCTATCGGCTTTGAGTCCACCGGGAGGTGCTTCAGAGTCTTGATCACTTCGGCGAGCTCATTCTCGGAGATCTCAAAGTTGCATGCCTTTAGTTTCTCCCTGACCCCTTCTGTGCCTGAATGCCTCCCGAACGTGAGGCGCCTAGTTTGCCCGACGATCTGCGGCTCGTAGGATTCGTATGTGAAGGGGCACTTTATCACGGCGGCTACATGGATCCCTGACTCGTGCCTGAAGGCATTTGACCCAACTATCGCCTTGTTTATTGGTATTGGGACGCCCGAGAACCTAGAAACCATATCCGAGAGCTCCTGGATGACCTCTGTCTTGAAGCCAAGGTCTACCCCGTATAGGGCGTACAGTGCCATCACCACCTCTTCCAGAGCCGCGTTTCCGCATCGCTCCCCTAGTCCGTTTACAGTGACTGATATTGCGTCTATCCCAGCCTCGTATGCCGCCAGGGAGTTGGCGACTGCCAGACCGAAGTCATCGTGGCAGTGCACGGACAGCTCAGTGCTAAAGTTCTTCCTTACCCTCTCAACCAGGTACTTCATTCCTTCTGGCCTGATGCAGCCTGTCGTGTCCGCTATCCCCAGACGGTCTGCTTTCCTCTCCTCTGCAGCCTTGAAGAGGGCAAAGAGGTTCTCCAGAGAAGTCCTAGTCGCATCCTCCGCGGACAGCTGGACGAAGAGTCCGTGGGCCTTCGCGTATTCGATCGCCTCTGACGCCATCTTCACGGAAGACTGGAGATCAGTGTGGAGCTTGTACTTCAGGTGCAAGTCGGAGACCGAGAGGAACACTATGACGCCGTCCACATCGGCCCGCAAGGCCGCGTCGATGTCCTTCTGTTTTGACCTGCAGAGGCAAATTACCTGCGCCCCTAGCCTTGAGCTCGCAACTGCCCTCACCGCATCCTCGTCGTACTGGGAGATCACCGGGAACCCGGCCTCTATCGAGTGGACTCCGAGCTCGTCGAGCTTCCTTGCAATCGCGACTTTCTGCTCCTTTGAGAATTTGACCCCAGGGGTCTGCTCACCGTCCCTTAGGGTCGTGTCGTATATCTTTACGCGGCGGACATCTGGCTGGATGAAGTTGTATGGGCTCGTGAAGTACCTCAATGCCAACGCCTCAATTTTTCCCTGTTTATAGACTGCCCAATCAGATTAATACTTTATGAATCTTTAGTAATTAAAATGAACCTTTTGTGTTTATGATGCGCGTGATCGTTATTAACTGGAGGCTGCGAAGTTATCGCGGTGGTTAGAGTGCAGATCCTTGTCACCGGTGGCGCCGGGTTCATAGGCACGCATCTTGTTGAGAGGCTGATCGAAAATGGTGCCAGCGTGAGGATCCTGGACGACTTATCTGCAGGAGGGGGAATCTCAGGGATTTCGAGAGCGATCAGGACAGGGGCGGCGACATTTGTGAAGGGAGACGTGAGGGACGGAGGCAAGGTAATGGAGGCGACCAGAGGCTGCGAGATAGTCTACCATCTGGCTGCCCAATCCTCGGTCCCGAAGTCCACTGAGAACCCTGCGCTGGACCTTGAAGTCAACATAACAGGCACCCACAATGTCCTCAGAGCCGCAAAGGAATGCGGGGCCAAGGTCGTGTTTGCCTCCTCGTCGGTTGTCTATGGGATACCGAGGAGGACCCCTACGCCCGAAAGCGAGCCCCTCGTGCCCCACTCCTTCTACGGAGCGTCGAAGGCAGCCGCGGAGGACTACTGCAGGCTGTACAGCGAGCTCTTCGGCGTCCCCACCGTCATACTCAGGCTCTTCAACATCTACGGACCAGGGACCAACAAAGGCCTGATGTTCGACCTGTACAGGAAGCTCCTCAGGGACCCGCGGAGGCTGGAGATTCTCGGCACAGGGGAGCAGAAGAAGGACTATCTCTACATAGATGACGCGATAGACGCCTTCATAGCGGCTCCGGAGCGGTCCAGGTGCTTGGGCGATGCGTACAACATTGGGCTGGGCGAGTCCTACACTGTGTTTCAGATCGCCGAGATGATTTTCAGTGCACTGGGGCTGGAGGGGGTTGAGGTAAAACCTAGGGGAGGCACTTCCTGGCCAGGGGACGTGGAGCTCACAGAGCCCGATGTAAGCAAGGCTGAAATCGAGCTAGGGTGGAGGGCTAAGGTCGGCATCATGGATGGCATCAGGAAGACGCTAGAGTACTTCGGAGAGACTTTGGGAAAGCTCCCCACAAAATGATTTTGGGTCAATTTCGCATTTTATTTTTCAAATGCTTGTTTTTTACCCGGTAAAGTTAAGCATATGACTCATACTTGAGGTCCCTGAATGCCTCCTTTGCTTCATTGTAAGACTCTAGTGAGCCTATGTCGTACCAGTATCCAGTGAACTTCAAGCCGTAAACCTTATCGGTCTCGGAGAGCCAGCAGATGAAACGCCCGATTGGGTCAGGGGGGTTCCCGCTTTTCAGATACTCGCTGACCCGGGATATGCACCGCCAGGGGAGAAGGTAAATTCCGGTTGAGACTAGGCAGCAGGGCGGGTTCTCAGGCTTCTCCTCGAAACTCTTGACCTGCAGGCTGTCGTCAACTATCACACAGGCGTACTTTCTGGCATCCTCCCTCCGTGCGATCTCATAGAGGGCGATCACTGGCGAGTTGACCTTGTTGTAGAACCCTACCATGCACCGGAGATCGAGCGAAAAGAGATTGTCCCCGGCAGTAATGATGTAATCGTCCGCACCAGAATCCCGCACCAACAGCTCGAGTGCCCTTGTGGGCCCCAGCTTCTCCTCCTCCTTCGACGATGGTTCAGGAACGACCTTGACGTTTGCATACCTCCTTTTCGATAACCACTCATTGAAATGGTGTTCAAATCGCTGGTTCGTGGATATTATCACCTCTTCAAGATCCAGAGGCCTCAGTTTTGCAATTATGAAGTCTATAATTGTCCCGTCGCCGATCGGTAGGAGTGGCTTCGGGGTGTCGATTGTGAGTGGCCATAGGCGCTTCGCGTACCCCCCAGCAAGAATTATTGCCTTCATTGAAAAAGCACCGGTGAGATCTTTGTGGTAAACCATATAAATATTTGAAAGCCAACTTTAGACGCGCCCAGCTAAAGAGGAGGAAGTGGCTCAATACAAATGCTGTCTCCTGAGATCTACACTTTCATACTGGCAATGTCCCCAGTCGTAGAGTCCAGGGGTGCGATACCCTACGGGGTTCTCGCAGGGGTTGAGCCCAACAGCGTCATCCTTCTTTCTATAGCAGGCAACATACTGCCGGTGCCATTTCTCCTTCTAGTGCTTTCGAAAATGGAGCAACTGATCATCGCCAGGCCTGAGAAGAGCTGGCTCAGGGCGCTCTATCTGAGGTACATTGGATCTCTCAGGAGAAAGACAAAGGCAAAGATCGACAGATACGGATTTTTTGGGGTCATGCTTTTCGTCGCAGTTCCGGTTCCAGGGAGCGGCGCTTGGACGGGGAGTCTCTTGGCACACTTATTCGGTCTCGAAAAAAAGGGGGCATTTATTGCAATAATTTTTGGGACGGTCGAGGCTGCACTAATAATTTATGCTTTCGTCACTTTCCTTGGATTCGTCTTTTAGCTTTGACCTTGATTTGCAGCGTTCAGATAGAGTCAACGATCTCGACCCAGCGCCGCATCATATCTACCTGGAGCATCAGGAATTTCCTGTAAATCTCGTTGTTCAATGTTGAAGCCTCTCTTTCAAGAAGGGCAGCCAAAGAGAGGTACGAGTCGGCGTAGGATCCCCCGGAGATTTCACCGTCCACAAAGCGCCAGACCGACTCGTTGAGAATCATCCCGTCCATCTCGCTCTTAAGATCCTTGAAAATGCTGCGGGGGCGCTTCTGATGGACCCCTGCAGGCTTACCCAAGCAGACCTTATCCCCCAAGTGATCGGCCACTCGTTTGAGGAATATCCCTGACCATATGTCGTCAAAGCGATCGATGCCCATAGTATTCATATAGAGCTGGTAGAAGGCAGGGACAATCTTAGGCACGAATGAAGTGTTCATACTGCAGACTGCAAAGTAGGTCCCTCTGCCCACCACTACCTTTTCATTGAGCAGGCGTTCCCCCGTGACATCGCACTTCCCGTCCATTCCACCGTGATAGAGGATTGTCAGGGCATCGAAGTCAGGGTTGCCAACCCAGTGCCCCATGTTCAGGACGCAGCTGCCTCCTGAGCTTTCCCAAGAGTATTCTTCGGCTCGCGTTTCCGGAGAGTACGGGTGCCCCCGGGGGAAGAAACGCCCCTCCCTGTTTAGCGAAATCGAGTCGAGCGTGTTGTACCACCTTGACTTTGAATTTACAGTCTTCCCATCCCCGCCGAAGAGGTTATCTTTGTGCCCCGGGATAAGACCTTTGATGAAGACATCGTCGTCCAACTCGACTATGAATTCGGCACCCTCCTCATAGGCGATTAGAAAGCCGAAGCTGGTCTCTGCGTGCGCCCTTTCTGGGATTACCTCAAGGTATTTCTTGTACTCCAACCCAAACCTCGACTTGAACCACTCCTCCCGCTCTCGCGGGCCATAGTACGACTTTTCGAGGTCTTCCAGTATCCGATCGTTTTTCAATCGGATCTCCTGGTTCCCTTCGTCAACCACAATAATCTTCGTGTTTGTTTCCCTAAGCTCCTGCTTCAGGGGCTCCAAGTTTTTCAATTCGTTTATGGTGGCGATGACAAGATAAGGGCGCATAAAGAAAAAAAGGAGAGAATCCTTAAAAGATTATCTAATAAGCTGGACTAGAACGTCTCTGAGTCGCATGAGATCTCGTATGTAAACGAATTCATCGGTCCCATGGAAATGCGAGTCCTCGGCGATTGCACCGTAGCTGACCACAGGGATACCCTTCGATGCCAGGAATTTACCATCGTCCCCGCCCAAGGATGCGCCCAAGGGAAGCGGGGAACCGAAGACTGAAGCGGTCGCATTGAGGAAGGTCTCAACAAACGGATGCTCGGGCGGCGTCAGGAAGCCCTTGTCCTCCAGCACGATTTTCAGATCAGCGTTTAGACCGAGCGATTCCCGGGTTCTGTCGAAGAAAGCGATTAGTTCTGATTTAGCTTCCTCCACTGGTTCATCAGGCAGGATACGCATGTCGAACCTCGCCCAAGCATTCGAGGGAATTATGTTTTCCTTTTCTCCTCCTCCTATGATTGTGAAAGAGAAACGCCCCCAGAGCTTCTTATTTGGAGAGCCAGGAGGGGCATCTATTTTCGAGAGTTTCCTCTCCCTGAACCGGGCGAAATTCTCGAACTCCCTTATCAGCGAGGCTAGCTTCGGGATCGGGTTTTCGGACCTGTGGGGGTACCCCGCATGCCCCTGGACCCCCCTCACGCGCACCTCACCCTGCACGATACCGCTCGCCCCAATGCAGACCATATCCGGCATCGCATCAACTACCACTCCGCAGTCAAGCCTCAGATTGAGATCATTGATCACGTAACCTATCCCCCACCGACCGCCCACTTCCTCGTCGGGCGACGCGATCAGCTTTACGTTATATTTCCCCTTCTCTCCGATGCAAGAGAGGGCGCCCAGAGAGGCGGCGATCGCGGATTTGTCATCAGCAGCCCCCCTCCCATATGCCCGCTCTCCCTCAATAGTGAGTCTGAAGGGATCCCTTTTCCAGCCATCGCCTGGGGGCACGACATCGTAGTGCGTCAGCAACCCCAGGGTAATATCCGCTCCCAAGTCCAATGTGCCAACCACGTTAGGCCTCTTCTTCCCGTCGCCTGTTAGCCCAACAGGATCGAATACTTCGACTTTCAGACCGATCTCTCTCATTTTTTCAGATATTAGGGAAGCGCACTCCTCGTAACCGCATTTCTTGATCGAATCGGTATTGATTGAAACAAGCTGCTCCAATACCTTGAGCTCATAAGTCAGCATGACAAAGACACCGATCTATCCTTGGGCTCCAAGGCTTAATTGTTTATTGTAGTTACATGAACAATATCAAAGCCCAAGACGGCAGTGCAAACAATGCCCAGATAGCCTTCGACCATGAGAAGACCTTGTACCCGTCGAAAGGAGGGATCGGGATCAGGTTGAATGCCGCAAGCCAGAGATTGATCCTCATGCCGTAAAAGCCGAGGAGGGAGAAAACACCCCCCAGATGAGAGAGTGCATAGAATAGGGCAACCAATAGCAGGTTCATCGCTGGACCAGAGAGGGAAATTACCCCAAAAACCTTCTTCATTGCGCCGACGTCGAGGGAAGGGGCAGTCATCATTGGAACGATATATACAGCGCCCAGTGCTGCAAAGATTACATTGCCACGGGTAACAACAGACATTATGAGCGCAAGTATGATCCCCAAGAGCCACACATTGTAATATGCATGGCACCCGTATTTTTTAGCCGTTGAACGGTGAGCCAGCTCGTGGAGCAAGAAACCCAGACCTGCCGAAGAGCCAGATAAAAGGAAGACGTAGAGGAAAAGGTCCGGAGAGTCAAACAGGGTCCATAGAGAGAAGCAAAGCGTGATTACGAACCACGAAAGCAGGAGACCCAGAATTTC
>JASFYK010000040.1 GCA_030055545.1 Thermoproteota archaeon | reverse complement strand
GCAGGAGGAAGTACGAGCTATCGCCCGAGGACTCGCTGAAGGAGATGGACCCGATCGCCAAGGCGATCGCGGAGACCATCGACGTGAGGATGTTCATAGGCGAGGAGGACGACCCGTACTGGTCCGAGGGGGTCTCAGGCAAGGTGAGGCTGACCGCGCCGAACAGGCAGAAGCTCTACGAGATAATGGACAGGCGCGGCGTCCGATGGGTCTACTTCGGGTGGCCCATCCCGGGTGCAGCCAAGGCGTACGGCTGCCCGGTGGAGAGGTTCAGGGAGATCTTCTTCAACAGCATCAGGGCCTCCTTCTCCGAGGAGCTCTTGGACCTATGCGAGTACTACTCGAATGCGCTCAGGGGAGTCGACAGGGTCAGGATACTCGCGGAAGGCACGGATCTCTCGTTCAGCGTCAAGGGCAGGCCCGTCATCGTCGACGACGGCATAATCTCGAAGGAGGACATGGCGAACGGCGATATCGGGCTAAACATACCCTCAGGCGAGGTATTCATAGCCCCGCTCGAGACGAGCGCCAACGGGCACATCACGTTCCCCGTGGTGGTCATACCCGGATTCGGGAGGATCGACCAGCTCAGGCTGGAGTTCAGGGACGGGAAGGTCGCCTCCTACACCGCAGAGAGGGGCGCGGAGCGCTTCACAAAGTTCCTCGAGGCGAACACGGGCGAGAAGGACAGGATCGCCGAGCTGGGCATAGGGTGTAACCCCGGTGCGGAGTTCACGGGCGGGAGCATAATCATCGACGAGAAGATATACCGGACGGTCCACATCGCGATCGGCAACAACACCGGATCGTACCACGGGACGAATCAGGCCTCGAGCCACTTGGACATGATCAGGGACATGCGCGGGGGGCAGCTCTTCTTCGACGGGAAGCTGGTGATGGAGAATGGCGAGCCAGTCAGGTGAGCTGCTCAGGAGGCTCGCGGACTCGATACTCCGCGGCAGCCCGGATTCACAGGGTTTGGCCCAGCTGTGCCTGGATCAGGGTGTTGGGGTCGACGAGATCCTCACCAAGGGAGTCATCGGGGCGTGGCTAGAGTTCGCCGACTGGTACAACAGGGATCCCGACGCTGCCCTGAAGGGGTGGATGGAGTCGTACAACGCCACGAACCGGGTGCTGAGGTTGCTCGAGTCGGTCGTAAAGCCGACCGAGGATCCGCCTTTCGCAGCCGCCGTCGTTGCCGTGAGGGGGGAGGGGCACGTCCTAATGCGCGACGTAATTGCACTGCTGCTCAAGTCCCAGGGGGTTAAGGTCTACAGCGGGAGGAAGGGAGTCGTCCCAGATGACCTGGCAGAGCCGATCTCCGACCCTAAGCTGAAATGGCTCGTCATCTCGTGCACCGAGAGCGAGCTCAACGACCAGGTGAGCGGGCTGATAAGGTGGGCAAAGGAGAGAAGGCCAGACGTCAAAGTGGTCGCGGGAGGGCCCCAGGCGGGGAGAGTGGGTGCGGACATCGTTGCGAGCGATCCCACTGACCTGCTCAAGGCGCTCGGGCTTTAGGGCGAACCCCCGCCGGGTTCAGTCATCATGCACTGCAGGAATGCAAAACCGGAGGAAGAAATGTCAGACGAGCTTCGGGGTGATCTTCTTGCTAACGGCTATCTCGTCGACGCTCTTCAGCGCCGTGCTGTTCTCCGACAGGACCTTGGCAACCTCCTCGTAGCAGATGCTGTTCCCCTGTATGATCATCCTTATGGTCTCGGTCTTGATGTCCGTCTCAACTACGTTGATGCTGACGTTGTCCACGCCGTCGATCTTGCATATCGCCTTTGAGAGCTCGGCTATCGAGATCTCCCTTGGCTTCAGCGCGTCCAGGACTAGCTTCTTTATGTCTATGCTCAAAGCAGAACACCGGGATAAGATATGGCTGCAACCTTTCTTTTACCTTTCCCTAGCCTTGAGGCTAAGGAGGCCATAAGGAGGCGTTCCCCGCTAATTCCACAGATCGCCCGCGATTCGCGGGCTGAGCACACGCGTGGCCCCTCAGATTCCGGCACCGGTGAGGAATAGGATTGCCACTATCGCCAGCCCCATCGCAACAGTCAAAAGGCTGTACTTGAGCCTGTTGGCAGAGGCGATCTTGCCCAGGTACACGCCAAGCAGAGCCAGCGTTGAGAGGTTTATCCCGATCGAGGCGATCATCGCGTGCTGCAGGGACAGTGCGGAGGGGGAGATCTCGTGGACTATGAATGGTATCAGCGTGAGGGATATCGTCAGCGCAGGGGAGATCCCGTCCACGACCGCCAATGCAAGAGTGACAAACTTGGAGGCCCTGTATATGATGCTGTCCTTTATCTCCATCATTATGCTCTCCTCAATCTCCTTGATCTTCCTGGAGCGCTCTGCCTTTTCGGAGAGGAAGGCCCCGACGAATCCTGAGATCCCGGTCGCGAGAGCCAGCCCTATCCCCGAGTTGATTATGAGGTGGGCGTCCGCCTTCCCGGTTATGTAAGCCCCCATGACCACGCCGAGTATCGCGAGCGCCCCGTCGAAGGAGTTCATGACGAAGTACCTCCTCGAGAGCTCGGCCGCGCCCGCGACGCTGAAGTACTTCCTAGCCCTCTTCCTGAACCGCCTCAGGCTGCGCAGCATCCCCTCATCCTTCCCCTCGTTCTCTTGTCGCGTTTTGGTGCGCGCGGTCCTGGTACACGGTCGGGTCCTTTACGCCCGCCTCGAGGAACGCCCGCTTCCTGTTCTCGCACGACTCGCAGGACCCGCAGTGGACCTCCCCGTCCCGGTAGCAGCTCCAGGTGAGCTCGAAGGGGACGCCGAGCCTCGCGCCGAGCCTGACGACCTCGCTCTTCTTGAGGGAGAGCAGGGGCGCTTCGATGGAAATTTCCGTGCCGGTCCCGAGCCTCGCAGCCCTCTCCATGGCCTCCACGAACTCCCTCCTGCAGTCCGGATAGTTCTCGGCGTCAGATGCATGCGCACCGTAGAGCACGCGGCTTGCCCCAATCGAGCCGGCGTATGCGACCGCAACTGATAGGAGCACCGCGTTCCTGAAAGGGACTACGATCGGCTTGGAAAATTCCCTCGTTATCTCGATCCCGCGGTCGACCAGCGACGTGGCGCCCATGTAAATGTCAGAGAGCCCGCTGAGGTCAACGCGCCTCCAGGGGAGGCCGAGCCTTTTTGAAACCGACTCCGCGCTCCTGATCTCTGCACTGGCGATCTGACCGTAGTCGAATGTGATGGGATAGGCAGTGAACCCGCGATCCAGTGCGTAGTAGAGGACCGTGGTGCTGTCGAGTCCGCCCGAGATTACTACTACCGCCCTTCCCCCATTCCCATCATCGACGAATATCATTTTTGCTAATCCCCTTCCCCTAATCACTCTCCAGCTATTTTTTATTTGCCATATTTGGCATAGCAAATTTTCAAGCAATCCTTGAACGACGAGGGAGATCCGAGCCTTGCCCCCGACAGTAGTCAGCAAATGGTTCTGCCGATGATGCAATTTCAAAATAGACTGGTAAAGTCGTCTACAATAATTATTTTGGCTTTTGGGTTCGCATTATAAATAAAAAGAATGTATGTCTGCAAATATAGTGTGGTGCCTACTTCGTGCAACACTAAGTGGCTTTTTACGATCATATTCCTACGGGCTTACTCTTGCAACTCTGCTCCGACTAAAAATTCACCGCAGCTCAAAAAATAAGTTACCCATCTTTAAAAAATGCATAAATTGGGTCATCTGTCTTACCTTGCGGGTTGAACAGCATTAAATATCATTAATGATTTAAGGAAATTAAATGAGTAATCTATATATACTGAAATGAAGCCTTTAAAAAGTATGTTAGGTTTGTTACATTTGATAGATCATTTTCATAGTAAAATTATTGATTACCTTGTAATAAGCCATCGAAGGGTCGGCGAAAATGAACTTGAAGAATGACAGGCAGTACCTTTTAACCGTTTTAGGTGCGCTCCTTCATGATGTAGGGAAACTTGGTTGGAGAGCTGAAGGCTCGTCCGGCAAGCACAGGCACGAATATTTCTCCAAGCTATTCGTTCAAGCGATGAGGAACAATCTCGGCTCCAAAAACAACGAGGGATTAGATCTGGAAAGACTTTCAGAGATTGTTTACGAGCACCACTCTTCCTTGCTTGAAAGGAAAGATCTCCCGCCCGAAAACAAATTGATCAACTCAATAATAAGCGAAGCGGATCGAATATCCTCCATGATGGAAAGAGAACAGAGCTACGAGGAAAGCCCAGAGGAACCGTTAGAGTCTATATTCAACAGGATTTGCATTTGTGAAAAGACGCAAGGCACAACAAGTCAAAATGCAGGACATCCGAAAGAATTAGTTTATTTACCTTCAATATACGAACCACAGAGCATATTTCCAGTCGAGAAAAGCAAGGTTTCCGTCCAAGATCTCCGTTCGATTTCCAGCAATCTTTGGTTCTCTTTAATGAAAGAATGCCCCCAGCTTCCTTGTGGATCAGAGGCATTAGTAAACACGATTTACTTCTTATTGAAGAAGTATGTTTCTTTCACACTTTCAGCCGGATATAGGAGCAGACCTTCAGTCCCTCTCTTGGATCACCTGAAATCAACCGCAGCAATAGCAGCTTCAATATATCAGTATTCAAAAAGCAGATCCGTCTCGCCGATCCAACTGAAGGAGAAACCCTACACTCTGATAATAGGTGACATGTCTGGAATTCAGGACTTTATATTCAGGACTTTTTCCCACGAAGAGAGCCGTAAAAACACGGCCAAACGGCTCCGCGGGCGATCCCTTGAAGTAGCCTTCATTATGGACGCTGTTGCACACCTCTTCTTGGAGGAGCTCGACCTTTTTGAGTTTAACATCCTGTGGTGCACGGGTGGTCAGTTCGCAATACTCGCACCTAAGACTCCTAATGAAACCATTGAGCGTATATCAAAGCGAATCAACAAGGATCTCTGGGACAAGTTCGGCGAGCAACTTTATCTTGCCATTGCTGCAGCGGATTGCAACCTTGATTCCAAAGAGGATTTTGGACGCGTGCTTAAGGAGTGTGCTGAGATTCTTAACGAGAAGAAGTCGAGAAAGTTCATTGAAGTGCTTGAGGACGACGACTCTTTTTTAAGACTTTCCCTTCAATCCCCCAAGGGGAGGTGCCACGCATGCGGGAGGGATCTGAAATACGAGTCAGCGGATGGTAAGGGATCCTGCCAATCGTGCAGTGAACAGGAGGAGATTGGTCAGAAATCAGTCAAAATGGGATTTCTTTGGAGATCAAAAAAATCGCCCAGATCGGACTTCGAATTTGCAGGATTCAGCTACAAATTCCTCAACGAAGTCGAAGTGCCTGAGGCGAAGGAAGGCTTCATTTACGCAATAAATAGCACTGACTTTCTGAACCCAAAGTCGGGAGACAATGTTTCAAGGGGCTTCATTTTTGTGGGGAACACCGTACCTGCAGTAGGTCATGAGGTAATCAGTTTTAACTACCTCTCAAAAATGAGCAAGGGGGCGGACAAGCTCGGTTTTGCTAAGGGGGATGTAGACAATTTAGGGCATATAATGCATTCTGGCGTGGATCCGGTGATGATCTGGAGCACCTCGACACTAAGCTCGTTGCTTGACATCTTCTTTGCAGGTTACCTTAACACCATCTTCGATCGTTACTACACCTACGAGATCTGTGATGATTGCAACACCTCAATGCGGCGTTTCAGTAGTAACGAAGATCCCGTGGTCGAGATAGAGAGCGAGGACGAGCAAGGAAATAAGAGCTTGCGGAGGTTCGTCAAGTGGTGGCTTCTCTACGGAAACAGAGGATCCGAGATCGAAAAGCTACTATGCGAGCGATGCAAATCCACGAGAACTTCCGTGATCTACACAAACTATTCTGGAGGTGACGACTTCTTGATAATTGGTCCGTGGGACGCAGTCCTCGAGGCATCGATCGAGATAAGAGAGAAATTCCAACAACTCGCATCTGACAATCCTGATGTAGGTCTTTCAATAGGGTACACGCTGACCGATCCAAAATTCCCCATCTCTATCACAGCCAACCAGCTCGCAGCCAAACTCGCTCAGGCGAAGGATTATCGTCTAAATCTTGGTCAAGAGACCTTCCGGAAGGATATGGCATCTCTTTTTGGTGATGTAGCCTTTCTTTCGAAGAGAGATGCTGAAGGCAACGGTTCAAAGACGCTTGCGGAGATGATTAAACTGGCCAAGGAGCTCGAGAGTGATGTCGATGCGAAGGAGGTGCCAAGAGGTTTAGTTCACGACCTGATCCATCTTTGGCGGAGCTCCTTCGAGCCAAAAGTGGGAAGAAAGGGAGAACGATCGCCCAAGAATCTTGAAAAGGCGAGGAGGGAGGTGAGGTCGTACCTTCCAATCCTTAGATACAGGATGAAGCGAACCCTAAAGCAGGGTAGCTTCAATAAATACGACCGAGCATTGACAGAAATGATGCCTTGGATGCTGATACCCGCAAGTTGGGTGTCATTAAGAACCAGAACAAGGAGGGATTGAGATGGGAATGAAGCCGTTTTTCAAGGGGCAGGGATATAGTAGAGACTACAGCAGGGACTATAGGGGAGGACAACCGAGGGACAGGGGTTCTTCACTCCCTTTGAGGGGGGTACCCGAGCAAAACAACGAAATCGTCGAAGTCAGAAGTGCAATAACGAAACTAAACAGAATGTCCGACTTGAAAGCAAAGGACTTTGCAGACTTGGAAGGGTACGCTGCTAAGGTAGCAAAGTCTCTAGGCAAGGAATCGAACAGCCAGCTCAGAAAGTTCTTCGAACCCCTAGTGGAAATAGAGAGCAGACTCAAGAGAGGCGAAAGCTGGGGTAAATTGGAGGGGAAATTGCATATGTCTATACCCATGCTGGCATACGCAGTTGGGAGGGACCTGGTGCCAAGGAGTTTCTTTGAACTGATGGAGGTTTGCATAAAAAAGGTGGTTGTCGAAGGCGATACTGATGATCAGAAGAAGGAGAGCTTTGGGAGATTTATGGAGTTCCTAAGAGCAATAGTTGCCTACAACAAGTACTTTAAAGGGTGATTGGAAATGTCTATGGTTGAGCATCCTAAACCACAATTCAAGGAGAACTTAATAATATATGGAAAGATACGACTCTTGACCGGCCTTCATATTGGTGGCAATAAAGCCGAACTAAAGATAGGGGGGACTGACAATCCAGTCATAACCGATCCTGAAGGAAGGCCTTACATACCGGGGTCTTCTCTAAAAGGCAAAATGCGGTGTATGCTCGAACTATCCTTAGGAAAGATTTCTGACAGAGGCGCCGTCCACAACTGCAACAACAAAGAATGCGAAGTTTGCTCGATCTTTGGATCATCGCTAAACGAGTCTAATGGACCCACAAGGCTGATCGTAAGGGACGCTAAGCTCGAAGGAGAAAATTTCGAGACTGAGTTAAAGACAGAGAATATGATAAACAGGCTTTCCGGAAAGGCGGAACATCCTAGGACCTCGGAGAGAGTCCCTGCGGGGTCAGTATTCAGTTTTGAGATGGTCTACTCGGTCTACGATGCTGCCGACTATTCCAATTTCAAGAAAGTTATTGGTCTTCTATCGATGCTAGAAGATTCTTACCTGGGGGGTTCAGGGAGCAGGGGTTACGGGAAGGTAACCATCGAGGACTTGAGGATATGCGTCAAGACTTTGGAGGATTATCAGGAGGGAAACGGAGGAAGGGAGATCTCGCTAAATGGAGAAACGCACTTCACCCCGAAGCAACTTTTGGAGAAGTACGATGACTTCGACAAGGCGCTCAAAATAAATATGTGAGCGGGAGCCTCAAATGCCAACTGTATTCTACCTGACGCCGTTGGGAATGATGCCTAGACAACTGCGGTCTGACACAATAGCTGGAGCGGTGATCTGGGCACTGTCTGTGATGGGAAAAGATGTGGATCCGCTTATAAAAGACCAATCCTTTCGCGTATCGTCGGCTTTCCCCTATGTTGTTTCTGACGGCGGCAAAAAGATAAAGTTAGCTCCGAAACCCCTGATCCCACTCAAGTCTGGGGACACATACAG
>JASFYK010000003.1 GCA_030055545.1 Thermoproteota archaeon | reverse complement strand
AATCGAAGGCAACATCTCTGAAGCCATAATGCAGCTACTCAACGAAGCTGGCGAGATCTTCATGAGATCAGTGAACTGCTTAAAGAATGGGAGCATACAGGAGGCCAGCAGAGTGATCCATGAGGCAAGGAAGGCGGCAGCGAAGGAGGAGGAGCTCATGAGACGCCTGATTGAAGGGGCTCTCCCAACCAAGGCTACTGCTTCGGCGATAATAGTGATGGATAGCATAAGGAGGATCTCTGAGTACGGTATCGGGATCTCTGAGCTCACCTTCAATATTTACATTGGCAAAGATGCCGCGAAATCAGACTAGTCTCCCTTAAGTCAAAGTTTTTTCATCACTGCTTCCATACCCTTTCTCTTCAACCTAGGCTTTGTTTCGGATCTGGGGTACCCGAAACCGACTACGGCTGAGAGCCGGAGGTCTGAATCATCTACGCCAAGCAGTTTTTTCAGTTCTGCCTCAAGGAGGAGTGGCACCCCATACCAGCAGGATCCGATGCCTAGATCGCAGGCTGCGAGCAGCATGTTCTCTACGGCTGCGGCACAGCTCTGGTGAGCCCAGAACTCCTCAATGCTATGATCATTGTAAATTCTTTCCCTCAGATCTGCGAAAACTACAACATAAAGGGGCGCGAAGTAGTACTCACCTCCGGACCCAGATACCCAAGACTCGAATTTTTCCTCGGTCCATGCCTTTGTCAGTAGCCTAGTGAAATATACGCGGTGGGCGTCCAAAAGGAGTTGGTGGAGACGCTTGCGCATATCATAGGATTCTACGACTGCAAAGAACCACGCCTCGGCCCCGCCTGCTGTAGGTGCCCTGAGGGCAGCCTCCAAGATCAATTTCATCGAATTCTCTTCTATGGGAGTTTCCTTGAAGAGTCTCACTGAGCTGCGCTGCCGAATTACCTCGAGTAGTTCCGTCAATTCAATCACCGATCAATGAATTTGAAAAACGCACAAAAAAGGTTGCTTGCTGTTGGGCTAGTTATGCAAAGCACTCTCTATCCTGTCCATAGCTTCAGCTATCCTCTCAACAGGGACCGTGTAAGCAAGCCTCAAATGGCCTTTACCAGCCATCCCAAAGGTGGAACCGGGAACCGTCGCCACCCTTGCCTCCAAAAGCAGCTTCTCGGAGAGTTTAAGGTCGTCCCCTACAAAGGGAAATATGTAGAACGCACCGCCAGGCTTCACCACGCTCAATCCCGGGATTTCCCTTAGCCGTTGATAGATGTAGTCCCTCCTCTACATGTATTCGGAGCGCATCTGGCTTACTGCAATTTGGCTTCTGGGATCGGAGAGTGCGCGGGCGGCGGCATATTGAGCAAAAGACGTGGGGCACGCAGAGAGATACATCTGGAACTTTACCATTCTCGATATCAGCTCTTCTGGCCCTGCCGCGTACCCGATCCTCCATCCAGTCATAGCATAAGTCTTGGAGAAGCTACTCACGGTGATCACCCTACCAGGTTCGGATGCGACAGAGGCTGGGCTCACGTGGCGCAGGCAGTCGTAGATCAGGGACTCGTAGACCTCGTCTGATACCACTATAAGATCGTTTGCCTCAGCAAAATCAACAGCTGCCCTTACCTCTTTCTCCGTCAGAACTGCTCCTGTGGGGTTGTTAGGCGAATTGAGAATGATTGCACGAGTCCGCTCAGTCAAACGCACTTGCAGGTCATCGGCAATCAACCTGAATCCGTTTTCCATTGTGAGCGGGACTTCGACAGGGACCCCGCCTGCTAACCGGACGGTTGCGCTGTATGTCACGAAGTGTGGGGACGGGATAAGGACTTCATCACCCTCCTTTAGGAACGAAGCCCATATTAGGAGAAATGCCTGGTTGCCCCCTGTCGTGACGATAATCTCCTTATCTGGGTCGGCGATGATCGAGTTCTCTTTTTTGAGCTTCTCGGATATGGCATCTCTCAGCTCTTTGAGGCCATTATTGGGAGTATAGTGTGTGAGGCCCCTGTCCAAGGCCTCCTTTGCGTATTCTTTTATGTGTTCAGGCGTGTCGAAATCAGGCTCCCCTATCCCAAGAGATATTACATCCCTGTATCTGTTAGCAAGTTCAAAGAGGCGCCTGATCCCCGAAGCAGGTATTTCTTCAAGACGGTCGTGCAGCGACATTCTAATCAAATGGGAAATAACCCACAGGATTTAAAAGAATTTAGGCTAAATCACTGGAAGAGATACTCTTCGGACCCTCTTCTGATAAGGACCGCATTCTTTCCGTTCGATCTCTCACACCTGCCGATGACTTGGGCGCCGACCCCGAACTTCTCGACCGATCGAATCGCTTCCTCCTCATGCCCCTTGCCAACTACAACTTCCATCCCAATCCCCATGTTGTAATTTCGGCACATCTCCCTAGGGGACTCGCAGCTCTCCTCCCCTATCAGCCTGAATATGGGGTCCGGCTCAGGAAGGCTGTCCTTGACATAGAGGATGTCCCTTCCCAGCCTGAGGGACTTTGTTAGGCCTCCTCCGGTGTTGTGGATCAAGGCCTTGACCGGGACCCGCCCGAGGATCTCGAGTATAATTGGGAAGAATATCCTAGTGGGGGAGAGCAATGCCTCGCCTACTGTCATCCCAAGTTCGGGCAGATCGTCGTCGATCCTGAACCTACCGTAGTACCCCTTAGAACCTTCATGCCCGATCTCAGGATATTTCTTGTAGTACTCGTTTCTGAGCAGCGAATGCCTGGCAAGCGAGATCCCATTGCACATGATCCCGCTGTTATCCCTATTCTCGTAACTGCAACGCCCCCCGCTCCTTATTCCAATAATCAAGTCTCCAGGCGAAATATCCTTCCCCGTTATCATGTTATTGATTCGAACACGCCCGAATACGGTTCCGGAGATGTCCAAAGTTCTCATTATATCCGGGAGGTCGGCAGTCTCCCCACCGCAGAACAGAACCCTACAACCCAGGCGTCCGAGGATTCCAAATGTCTCTGAGAAACCAGATGCCAAGGATGAAAGCAGGGCTTCCCTATCTAGCCTCATCGTGTTCAGCGCAACATAGTCCGAAAATGCAATGGGCATTCCGCCGACGCATACAACATCGTCAAGGTTCATCGCCAGTACGTCCTGTGCAAGCCCGGCGAACCATCGGTACTCGCCAGTCTCCCTTAAGTAGAGGTAAGAGATTATTGGCTTGCTGCCCGCGCCGTCCTCGTGCAGGATCAGACCTGATTCAGGATTTTCTGGGTCTCGGACAACGCTGCAGAACGAGTCGGGGAAGAGGTCATCTGTCACTCCCTTTATCGAGGAAATTCCCTTCTTGTCGACATCTACTCCAAGTTCAGAGTACTTCGATGATGGCAAGTCAGATCATCATCCACAAGGGGGGACTCCATCCTCATAAACGTTCTGAGGCAGACCCCATCTTTTTATAGTTTGAGGGAGGATTTTGTTTCAGTGAAATTTGATGAATGAGGAACTCAAGGAGCGCATCGAGGAGCTCGTCTTCAAGTGGGTCAAGAGGCAGCTCGAGGACGGGAACTACAGGATGAACCTCAGGATAGAGATCGACACCCCTATTGAACTAAGGGGCATTAAGGGGAGGATATGCGGCGACATACTGCTTGGGGGGATGCCGACGGACGCGCCAGCCAAGGCGGAGCCAGTAGCCGATACTCAGAACTGCAAGAAGGAAGTTGCAGAGGCGGAGATGAGCCTCCAGGAAGTTGAAAAGCTACTCAGATCCCTTGGGGTTTGATCCTTATCGGATCAAATAAAATAAAAAACAAAAGGAGACATAAAGATAAAAATCAGGATTTCTTTAGCCTGAAGACAAGGCTAAGATTTGAAACGTATTTGAATTCAGGCTTTATACCCAGCGTCGACTCGAGCGATGCCTCCACGTAATTCTTCACAAACTTGGACCACTTTTCTCCCATATTGTGCGAAGCCCTGATTTCTAGAGAGTCTTCGTCTTCAACTTCATAGCAAGTAGTCCAGTTCGAATATCCACAGAGGAACATGAGGAAGAACTGCTTGAACGCGCTGACGGACAGCTCTCCGAAGAGCAGAAGCATTATCTCTTTAGAGGTTGCAGAGCCCATCTTGTATCCTATCTTAGCCACAGACTCTTCGTCGAGTGCATTAATTATCTCTATAAGATCATTCCTTGGGAGGGTGACCACACCCATCTGCTCGACCTTGGCACCGATCCTAACATATTTCCTCAGTATCCTGCAAGTCAGTCCGTTCACTGTAGCACCCTGCTTTTTCGCCTCTTCCTCCAGCCCTCGCATCACATCGGCATCTAGGCGGAATGTCCTAGGGGCCGATTGCCCTTCTTCGCTCATTGATCTCTCGCCTCTTTGATTGTTGTTCCTCTGCCAATTTAACATTATTGATTTCCCCTCATGTCAGAGAGATCCTTGCCAACACCGCTGGGTGAAGGTGCACCAGGCGACGCCACAAATGCCTGGATTAGCCTTCCGAAATGGAGGACTTTCACTTCTTCGCCCGTTTTTCGGCTAGCTTCAGGATCCCCTGAACCACCCCATTTATTATCGCCTCAGGCTTCGGGGCACACCCTGGCACATATACATCGACTGGTATGAGCAGATCAGGGTGCCCGAGTATTGCATAGTTCTCTGGCGCATCATCGTAGAAGAGGCTGCCACCGCAGGCACAGCTGCCAACTGCTACCACGACCTTTGGCTCTGGGACCTGCTCATATACCCGCTTGACCATCGGAATGAACTGTTTGGGCACGCACCCCGTTGTCAGCAGTATGTCAGCATGCCTTGGAGACGGAACGAGCTGGATGCCAAAGCGCTCGACATCGAACCGCGGTGCCAGTGCAGCCAAGGTCTCGATGTCGCAGCCGTTGCAGCCACCGCAGTGGAGGTGGTAGAGCCAAGGCGAGTATATCCGGGCTTTATCCATTATCCCCATCAGACTCCCTCCAGCCAAACGTACTTCTTTGTATGGGTGTCAAAATCGACACCATAAGCCCTCCTGCAGTCAGGGCAGTAACCGTCAAGTTTTTTGTAGTCGTTAGAAACGGTCTCCTTCACGATCGTGTCGATCTTCTCCATCAACCGCTCGTATGTCCGGTCCACAAGCTTCCTTGTCACATACGGGTTGCCGCAGTTCTTGCACTTTAGCAGGTCGAGTTCGGTGATCACGCGTGCGGCAGGATCCTCCCGGTTGGGGACCGCGATCTCGAACTTGTTCGTCATCTTTATCGCCTCCTCAGGGCAGGCCTCCTGGCAATGGGCACAGAAGGTGCACCTGAAGAGGAAGATCTCCACGGTCCGCTTTGCGTCTTTGTCGTATATGCTGGTAGCCCTTCCAGAGCAGACGAAGTAGCACGCCCTGCAGCCGATGCACTTGTCATTGTCGCGTTCGGGTATACCCCTGAGCCCTTCAGGTATTTGGCTGTACCTCCTTTCAGGGGCGACCGTAGACGGGTATGTCAGGGTCATCGGTTTGCTATACTTTGACAGCACCTGTTTGAGGATCTTAATCTCTGTAGACATTTTAAACCACCAACCATATCGCCAAAGCGATAATGAAACTCAGCAGACCTAGCGGGATCACCACTTTGAGGTACCAGTTTATCGCGTTCCTGATCCTGTACCTCGGGTTCAGAACCTGCACCGCTGTCAGCAGGAAGACCAGCACGAAGGCCGCAATGAGGTACAGCGGAAGCCACAGGACATCAGTGGCAAGCGGCGGGAGGAAGAGGGAAATGAAGAGTGCAACAAGTCCGTAGAGAAGGAATGCCTTGGATAAGTAGTAAGTGCCCAACAGTTTCCCTGAGTACTCAGTGTATGGCCCTGCAACTATCTCCGCCTCGGCCTCTGGCATATCGAAGGGCTTTATGTGAAGCTTTCCTAACACTGCAGCGAACATCAAAGCCCCTGCAGTAACAGTGAGGAGTGCCAAGTATACCGACTGAGCTCCTTTCGAGAGTTCCCATATGACAAGGGACTGCCTTGCTATTGCAATTGCAAAAATGCTAAGCACAAACCCCAGCTCGGAGACTAGGAAAAGTTCGACCTCCCTTCTTGCTCCTATGGCTGCCCACGGCGAGCCGCTCGCAATGGGCCCAAGGATTGTGAAGAGAATTGATGCGATAAGCAGGTACGACGCAATGATCAGGCTGTACGGCACCCCAGAAAGCAACGGCATCCCGGGAAACGGAATGAAGAATATTGCTGCAACTGCGAAGATCAGGGAAAGGTACGGGGAATAGACAAAGAGGCGCCTTCTCGAAACATCAGGGACTACCGTCTCCTTGCCATACAACTTCAGGATATCGTAGAGTGGCTGCAATAGCCTGCTCGTCCCCAGCAGAGGCTTCAGGTCGCCATACATCCTCAACATGGGACCGACCCTCCACTGGAACCTTGCGGAAAGCTTCCTCAATAAGAACGAGTATACGACGCCCAAGAAGAGCGCCAAAGGCACTATCACTATCAAACTGACAACGGTGTAGATCAGGTCTACCATCTGCTCACCCTCCTGCTCAGGTTTACGAGCTGATCCCATGTCATGCTCTTCCTGCTTCCATCCCTCTCATTTATTATCTCTAGCCTATCTGTGCATGCGAGGCACTGGTCAGTGCTGCCCATCACCACCGGAACGTCTGCCAAGTTCGACCCAACTAGCATCAGAGGGATTATTGCATTGTTCCTGTAGCTGGGCGTCCTTATCCTGATGCTGTGGGGCAGGCTTGAGTCTTTGTCTGATGCCCTGATGTAGTAGGCGAGCTCCCCTCTGGGTGCCTCATTGAGGCCGACAGCCTCGGCTCCCAGCGGCACTGTCTTGGGCTTTATCCTTATCTCACCGGTTGTCTTAGCCAAGTACTCCAGGCACTGGGAAACGATTCCACAGGACACGAGTAGCTCCTTGACTCTGACCAAGGTCCTTCCGAATGTGTCACAATGGTCATCAGTTATGATCTCCCAAGAGATCACCTTTGGGTCGTATACCGCGTGGGGCGGGTTGTCTGCCCTGACATCGATCTTCCAGTTGCTCGCCCTTGCCACAGGTCCGACTGCTCCCCCGTCGTAAGCCTGCGCCTTCGTGAGTGGTCCCACTCCTATGAGTCTCGACTTCACCACAGGGTGGTCTGCTACGAGCATGAGTAACTTCGCACACTCATCCCTCAAGTCATCCACGGTTCGTTTTGCCTTCTCGGCAAGCTCCTGCGGGACATCCCTGCTGACGCCGCCCATTCTCCAGATTCCATAATTGACCCTGTTTCCTGTGATTGCCTCAATTATGTCCATTACGCGCTCCCTGAGGCCCCAAGTCAGCATGAAACCCGTCTTCCAGCCAATCACATCTGCCACAACACCAACCCAGAGAAGGTGGCTGTGCATCCTGTTGAGCTCCACAAGGAGGGTCCTTATGTACAGCGCCCTGTCCGGGACCTCAGCATCATATAGGTTCTCGGTGCATGTTATATATGCGAGCCCGTGTGCTGCCGAGCAGATCCCGCACACCCGCTCTGCAATGAACGCACCCTTGTTGTAGCCCCTCTGCTCTATCAACTTCATTATGCCTCGGTGGTGGAATCCGGTCTTTATGTCTGCAGCTACAACCTGCTCACCCTCGACCTTGACATAGACGATCTGGCCCTCGATGACGCCAGGGTGGTATGGGCCAATCGGTATCAGCGTCTGGTAGGCTTCTTCTATAGGCATCCTCAGCGGCAAGTACATCTCCTTGGTCGTTGTGGAACCATCGAACGCGTACCCTTCGGGGACTGACCCGCTCTCAACAGGGTTTGGCCACTCGTGGGGCAGGAACTGGTGCCGCGGGTCGGGCATCCCAGACGGCTTGACGCCCAAGAGCTCTTTCATCTCTCTTTCGGCCCAAGTCGCCTGCCAAGTGATGTTTGCAATCGAAGGGAATTCAGGGCTGTCCTTGTCGACCAAAGCCTTGACCACCACAACAAGCCTGTCCTTCACCTTCGAGAAGTCGTATATGTGTAGAACCTCGAAGCCCTTCAGCTCCAGATCTACTGCAGTTGCATGAATTAGCCTTGCTTCGAACTTTTTCACAAATAGATCGGCTACTTTTGCGAGATCTGCAGGAGCGACCTTTACAACCACCCGGTTCTCCCTGAGCGGCACGTATTCCAGCCCATCAGGGTAAATCTCCTTTTTGACATACTCTGCAATATCTGGAGTGCTCTCGAACTTCAATCATTTCCCCTCCTTGAGTTTCTGTATGAGCTTAGTTGGCGGGATGGGGCGGCAGTACATCATGCCGAAATCCTCCGGCTTGTATCCGAAGGAGAGGGCCAGAAGCTCCGAGAAGTGCACGATCGGTGTCTCAAAAGCTATGCCCTTCTCGTCCTTGTAGACTTTTACCGCCCTCTCGAACTGGTCGTAGCAACCTGAGCAGATCAGAGCGTAGGCGTCTATATCAAGTTCTTTCGCAGTCTGCATCTTCACGCCTATTCTCTCAAATATGGAAGTCTTCGGATCCGCGAAATACAGTAGGAGCCCACAGCAGGTCTTGTCATAAGGCGTGTCGACTATTGTGGCTCCCGTTGCACGCATTATTTCATCGAAGTACATCGGGAACCGCTCGTCGTGCTTTCTTGCGTGGCATCCTATGTGCCGCATTATCCTTATGTTGAGGGGCTTGACCACATTTGCCTTTATCTTTTCGATCCCCACATCCTCGTAAAGCACTTGGAGGAAGTGCTTCACATCTGTGCTTAGTGTGACCTTGAGCCCCGCCTTCTCCAAATTCCTATTCACCATTTCAAGCTTCTCGGGTTCTTCCTTGAGCTCCTGGAGGCACTCCCAGTGCGATATGTAGCACCCGTTGCAGGAGTCTACTATCACTATATTCTGCTTCTCAGCCGTTGCCAAGTTCTGGCTCGTCAGCGTCAGCCACCAGTCGGGGTTTATGGCCTTCCACACCCCAGGGCGCACGCAGCAGACGCTCTCCTTCATGTAATCGAAATCGAGCCCAAGATGCTTCGAAACCAAGAATGTTGCCTTTTCAGCCCAAGGCATCTTAGCGGGCATTACGCAGCCCAAGAAATAGCCGTATCTTGTCCCAGTTGTACCAGATGAAGCTTTAGTACCCATATGTGACCACCTCAATATTTGAAGGAACCCTTCTTCTTGTCGAAACCAAGCTCTTTCATTATCCCCGACTCCTCCAAGATCTTCCGCTTCTTCTCCAGGGCTTCCTTGAAAGTATGGGCAGTAGGGGGTTTCTTCTCCAGCCCGCAGAGTGCCCGATCCTGTTCCACATCATCCCCAACATAATAGACCAAGCCAACTTCGAAATCCCTCTTCAAGGAGGCTTTTGCTATATCAGGCGCCGCAGGCCTGAATCGCTTCCTCAGGGGATACTTCTTTGCGTCCTCATCCTGCTTGTGCTCAGTGACCTTAAGCCCCGCCTCGAGCAGCCTCTCCCAGCTCTTGATGCGATCGGCATCGCCCGACATCATTTACCACCCCTCAATTTTTTGACATACTCGAATGCCTCCTTCCGAGGTAGCAACCTCAGTGCATTCGAGCTGCACATCTGGACGCACATGGGCCAATCCCCGTCACAGAAGTCACACTTGACATAGACTTTCCGCTCCTCGTCTAGCCTTGGTATACCTATGGGACAAGCCTGGTTGCATGTCCCGCATCCCACGCAAAGCAGGGGAGATATCCGCACTATGCCCTTTTCGTCCTTGTAAATCGCCTCTTTCGGGCATGAAGCAAGGCACATTGGGAAGACGCAGTGGGAGCAGTTGGCATTCACGTAACATCCCTTAGTTATGGGATCCTCATAGACGTAGAGCAGACCGAATTTCCTGTCAAATGTATGGAAGTGCTTGTATGCACAGCCTATCATGCATTGCCCGCATCCTGTGCACTTGGTCGGATCATGAATTACAACAAGATCCGTGACTTTTTCCTTAGTGCCAGGAACAGGGATTGGTTCTTTGAGCTTCTTTTGGGGGGTACTTATGTATGACATTATGCAACACCTACCCACGGCTCGGATATTGTCCTTGCAGCAACGCTGAACCACTCCTCGAATTGGTGGTAATAGCCCTCTAAAGCAATCCCATTCGCGCCCAGCAGGACTATAACGCCCAAAGTTACTATCGCAATTGCAAGGACGATTCCAGGAATCCTAAGAATAACATGGCTGTGCACCTTACCCTCAACATACTCGATCTTAGCCTTTGGTTTTCCTGCCACTATTATCCTGAGCGAGTAAAGGGTTGTAAAGAAGATGAATAGTGCGGCCGTGATTATAACCGCAGTAATCTCCATGCCGATGTGCCCTCTGGTGAATTCCAAGAATGTGTTGTATCCGAGCGTGCCAGGTATAAGCGAAAGTGAGAAGCCACCAATGAGATATGTGAGACCGTTCACGCTAACTCTGCTCCCTAACCCTTTAAGCAGCGACAGATCGGCGGTCCGGCTCGTCTCGATCACAAAGCCGCTGTCGAAGAAGAGGAGAGCCTTTGCAAGACCGTGATTGAGGAAGTGCAGGAGTATGCCCGCAAAGAAAAGCGGTGTGAGGGCGGGCGAGATCAGTGCCAAACCGATCAGCATATAAAATACTCCAACTTCAGAGGAGGTCGAAAACGCCCAAATCCTCTTTATACCCCTTATCTGGACTGGGCTCACATGGAACCTCGAGTGCTTGCTTCCAGAAGTTGCCTCGACTGCCGCGAGCGCCGCACCGAATATGACGCTCAGAGCACCTAGAGTGACGAGCAAGAGGCCCAGCTCATAGCTCAAAGGCGAAATGACGCCAATTATCCGGCTAGCCGCGAATGCTGCAATCTGCACCATTACCCCGCTGAGTATTGCGCTTACAGGCGTAGGGGCTTCGCTGTGCGCAGCTGGGAGCCAAAGTAGACCAAAAGGAAAGATCCCCACCTTGATGCTGAAACCGATTGCGTAGAGGGCTGAGAGCAGAACAAGTTCGCTGTTAGGGACGCCAGAGAATGCAGATTGCTCAAGCATGAATGAACCAGTCAGGAAATTCTGGTAGAGTATACCTGCCAATATTATAATCGCGCCAATTACGCTCAGCACAAAGAATCTGACTGCTGCCTTAGTTGCGCTTCTTCTCTTTGTGAAGAGGATGAGCACGCCGCCTGCGATAGTACTTGCCTCAAAAGCAACATAGATTATGAGCACGTCGAACGTAACTGCCATTACTATGAGCGTTGCGATGAAGAATGAGTAGAGCATGTAAAAGGGGGGCAAGATCTTCTCGTCTTCGAAATAGCGGTAACTGTAGATGGCCCCTAGAAGACCCAAGGCAAGAGTTATTTCCACAACAAATGCGGATGCAGCATTGAAGATTATGCCCTGGGTGCTTGGATAATACAATGCCGATCCCTCTTGCACCTCTGCAAGTAGCCAAGTGTTCAAAGCAAGCGCGGCAACGAAGAACAAGCTTGAAAACACGGCTAACGTTTTCCCTTTTTTGAATAAAACAGGCGAGAGAATGCCACAAAGCACTATGAGCAGGGGCACCAAGATCACTAGAAAAGATTCCTCTACTGCAGTCATTTCCTTTCCACCCTCATGGATGATTTGTCATAATATTCATCCCAATTCGAATCGTAAGGTACGTTCAGAAGAGGCACGTTGGGCCTATAGACGCTTGCGTCGCTAATGTAAGGTTCCTTTGCTAAACCGCAGTAAAACAGCGAAACCGCCTTTATGCGATCCGGAAAATAAGCCGGTATGAAATCGTATAGCAGGATAAAGAACATTGAAACTGAAGTGATCTCCACAAAAGCTAACAACAATATGAAATTCGAGGCGATGGATGC
Source organism: Thermoproteota archaeon (assembly GCA_030055545.1). Lineage (GTDB taxonomy): Archaea > Thermoproteota > Methanomethylicia > Methanomethylicales > Methanomethylicaceae > Methanosuratincola. Next base: position 18,933 of record JASFYK010000003.1, on the reverse strand, counting down.
GGCAATACAACCAGCTATGCCTATAATCATAAAAGTAAGGGAAACAAGCAAAGAAGCTCTTTCAGAGGGCATCGACCCACGGCTATCTTTTTGCAAACCAGACCCCCCAAAAAACAATTACAATTAGCATTACTACAGTTTACCTATATAAATTCACCTAAAGTGTACATAGTATTACGATATTATATTATATAATTATTAGGTGCATTTTATCAGTCTCTTATGGAAGAGGATTTTTGGTGTCCAAGTCTGGCTCAATTTGGTAAAATTTCGAAATATGCAAAGTTCAAAGCAGAAGGATGCAGTCAAAACTCCATAATCAGATATATGGATGGATAATCCAACCATTTGTTTATTCAATGGTACACTTTTTAGTACAAATAAATATAACATTTTTGAACAAATATTATGATGTTTTCCCATTTAAAATTTTATATAACGTAGTTATTTTCTTAATAATTTAAGATAAGCTATCGATAACCTTGATAAAATTAAGAAGAGCACTTAATAACAATCCCTGTTGAATATATTGTGGGGAAAAATATGGGAGTTAGAAGATATACTAAAATGGCATACAAGGATCCCGACGAGATGGTCTTTGGCCATGCCAAGTTCCCAGTGCTAGAGCACTGGAACGTGCAGTTCGGTGCAGGCTATGTCGTACCCGAGGTCAAAGTCGCTCCTGAAGCAGGAACCGAGCGAAGTAAAGAGACACTAGTGAAAGAGATGGCTTCCATTGCAGAGCAAGCTGCGTCTAGGGCAGTAGACATTGGTCTACCAGCTTTTATGCTTGAGCAGGAGCACGTCTTCCAGCAGACATACCACCCCGACTGGGGTTACGCATGCACACTGGCACAGGCAGAGGTCCTAAAGAAATACTATGATGAATACGGAGTCAGGGCAGCTCTAAGGCAGACAGTCGGAGACCTGAGGATCGAGGAGAAAGGAGGGCTCAGGGGCTCGGAGTATGACAACAGGATCGCAGAGACAATCGAGGAGTGCTGTAAAGCCGGAGCTTCGGACATAGCGGCAGAGACCATGGGAGGAAAGTCAGTCCTTGACTATGGTGTAATGAGAGGAGATATTAAGGCAATCCTGTTCGGGATTGGATACCTAGGCAGCATAGATATGGAGTACTTCTGGACAAGGGCAGTTAACATCTGCAGCAAGTACGACACAAGGCCCGCGGGCGACACCAACTGCTCAGGAGCAAACACCTGCATGTACGTTGCAGGCGGGTTGCTGGGCAAGGATATGTCGCACACGGCAGCAGCGCTGGCGAGGGCAATCTCAGCCGCAAGGAGCCTTGTCGCAGTGGAGTGCGGAGCGACAGGTCCACTGAAGGACTGCGGATATGAAAACACCATTATAAAGGCGATAACAGGTGTCCCGATCTGCCAGGAAGGCAAGAACGCAGTCTGTGCACACGCAGACGTCATGGGCAACTTGACCTGCCAGGTGGTGGACTGCTGGAGCAATGAGTCAGTCTTCCACAGAGAGGAGATGGGCGGACCCACACCAGCAGTATGGCTGCAGGCCACAGGCTACGAGGCTGCGCTCATGAACACTGCAATCCAGACCGGCAATGCTAAGACGCTCAGGGACCTGTACACATTCACCGATATGTTCAGGGACCCGCAGGGCACGCTACTTGCGTATCCGAACGCGTACAGGGTTGGAAAGGCAATAGTGGAGTATGGAAAGGACATATACCTAAGGGCAAGGGCTGCAGCGCTTGAGGCTTCCAAGGTTATGATGGAAGCATACGAGGCCAAGCTCCTTCAGCTGACGAGGTTCGAGCTCGACACGCTGAGGAAGTACACAAGCATCCTCGAGAGCCTTCCGATGGAAGCGGAGATATTCCGTGACCAGTGCATGAGAGAGTATCCGAGGAAGATACCGACATTTGACCCGAAGAGCTATGGATTGTGAGGTGTTGCAAAATGGCACTTTTAGATTGGGCTAAGAAAGCGGACTTCGACATGATGTTCAAGAGATACAACGTCATCATCGAAGGACCGGCAATAAAGCCAGAAGACGACGCAGACGTTAAGAAGGTACTGCCAAAGGACGAGCCGTTCAAGTCGCTGGCAATGGCCGTCATATTCGGAGACGCAGACAAAGCAGTGCAGGCTGCAAAATCAGCTCTCGACAGGGTGTCCCCACTCGACGTGATCGAGAAGGGGCTCGCGAAGGGAATGGACGCGGTCAGCGCGCTATACGCGAAGGGAGCGTACTTCCTGCCCGACATAATGCTCTCTGCTGATGCAATGACTGCAGCAATGGCAGTAGCTGAGCAGAAGCTCGGTAGGGCTAGGGAGAAGAAGGGCACCGTTGTCTCATTCGTCGCCGAGGGTGACCCGCACGACATTGGCAAGAACCTCGTCGTGATGTTCCTGAAGGCGAACGGATTCGAGGCAGTGGACCTTGGAAGGGATGTCCCTGACAAGGAGGTTATCGAGGCCGTCAAGAAACACAAGCCAGTGATGCTCACCGGCACGGCACTGATGACCACAACCATGACCGCCTTCCCGAGGGTAGCGAAAGCGCTGCAGGAACAGGGTATATCCGTACCAGTGTTCGGCTGCGGCGGTGGTGCAGTAAAGAGGGACTTCGTGGAGTCTTACGACATGGGAGTCTACGGAGTCAAGGCATTCCACGCACCGAAGCTCGCAGAGGCAGCGCTGGCAGGCAAGAGCTGGAAGGACATCCGCAAGGAATACCCGAAGATCGTCGGGGAGTTTGTTGCGGAGTACGCAGACAGGATGTAAACAACATCCCTTTTTTCTTTTTTATTTATATTTAAATCCTCATTATCAATTTTTGGCATTTTAGAATTAACTAAAAATTAAAAAATGTTATTCTTTTTTACCCTTCAATAGATTTGAGTATTTGAAGACTTGTTCCGGACAGGCCTGCTGGCACCTTAGGCATGCCATCCCGTCGCATAGCTCTGATTTGATCACTATCCTGAACCTATCGCCTGCAGGCTCAAGCCTTATTGCGCTCTCAGGGCAGCTCTTGACACAGCTTTCGCAACCAGTGCACCCGTCGAATTCGCCGATCAAGGTGACTCCAATGTTCCTCAGTACTTTTAGCCCTTTCTTGCCGAGCTCAGGGATGTCCCTCATGTAGATCCTCTTTATCTCGGGGTTTGGAGTCCTTTTGGGCAAGGGGTTGTAGCCGTATCTCCTGAGGTATTCGTTGTAGATAGTGATCGGCATACCCTCATCCCAGTATGACAGCTCCAACGTGTAGACTTTCTCAAAGACCTTCGAAGTGGCTAGCATTATGTGCCTTCCTCTTATGCTGTCAGCCATGCTTTGGAGCGTATCGATCATCTCAGGCTTTAGCACAATGTCCTTTGCCATGCCAAGTGATGTGTTCCCAATCTGATAGACTTTCCTTGAGCATGCAGGTATCTGACCGACTTCCATTGACTTGTTCGCATCCACATAGAACCCGGATGCGCCAGCCATATATGAAGTATCGATGTCGTGCATCGTGATTCCTGCCTCCTCGCAAAGCGAAATGTGACCTGCACGGAATGCCCCGATCGCCTTGCCTGCCTCGACCAAGTCGCGCCTAGTGAAGTATATCCCATCCTGGAGGTAGAGCTTCCTGTCCTGGGTTGCAATGTTGGGGAGCTTAATTAGTCCCGACGAGATCCCGAGCGCGAGCACCGCGATGACACCCGTCCCCGTGATCCCGAGAGCCTTCCCGCTCATCGGCCCCTTATCAACCACCTCTCCGGAGTGGGGCAGGACTGAATCACCCTTCTCAGCCAGCAGCTGCTCGTTCAGTATGGTCATCCTCCAGCCATTGGATTCAGGGTTAACATCACAGATCGCTCCTGGCGAGGCTAGCATTCCCTTCTCGATCCGCTGACCCTCGATCGCAGGGCCGGCTGCGGCAGAGCAAGTGAAAACCTCGCCGTCTATCACGAGCGCTATCTCGGCGTTGGTCCCGAAGTCGGTCACAAGGGATATGCCTCTTTTCTCCAGGACGCCGGATTTGACGAGCATGGCGAGCGCATCCGCACCGATCTCGTGCTTCACGCCAGGAGGCACGTAAACATCAGCCTCTGGATTCAGGTCTAGCCCCACCGATCCGGCTTTGATCACACAGGCATTCCTTTCTGGAGGCGTTATGTTGTAATCATGCATGGCGTGCTCGCCCCAATAGGCTAGATCGCGGACTTCTATGTTCTGAAACAACGAAAGCTGAGTCGGGTTGCCGTCCACTGCCACTCTCTCAACCTTGGATAGATCGATTTCGAGGAGCTTGAGAAGCGAGTTTATCGTGTCGATTATCAGCCTATGCGCGACGTCCTCGCCAACCTCAACCGCAAAATGAAGGTGATCGATAACGTTCGCCCCAGGCAAGGGGTGCCTTAAGGTTATGGCGGTCGCAACGACTTCAGAGGTATTCAGGTCGAGCGCCTGGATTCTTATACCGCTCGTCCCAATATCAATCGCCAGCCCGTACAAAAACCCATCCTCCATGTCAATTTTTATAGTAATTATTTCTATGAATAGATATAAATGTATGTTATACTATTTTAACCTGTAAAAAATATGTCGTCTTTTGAATATATCGTTGGCAGCCTCATGGAGAGGCTGATCAATGTCAAAGGGATTATTGATGCGGTCCTGCTCCCGACAGAGCTGAAGAATGAGATCCTCTCTTCGGAGCTGTGCGAGGAGGCCAACACGGGCGGATTTTTCCTGAAGTACAATGCAGGGGTCAGAGAGGCTTTGAAAAGGGATCATTTGCTTGCTGCCCTCACTGACGAGAACTATACATACCCACCGGAGCCTGTCGAGTTGATTTATCTCGGCGACACGGTTGGCGTTGAGATCAGGGACAAGTCACTCTTGGAAACGTACAGGAATGATCACAACGCGATGCTACTGGGGGACAGCTTTGTCATATTCAAGGACAAGCTCCCTCCCAACAGTGTGAGGAAGGCGATGTCAGGCGAGATAAAGGTCTTCATACCTCCGATGAGCGTCGGAGTTGATGCGCCTGAAGGGATCCACGGGCTTGTCCTCGGCATGCCCTCAACCTACACTGATGTTCTTCTCAAGAACTGGCTGAGGGAGAAAGGGATCGATGTCTCGAACAAGAACCTTGGGGTAGTCCTTATAGGCTTCAATATTCATAAATTATAATTTGTGAACTTGAGATGGGGATAATAGAAGAGACAATAAAGCTGGAAAACACTGGGAGGATCCCGGTCGCTCCGGTAATCACTTCCAAGAGGGAAAAATTCGTTGAGGTTGTAAAAAGCAACGAATCTGTATTGAAAAAATTCGATGGATTCCTACTTCATCCGGCTGTCTTTGATTCGGGATGGGTCTACACGCCTTCGAAGCCTTCGCTCAGAGAACCTATGCAGATAATAAAGGACATTGATGGTTACGAGGAGTTGAGCGACTTTGGACCTGTTGAATACGCAATGAAGATCCACAAGGAAAATGACCTCATGGTCGATTTGGAGAAGAGGCTAGCTGAGACACCGAATTTAGTGAGCGGCTTCGTTGAGGAGACTGAGGACTGGGGAGTAGCAAACTACTGCGGTGCAATGGGCATAACGCCAATAGGCTACATTTCATACTACAGAGGCTTCAATGAGACAATGAGGGACATGGCAAAAGATCAGCAAAAAATCTACAGCACGGCGATGATTATAGCCAAGATGTATCCGAAGTTCCTGGCTGAATTTGCAAAATCGTGCAAAGTGCCCAGGGTGTGGATTTCCTTCACGAATGCGACCCCAGCGATCGTGGGGGATTACTACTTCGACAAGATTGTGTGGCCCACCACGAAGATCATGCTCGAAGGGATGATGAAAGAAGGGGTCGTGCCGATCATCCAATTCGAAGAAAATGTCAAGAACATGAAATTCCTGACCCAACTGCCTCCAAGGAGCTACGCTGTCCACATCTCTAGAGATTCGGACCTGTTAAGGGTCTCGGAGATGCTGTCTAACCAAGCCACTATTATGGGGAACTTCAAAGTTCCTGCCGACCAAGAGGAGGAAAACAGGATCAGGGATTTAGCAGGCAGGTTGGCATCAGGTGTGCCCAAGAATTTGATTGTAAGCACTGATGGTGGAGAACCATTCATCCTCACTTCTCATAACGTGGAGAAGCTCTCAACCCTTGATCCTTTCCTGAAGAAATGCTAATGGTGGTTGTGGAGGTCCTCAACAGATAACCCATATTTTTTGCTCGTCTCACTGATAATTTCTTTCAGGTGAGACGCCATATCTTCAGATCCGAATCCCTCGAGTGCCATGAATAGAGAGAGCCTGAGCTCCTTCCAGGACTTTGGGAGGTTTCCGGAAAATTCAACCCCGGTCACGAGATCGACCATGCTAGCCTTGAAGCAATTCCCGTCCGACTCGCCGAACGCCTTGATGTGCCCCAAGACCCTTCCTGTCTTCTCAACGCACTTCTTCCCCATCGCCTCGATCACTTCTGACACGAGAGCCCGGATCGCGTTGCCATCAAGATCCTTGTCTGATCTTAGTATCCCATAAAAGTCTGCATTGCCGACTCCAGACGCAACCACGGAATCGTCTTGGGCAGGGTTCGCTCCATTCCCCAAAGACTCCAATTCGATCCTTTCACCGAGTACGGCGGCTAGGAGGTCAGGCATGCCCTCGCCCGTCACCGATGAAACGCCAATTACCCTTGTCCCAGGTCTCATCTCACGCAGTGCAGAGATCATCAGGGGGAGGTCAAACTTCTTGTCGATCCTGTCGATCTTTGTTAATGCCAAGATCTCTGCATCACGGGCCTGTTTAGTCAGGAAGTCCTTGAACTCGGCAAGCAGTGAACGGAACCTGACGCCATCGACGAGCGCAACAGTCGGGGAGAATTCTAGACCAGGAACAAGGTAAGATGCCTGCACGAAGAACCGCTTCACCTGCGAGGGGAGAGCCACCCCCGTTGGCTCAACGAAGATCACATCTGGATTGAACTCCTCGACGACGATCTTTATTGTTGACACCAAGTCTGCGCCGAGGCTGCAGCAGATACATCCACCAAGAATCCTCTTGGCTTTGAGCCCTGAGCTCTTTACGAACTCCCCATCGACATCAACATCTCCAATCTCGTTTACAATCACTGCAGTCTTCAAGCCTTTCTTTTGTGCCTCGGTGGCCATCTTTATTATCGAACTTGTCTTGCCACTCCCCAGAAAGCCCGAGATCTGTGCCAGAAGGACCATTAGATTTCACCGTTTTTATATCGGACTGGAACATTATAAACCATTCCAAAACTTTTTATCCATTTGGCGAATAATGGATAATACCACAGGAGAGATAGAGATGAGCGCAAGAGAAAGAGTTTTGAATGTGCTTTCCGACCAGCCTGCTGACAAGGTCCCAGTCACTTGTTTCACCCAGGTTGGAATTGTGGAGGCCATGCAGAAAGTCGGAGCGACATGGCCAGAAGCCCACAGCGATCCAAACAAGATGGCAGTACTCGGAGCTTCGCTAAATAGACTAGTCGGTCTTGAGGCGGTCAGGATACCCTTCTGCCTGACTGTTGAGGCAGAGGCAATCGGATGCAAGGTCGACATGGGAACCATTAACAGGCAGCCTTCAATAAGGGCACCTGCCTTCGAATCGCCATCTCTTGCCGAGATCGACGCGGGGTTTTTGGAAAAAGGAAGGATACCAGTTGTACTCGAGGCCATCAGGATCCTCAAGAAAGAAAACATAGACGCCCCACTAATCGTCGGGATAACGGGTCCATTCACGCTGAGCGGACACTTGGTGGAAACAGAGAGGCTTGTCAAGATGATGAGGACGAAGCCGACAGAGGTCGAAGGGCTTTTGGACAAGGTCACAGACGCAAGCATAGCCTATGTCGAGAAGATCGCAGAGGCGGGGGCGGATGTGATCACTGTCAACGAGCCTTCGGCTGCGCCAGAGCTGATCGACCCGCTCTCATTCAGATCCACAATTAAATCTAGGCTCCAGTACCTTGCTAAAAACATCAAGACAAAGAAAGTTCTGCATATCTGCGGTGCTTCACTTCCGATAGTAGGCGATATGGCGGAGTGTGGTTTCGATGCAATCAGCATTGAGGACAAGGTCGACATCACGAAAGCAAAGGATGTAATAAAAGCGGGGGTCGGCGCGAGACCTGCAGGAGGGTTCAGGACAGGAGGAGGATTCGGAGGAGGATTCGGAGGAGGATTCGGAGGAGGATTCGGAGGACCAAGACCTGGCGCAGGCGAGCCAGCCAAAGCAGTTAAGATCGCGGGCAATGTCTCGACCGCGAAGACGCTTTTCACAGGCAAGCCAGAGGAGGTCAAGGCGGAGGCCCTCAGTGCGCTTAGGGCAGGAACCGACTTGCTCGCGCCTGCCTGCGGTATTGCACCAGGTAGCCCGCTTGCAAATATCAAAGCTTTGGTCGAGGCAAGGGACGAATACCAAAAATAATTTTTTATATTTTTACATACTTCGCATACCTTCCAAATGCGATGGCATTATAACTCTGTTAATTTTTTATCTAGAATAATTTGTACACTTTCAGTTACAAAGTACATTATTGTAAAAACAAATCTTAAATAATTTACTTAAATATTAATCTTGGGGATAATATGTCTTTTGTGATATATGCTGCATTGGGACTCTTAGGGCTATGCACAGGGCTTGCGATACTCATCTTCTGTAACTTCAACATAATAAAAACAAAGGAAGGATATCTGTTAGGCAATGGACAGGCAGCGTGGTTCATATGGGTCGCTGGAATAGCAGAGTTGATTGCGAGCGGCTATTTCGCGATGCACCTTGACTTCCTAGACGCTGCGACATTCGGAGGCTTTGGTCTATTCTGGATGGCGTTGGGCACTATGATCTACTGGGGAGGGGACGGGAGGGTCCTTGGACCCATGGCAATAGCCTACGCCATATTCTCGCTGCCGCTAATGTTCGCATATGCAACCGTCAGTTCCACACTGTTTCTTGTGTTACTGATGCTGTTCCTGATCTTCCTATCACTGATCCCAGCCGCGTGGGAAAAGGCGAATGCAAAAGTGCTCGGCACACTCCAGCTCATTTGCCTGATATTCGCAGCGCTCTCGATACTGGGGCTAGTTTTCGCAGCGATTCCAGAGCTCGCAGGTTACGCCTCTTGGTTCCTGTGGCCACCGCTAATCTAAAACAAATCCTCCTTCCTTTTTTTACATCTGAAAAACAATCCATTTTATAAACCCTGATCAATATCCATACTGGGATTGAAATGGCGATATGTCCTATTGATACTGGAAGATATGGGAGCAAGGAGATGAAGGTACTTTTTGAGGAGGGGTCAAGGCTTCAGAGATATCTCGACGTCGAAGCAGCCCTCGCACTCGCCTTGGCTGATTTGGGGGAGATCCCATCAGATAGCGCTGAGAGGATAAGCAAACTTGCTAACGTGAACGTTGTCACACCAGAGAAAGTGAAAATGAGGGAAGCGAAGACTAGGCACGACCTGATGGCGATGGTGGAGGTGCTCTCCGAGGAGTGCGGTGAAGACGGGAAGTATGTCCATTGGGGAGCCACAAGTTACGATGTTGTTGACACGAGCTGGGCACTGATAATGCGCGACGCTTCGAGTATACTGGAAACGAAGCTAAAAACCGTGAGGGACGTGCTCTGCAGCCTCGCACTCGAACACAAGAATCTAGTGATGGTTGGTAGGACACACGGGCAGCATGCCGTGCCGGTGACCCTGGGCTTCAAGATGGCCGTATTTGCAGCAGAGACGGCGAGGAACCTTCAGCGGCTGAAAGAACTGGAGAAGAGACTCCTGGTGGGGAAGCTGAGCGGCGCTGTGGGAACGATGGCAAGCCAAGGCGAGAAGGCTTTCGAGGTTGAAAATAAGGTGATGAAAAGGCTAGGATTGGAACCGGCTGAAATATCCACTCAGGTCGTCTGCAGGGACAGGATTGCAGAGTTTGTCTGTTGGAGCGCAATCACGGCCTCGAGCCTGGACAGGATCGCCACAGAGATCAGGAACCTACAGAGGACAGAGATACTCGAGGTAGCAGAGGGTTTCGAAGCTAGCACCCAAGTAGGAAGCAGCACGATGCCACACAAGCAAAATCCTGTCGACTGCGAGAAGATTTCTGGGCTCGCCAAGGTAATGAGAGGACTTGTGGTGCCTGCGCTTGAAAACATCCCCCTTTGGCACGAGAGAGACCTCACGGATTCGAGCAGTGAGCGCTTCATAATCCCATTATCGTTTATAGTGCTGGACGAGATGCTGACAACAATGGAGAGGGTGCTGAAGAACCTGCGCGTTTTCCCGGAGAACATGATGAGGAACTTGAACTTGACAAGGGGAGCAATACTTAGCGAAGCAGTTATGATGGCACTTGCAAGGAAGGGAATGGGCAGACAGGCAGCACACGAAACCCTTAGAAAGGCGTCTGTCAGGGCATTCAATGAGGGGAGAAGGCTGAAGGACGTGCTGGCAGATATGAAAGAAGTGACGGCATTACTAACCGCAAAGGAGCTCGAAGAACTTCTCAAGCCCGAGAATTATATAGGTAAAGCTTCTGAGCTCGTTGAAAGGGCAGTTGCGGCTGCAAGAATGGTTGATACATAAATAGATTCTCATTTTTCTATATTTTGTATATACTTAGTTTTTATATATAATTATTTTTTTATATTATTTTTTTATATATTTACATATCAGCCCAGCACCGGTTGCTCGTTTAAGGGGCATGCAAGAGAAAACTTTATGAACACAAGGATAAAAGCGATGAGAAGTGAAAGCGATGGAACCAAAAAACAAGGTCTTGCTCGGAGTTTCCTCCAATATCCTTCTGCTCGGCGTGGTCAGCTTCTTCACCGACATCAGTACCGAACTAATAGTAGCCGTGCTCCCGACGTTCCTTGTAATAGCACTTGGTGCCACACCAGAGATCGTCGGGACGATAGAGGGGATCGCAGAGAGCATGACCGCCTTCTTGAAGCTGGTTTCAGGCGCAATTGCGGACAAGACTGGAAAGAAAAAAAAGCTCACGGTCATAGGCTATACGCTCTCAAACATCACGAAGCCCATCATGGGGTTTGCCACTAGCTGGTCGGACGTCCTCGTCCTCAGAATAGGGGATCGCATCGGCAAAGGGCTGAGAACCGCACCGAGGGACGCAATAATAGCAGACTCTTCAGACAGCAGGATAGGCAGATCCTTCGGCATACACAGGACGCTTGATCAGCTTGGGGCGATAGTAGGTCCTGTGCTAGCCTTCGTTCTGCTGATCCCTCTAGGCTACGGAGGCATATTTCTCTTTACGGCAATACCCGGAGCCATAGCGATTGCAATACTCGTACTCTTTGTAAAGGAGCCGCCCTCGAAGACCAAGCCAAACAGGGCAGTGCTGAAGAATGCAAGGGCAATAATGAACGGGGGCTTTTCTATGTACATAGTCTCTGCAACTTTTTACGCAGCCTCAGCTATCAGCTATGCGTTCATTCTGCTCAGAGCCATAGAGGTTGGCATACCAGCCGAAATGACTGCGCTGGTATATGCCCTCATCCAGATCTTTCATGTCTTCTCAGGATTGCCCGCTGGCGAGATCTCAGACAGGTTCGGGCGGATCAGGGCGGTGCAAGCAGGGTACTTGCTGCTTTTGGCTGCATTTGCAACAATCGCACTCTCATCGGAGCCGTGGATGTTCCTCTCTGGAGTAGTTCTCTTCGGTCTGCACCAAGGGACTGTTGAGACCTCGCAGCGGGCGGTCATACCCAGCCTAACCAAGGAGGAATTCAAAGGTACGGCCTACGGCGTCTACAATATGGCGATCGGTGCGGTTGCGCTGCCAACCAACATAGTGGCAGGTTTCATATACTCGTCTTTCGGCAGCCAGTATGCCTTCCTGTACGGCGCTATACTTGCCTTGATCGCATCCCTAGCAATGGCAGTGACTCAAAGGATATTGAAGCAGAACCTATAGAGATAAAAGTATTGAAAATCAGTGCTTCAGCCGCATCTTCATCCAGCCACGCCCGTAGCAACGGAAACCGAGCTTCCGGTAAAAGTCCTGCCTCTCGCCCCGTGCACGTAAAGTAATTCTCACCTGGGGCTCCTTGAAGCTCACGTCTGCGATGGCTATCAGCTCCTCGATGAGCCTAGATCCGATGCCCATTCCCCTCTCGCTCGGCAGCACAGCCACCCATTCTATCCTAACGGTAGGCACCTCTGTCTTCAGGCACCGTGCCGCAATCACCCCGACGACTTCCCTCTCCTTCCTAGCGACTAGGCACAACCATCCCTTGTCGCACCTTATGATACGCTTTGCTTCGCAGTGCCAGCTCTTGATCTTGTAGTAAGAGGCCTCGCCAGGGAAAGATGCCTTCAGTACGCTGGCTATGGAATCGGTGTCCCTCGACAATGCGGGGACTATCCTTATCTCAGGAGCTTTTACTTCTTCGGTGCTGTTCTCAGCAAGGTACATAGGGCATCTACCACAATACGTTCAGGAGACGAGCTTTTCCACGACCTCCTCGAACGACTTATTGTTGTACTCCTCGATCTTGCCCCTGTCGCAGGCTGCTGATAGCAGAGGGTCGATGGGCAACGAGCCAAGGAATTGTGTGTTGATCTGCTCTGCCATCAACATGCCCCTGCTATCCCCGAAGAGCCGAATTACCTCGCCGCACTTCGGGCACTTGATGTAGCTCATGTTCTCAAGGACCCCAACTATCGGGACGTTCAGCATCTTCGACATCTGGACTGCCTTTGCCACGATTATACCTGCCAGCTCCTGTGGGGAGGTTACGACTACTATTCCGTCGACCGGGAGGAGCTGCAGCACAGTAAGCTGAGCATCACTGGTCCCAGGCGGGAGGTCCACGAGGAGATAGTCAAGCTCGCCCCAGTCCACATCGGTATAGAACTGCTTGATTGCAGTGCTCACGAGAGGGCCTCTCCAGATGACTGGGGTCTCCTCCTTGCCTAAGAGCAAGTTCATCGAGATTATTTTGATCCCCTTGCTCGAAGTTGCAGGGATGATCTTCCCCTCGAGCACGAATGGCACCTCGTTAACGCCAAAAATCTTGGGTATGCTTGGTCCTGTTATGTCAGCGTCCAATATACCGACCTTGAGACCGCGCCGCTGTAGTCCTACCGCTATTATTGAAGTGACAGAGGACTTGCCGACTCCGCCCTTCCCAGAGAGGATTGCCAAGATCCTCTTGATTCCATGTTTTGGAAGCTTGCCAGGCATCGGAAGAGTCTTCCGCTTCTCTTTCAGCTTCTCGATCAATGCCGATCGCTCTTCCTCGTTCATGACGGCAGTATCGATGGAGACAGACGACACCCCGTCAAGTTTTCCAATAGCCGCTTCAACATCACCCTTTATCCTATTAACCAGAGGGCAAGACTCAGATGTCAGGGCTATGGTAACAGACACTTTTCCCCCTTCCACCGTGACGCTTCTTACCATCCCGAGGGTCACGATATCGATATCGATCTCAGGATCCACGACTTTAGTAAGCGCATCCATGACCGTTTCCTTTGCGACCATCTTGGCCACCACTACGCTAAAAAAGTGTCTATGCTTATAAACCTCACAGAAGGTTTTTTAATGTCGGATGGATAATCTATCCACATGCTAAGGAACAACGGCAGGCTCTCAAGGACTCAGAAGATCACATACACGAGCCTTTTGATAGCATTGGCGGCGTCCTTGAGGCTTGTGAAGTATGCCCTCTTCGGGCCTGTCCAGTTTATCAACTTCCCCGGGATCTTCACCATACTAGGAGGGATCTTCTTCGGTCCCGTCACAGGCGGGATAGTCGGCGTAGCGTCTTACCTGATATCAGACATAATAATAGGGTTCCCGGGTCCATGGACTGCTGTAAATTGCCTCATGATGGGAGCCGTCGGGTTCGGGGCAGGGCTCATATGGAACGGGAAGGACAAGAGCAAGATCTCAAGGACGGGCATACTTATTGGATGTTATATCATCATGTTCGCATTCGACATAGTCACGTCTTGGGTCTTGCTTGTGCTGATAGGCTGGGACGTGATATATGCCCTAGTGATCGGGTTGCTCGGACTATTTGTACCGACCCCGGCCTCTGGAGGGTGGATGGTGGCAGTTGGTCCGATAACCGAGTTCACAACGGCATCTGTTATAGCGATGCTAGTGCAGATACTTGCCAAGAACAGGTCGAAATAAATGTAAAAACATATCAGCCTATCAAGCATTTACATTGTAAACAACAACTGCCAGGGGCACTCATTTACCCCCCCCCCATGAAAAAGGGAAAAAAGAAAGAAAACAAAAAAGTTAGTCTTAGAATTTTGTCAAGATCCACTTGACAGATTCACCATTCTTCAGGATGTACTGATCAGCTCCTACAGGACCCATCTCCCAATTGTTGTTAGACCAGATGTAATAGACCCAGTAGGTGTTCTGAGCGACGTTTTCGAAGACACCGTTGATTCCGTTCACCCAGACTCCGTATGAATAAACGGTGTAGTTCACCTGTGCCGCTTTGAGTGTGCCGTTCAGCAAGCTAAAACCTATGGGCACGTATGTGTCATTCTTCCAAACCGTAGTGCCATTCCCATAATCGAACCCAAGATTGACCTTTATCGCGACATTATCAATCACCGATTTGTAGTTGTTGATGATGACTTGCTGGTTCTGAGAATTCTGGTAGTAGTAGGCCAGTCCTACTGTGGCCCCAATAGCCCATATCAGAAGCACTCCTGAAATTATGGTCCATGTGTTGGTTGCCATACAGACCGCCTATTATGGATAGATAATCCATCCGTATTTAAAAACTTGACTGACAGCAGTATTACAATGAGAATGTAAGAACAGAACCGCTAAGGTTAATTTGCAGGTTTGATTCTTTTTGATTCCTGGAAGTGTTTAGTACGCAGGTGCCGATCCCCGAAATAGGCATGTTTGTCTCCCAGAAGCTCCCATACCATTCGTGCAGGAGGTGCAGCAGATGCTGCACAGGTAAGCTCATCCCACTGTACGAAAAGGATCTCGAGAGGCTCGATGGATTCAAGAGCTTTTACCTGCCTACTACCAGTTTGGAAAGGGAAGTGACAGGGGCGGCATACAAAATGAAAATGGTCGAATCGAAGTGCATATTCTTGGACGGCACAACATGCAAAGTCTACGACAGAAGACCGGACACCTGTCGGAGGCACCCATTCATTGTAACAGAAAGGAGGATCCTCATCTCTGCATCCTGTCCAGGAGTTGACTGGTCAAGGGAGAACAATGAACTTGCTTACTACAAGAGCCTCTCCTCTGGGATAAGTGGAAACCTGGATCGTTTCATAGAAACGAGATCCAAGTTCAGCGGTCGATCGACTCGACTTTGAGACCCTGCTCAGAGACCGCCGCCCTGAACGGCATACCCCCGACTATCCGGATGGCAGTCGATACCTCAACTTCCCTGCCCGGGCAGAGCGCCATCATGCAGCCGCCGCCACCTGCACCTGTCATCTTCGAACCGATTGCGCCAGCGAACCTGGCAGAATACACCATGTCGTTGAGGGACTTTGAGGAGACCCCCAGGGAGTCCAGCAGACCATGGTTGATGTTCATCAGCCGTCCCAAAGACTCCACATCGCCTGAGACCAAGGCATCCTTTGCCCGTTGGGAAATCATACCAATGCTCTTGAGAGTAGACGAAACTATATCAGGATATGCCTCACGCAGTGCCCTTACTTTCTTGACTAAATCGGATGTTCGAAACTCGCGTTCAGAATACCCTATGACCATCGGGAGGTCACGGGCAATTGACAGTTTCTCCACGACCGGCTCAGCGGAGGGTTTGATGTAAAGGATCCCCCCAAATGTCGCAACAGAGGTGTCCATCGGGCTGGCCAAACCTTGAACCGCCTTCTCGGTCTGGTGAGCGAGATGGGCTATTTCACTTAGGGAGAGTTCTTCGCCCATTAGCAATGAATAAGCAGCCACTGTGCCCACTGCCACCGCTGCCGACGTGCCGAGCCCAGCACCCACTGGCATCTCCGACCTTATCGTGACGTTTACGCCTCCCTTCTTACCAAGACGTCCAGAGACTATCTCTATAGCTTTCCTCACGTACCCGACCGCGCCCACTATCTTTCCATAATCGGTCTCGACGATCAGCTCTGGACTTTCCTCGTTGAACGTCAGCACGACCCCTGGGACTTGGAGGTCCATGGCAGCTATCTTTATGAGTTTGTCCGAACGCCCTTCGACCGAAACGGTAAGCCGCTTCCCGATCGCGGCGACAAGGGCAGGTTCACCATAGACAACGGCATGCTCCCCGAAAAGAGAGACTTTTCCCGGAACCGAAACTGTGGCCCTCATCCCGAACAGCCAATAAGGCTTTGAATTCTTTTAGTATTTAAGTGTGTGAGCAGATATTCTATGATAAGTTGAGCTCTTAAGGGTGAGTGGTTCATTATGAAAGAAAGGCTCTTCGAGACCGGCGACACGGTGCGCAAGGGTTTCCTCTCGATGGGTGCAGACCAGGTAATAACAATTCCCAGCCATGTGGAGAGGCTCATGGTCAGGTTCTCTAACAACAGGACCACAGTCGTCCAGAACTGGAGCATAATGGGCATCGACGCTCTGGCAGTCTTCGGAAAGAAGAAGGTAATAACTCGGCTGGAGGATCTCTCTAAAGACGGCATCAGGAGGGGGTTGGAAAGGGCAGTCAAGAGCGCCCCCATGGTTTCGGACTCTGAAACGATAACTGATGTCGAAAGTACGAAATTCCCGGACAGGCACTCTGCACAGGCAATAGAGCCGGAGAGGATCAATGAATGCATCAACAACTGCATAGGAGCAGCTGTAAAGGAGGGCGGGGAGAGGAGCGCGGGGATATTCAATGCAGAGGTGAGGAAAACCGCCATTCTCACCAGCAGCGGTGGAGAGGGGTACGATGAGAGGGCTGCCTTCGAGCTGAACGTGAGGGCCTTCGCAGGGGACGGATCGGGACAGGGGCTGACTTGCGCTACAGACATGCGTGGTCTCGATGCAGAGGGCGCAGGGAGACAGGCGGGAAGGATCGCAAAGATGTCAAAAGAAAGCGTCCAATGGTGCGAGGGGACTTACGAGGTCATCTTGGGACCGATAATATTCGCGAACCTCATTGAGAGAGTTGGTGAGGCGAGCTCGGCATTTAGCGTTGAGGCAGGGGTGTCCTTCCTCGCAGGGAAGCTCGGGGAAAGAGTCGCTTCCGGAATGCTGACTATTGAGGACGACGGTTCAGACCCTGAAGGGATCAACTCGAGAACTTTCGACGACGAAGGGGTTGCGGTGCGAAAGACGACCATTATTGATGGGGGGAGGATGACAGCATACCTCCACAACAAGTCGACGGCGAAGAGATTCGGTACGAACAGCACTGGCAATGCAGGTTGGGTAGCGCCATCACCCTGGAACCTGAAAGTCTCTGCAGGAGACTTGAGAATGGACGAAATGATCAGCGGTATGAAAAGGGGTGTGCTAGTGGTCAGCAACTGGTACACAAGATTCCAGAACTATGCAACGGGCGACTTCTCGACCATATGCAGGGACGGAACCTTCCTTATCGAGGGGGGAGAGGTTAAGGGGGCCCTAAGAGGGGTAAGGATAAGTGACAATATGCTCCGCATAATCAGTGCCATCAGGCAGGTAAGTTCGGACCGGAGCTGGGTCCGCTGGTGGGAAGTCCGGACGCCATCCCTAGTGCCGGCAGTGCTCGCATCAGGTGTGATGCTGACCAAGGCACAGGGCAGCTGATCTGCCAGGGATTGACTTCTCTTTTAGCTACACTTTCATCGGATCGCTCCCTGATCTGAGACCCTAAGGGCCTTGTCTAAGGCGTCGATCCCAATGTCAATCTCAGACTCTGTGATTATTAGGGGCGGCGCTATCACAAGATGGTTTATCCACGCGTACTGGTAGACCCCCAAGCGGTACATCTCATAAGCAACGCGATCCACCATTAGCGGCGCACCCTTGGCTTTGTCAGCACGTGTGTTGAAGGGCAAACGCCTTGATTTGTCTCTCGACAACTCGATTGCCCAAAAGAGCCCCTTCCCCCTAACGTCACCTACAGAAGGGTGTGCCTCCTTCAGCTCTTCCAGACGCCTCTGCATGTAACCACTTAGATTCTTCACATGATCCAAAAGATTCAGCCGCCTGAACTCGGATATCACGGCAGGAACAGCAGCCATGGAGATCGGGTGAGCTTCATATGTGTGGCCGTGGGTGAAGCCCGTCTTTTCCGCCTCTTCTGCTATATCGCGCCTCACCGCCGTTATGCCCAAGGGCGCATAAGCGCCTGTGCTCCCCTTTGCGGTCGTTACGAGGTCGGGCACCACGCCCCAATGCTCAAATGAGAACCAAGTACCAGTCCTCCCCCAGCCAGCCATCACTTCATCTGCGATGAAGAGCACCCCAAACTCTTCAGCTATTCTCTTCAGGCGAGGCAGGTATTCATTGACCGGAACGATTACCCCGTTTGTGCCCACGATCGGTTCCACTATGATCCCGGCAACGTTTGCTTCGTTCTCCATCAGGTACCTGACGTACTCTGCGCAGGCTATTCCGCACTCGGGGTACGACATCCGGAAGGGGCACCTGTAACAGTAGCAGTCCGGTGCGAAGACTATCCCCGGAAGCCTGCCTGCAGGCTCAGCCCCCAGGCGGCGCGGGTCTCCTGTGCATGAGATTGCACCTGCAGTAGAGCCGTGGTATGAAGCATACCTCGAGATGATCTTGTATGCCCCCCGCGGCTTCTGGAAATGCCTCACGATGCCCAAAGCTGCCTCATTCGCCTCGCTGCCAGAAGTCGAGAAAAGCAACTTCTCGATCCCAGGAGGCAGGATCTCCAAGATAGACTTTACCGCCGCATCTCTGACCTCAAGGGCGAAAGCTGGGCTTAGGAAGGGCATATTCCTTGCC
>JASFYK010000039.1 GCA_030055545.1 Thermoproteota archaeon | reverse complement strand
AGGAGGGAGAGCAGGAGATCCCAGCTGGCAATAACGAAGCTCTTTTCCTGCGTCTGCTTAACCCTCCCAGAGTTCGAGCAACCTGAGCAGGAGTAAACCTTGCCGCCCTCGCCCTTGACGCCTGCGAACCACTCGACCGAGTATCCCGCAACAGCACCGAGGATCCCGATCGAGGTTATTCTGAGGAGGGCATACTCCACACCGAGCTGGAAGCTGAGGGGTATCACGACGGGGCTCAGCACGGGTGCGACCATGAGGAAGGCTATGACCGTGCGGATCCGGATGCGCTTCGTCTCGATCATCGCCTTTGCTATCGGGATAGCGCCGCAGGAGCAGACGGGCAGGAGGGACGCGAAGAACATCCCCCCGACCATGCTGTCGGGCATCTTGTACCTGCCGGAATTCATCCTTGTCATGATGATTCCCCCAATGAAGCAGGCGGCGATGAGGTACGGGAAGAAGCTCAATGTGTACCGGTACAGTATGTGGAAGAAGGAGAGGTCGGGATCGAAAGTCCCCGAGACGAAGTTCGTGCATATGTAATTGCAGAAAGTGAAGATGTACGCACCGGAGAGGAGAAGCGCGATCATCGTCCACCATTTTATCTGCCTCAGTAGCGGTTCGCGGATGCGAAGGCTTGGCAGCGTCATATTGCGCTTTGACAAGAACTTTTTGATGTAGGGGAATGCTATCACCGCGGCGAAGAAGACTGTAAGCGAAAAGCCGACGTACGTGTGGAAGCTCCACGCACCGGAGTCGGCAGGCTCGAGCATGACAGGGCCGCTCTCCTCTAGGAGGATGTACCTCACCGCCAAGAGGAGGAGCGCGATCAGTGAGATCGGCATTGCGAACGACAGAAGCTTCCTCAAGCGATCACCTTCATGTCAAAGGAGGTGATCTTGCTCGACACCTGCTTGTCAGGAATGGTGAACACGGTGGAAGCTGACTCACCGGGTGCCAGAGCGGGGATATACGCGACCTGGACATCGAAGACCAGATCGGCGCTGTAGAAGGTCGCGACCACCTTGACGTTGTGCGCCTCAGTGTTGCCGGTGTTTATGACTTCGGCGTTCAAGCAGTAGTATCCGTCTTTGTTGACCGCGCCCGTGCCCGTGGTCTCGAAGGCCCTGTGGGGCACTGAGGAGGTCGCGGTGTAGTTCACCACCGAGGCATTGAACTTCCTCACGTTCTTTAGGATGTACACGAAATCGGGGAAGGTCTTGGGCATCACTATTTTGAAAGGTGACACCTCGCCTGGGAGGAGGATCTGGATTTCCGCGTACTGGAGTATGGTTGCGGGCTGGGGTTTATCGTTGTTTATGACGTTTCCCTCGGAGCAGAGGAAGCTCCCGTTTATGAGGACGGCCCTGACTGTTGTGTTCCCGTTGTTCTTCACCTCGCCGACTATAACTGGGAGGCCGTTCTCGTTTATGTATCCTGTCTTAGCTGTCACGATTACGCCGGGCACCTCAGCCGCCTGGCCGACCACAAACCCCCATGTCCTCTCGGCGGTGTTGCCGGCTGCGTCCCTGACCGAGAGCATCACAGTGTGGTTTCCGTCAGAGAGGCGTGCATCGTAATAGATTTTGCCAGAGGAATAGACGAAGTTTCTGATCCTCGTCGAGTCGATCTTCAGGGATATCGAGGAGGCTTGAAGTTTAATATTGTCGAATATGGATGCCGATACCCTGACCATGGGCCCGGCGACGCTCTGGTTCTCAGGGGAGACGCCGTAGATCCTCGGGGGAGTCACGTCAACCCAGAAGGTGATCGACTCCTGCAAGATGGTGGCGTTCCCGGATCTCACTTGGAGGGTGCTGCGCTGCTGCCCTTCAGGAAGTACCGCACTGTAGAAGAATCTCTTCGACCCATCCTCGACCGAAGACTGGAAAGCGACAGGGGTCCCGTTGAGCAGGATGCTCACGTCCGAGGGGTTTATCGACGTGTCGTTCAGGAGGAAGTAGATCATTACCTGATTGGAGTTCAACATCGAGGAGTTCCCGGGGGAGAAGGAGATAACCGACAAGTTCAAGCCGAGAACCCCGTTCGAGGAATTGTCATTCGTGTCTCCTCCCGATGGAGGGGGCAAGGAGGTGTAAATGTAAACTGCAATCAGGGTTATGGCTGCTAGCGCAATAATCGAGGCGGGCAGTTTCCAGGACTTCATGTATTGACCTTCAAAGGTTTTAGAATAGCTTGTTGATATAAGAATTACGTTGTAATCCGAAGGTTCCTATAGGCCTAGGAACTCCCTCAAGACGATCAGGGTGATCAGCGAACCGATGGTTATTAGGACGTTGTCATCGATTGGGTTGAATTCGAAGTGCTCGACCACCGATGCCACGATCGCTGCGATGAACCCGGCCAGACCCGCATAGAAGTACCCGATCGGGATGCACACGGCGAGCATAGCCACGTTTCCGAGCCAGTGCTTCGTCCTCCTCTTGAAGAGTGCGTTCCTCACAACTCCGGTGATCGCGTCGCCGAAAGCCATGAAAGATGCGGTGATCACGCCGTATATCGGGTCGCCGAAGATTAGCCAGGAGAAACCTATGGCGAAACCCCACGCAATTGTGAAGTTGACCTCGTACGCATTCTCCTTCATCTGGAACCAGTAGAGTATCTTGCCACGCTTGTGTGGGATGTATATGACTATTGCAATGATCGCGACTAGGATCATCGGTATCGCTATGCCTGTGAAGAAGACCGGGAATAGCAGGGTAAGGACGCCTGCTCCGAAGATGTGGATTATCTTCCTGTTGTAGTAAACCGAGATGTTGTGCTCCACGTTCCTTGACCTGAGCTTCGCGTAGACCCACTTGGTAGAGTAGACCACGAACATCAGGTAGGCGAACATTGCCAGGGCGATGCCCAGTTCCTGCAAGGGGGCTGCATTGAGCAGAACCTCGAAATGGAGGCCAATCGACATTTTTGATCAACCTGATTTTGTCATGTTCGGATAGTTTCTGATAGCTCTGAAGGGCTCCCACTAATAAGAGTTTTTGACGCATTACTCCAAGATCCTTTAATGGGCTCGAGGAATCCAAACGGGGTGTGGGACGGTGGCTGCATCTGGAGGCCCCCGACTCCATTGAGACGAGAGCGGATCGGTATTCTGGCGCCTGGATAGCACCAAAAGGATAATATGTAAAAACACGGTCAAATCAAACAGCCCGGTGGTGTAGCGGCCAAGCATGGCGGGCTTTGGCCCCGCCGACAGGAGTTCGAATCTCCTCCGGGCTACCATCCATGCACGTCAACAAGCGAGTGGGCTCTATGAGGCGGAAGAAGGTAGTCGTCACCGGTGGTGCAGGGTTCATTGGATCGAATCTTTCAGCGGAGCTCTGCAAGGACAACGAGGTCACGATTGTGGACAACTTTTCTACGGGTAAGGAGAGCAACATCAAGGACCTCATTGGCTCCGGCAGCGTGAGGGTGCTGAGGGGGAGCGTCACGGACCTTGAGGCAATGAAGGCGGCTTTCAAGGGGGCGGACTACGTCTTCCATCAGGCTGCGGTACCATCGGTACCTAGGTCGGTGTCCGACCCGATTAAAACAAACGACGCGGGCGTGACGGGTACCCTTACTGTGCTCATCGCGGCACGGGACTCGGGAGTCGAGAAGGTCGTATTCGCCTCGTCCTCATCCGTCTACGGGGAGACGGCAACGCTGCCCAAGAGGGAGGACATGGAATGCAGACCGATGTCCCCTTATGCGGTCACCAAGCTCGCCGGCGAGCATTACTGCAGGGTGTTCAACGAGCTCTACGGTCTCGGGACGGTCGCTCTCAGGTACTTCAACGTCTACGGGCCAATGCAGGACCCGCGGTCGGAGTACGCGGCGGTGGTCCCCAGGTTCATAGACTGCGCCTTGAGGGGGGAGGCGTTCCCCATCAACGGCGACGGGCTACAGAGCAGGGACTTCACTTTTGTGAAGGACGTGGTGAGGGCAAACCTGTTGGCTGCAGAGTCGAAGGCTACGGGTGTATACAACATAGGAGCGGGTAGGAGGACGACGGTCATTGAGCTCGCTAAAACAATATCCGAGGTTCTCGGTTTAGAGATGAGGGCGATTCACCTCCCACCAAGACCTGGTGACGTAAGGGATTCGTGGGCAGACATTATGAAGGCGAAGAGGGACTTGGGCTTTGTGCCGGCCTTTTCGCTGAAGGAGGGCATAGCCAAGACCGTCGAGTGGTTTAAGAGGCAAAAGAACTTGGTCGGATAAAAGGGCAGAGTGAGAAAAGGGCAAGACGGAGGATGGCAATCGGCATTTCACCTCCACGAAAATATGCCCAGCTGGAACAGCTTTCCTGATTGAGCCGTTTTCAAGGATTTTTAATTTTTGGCTCGCCTTGGACACCGAGAACTTGAGCTAGGCACATGTTGAACCAGACGTAATTCCCGCTTAATTCCCAAAAGATCATGAAAGTTAAAAAGTGCTCTGGGTCACTTCATCGCCTGGGCCTCGGCCTCTTCGGAGCAGGAGGGGGAGGTGCAGGCTGGGCAGGCGGCGGGAGCTGTGATGGGGGCTTCTTGAAGAATCCCCTGCGCTTCATCAGCAAGTAAGCGATCAGTGCCAATGCAGCCGCGAGCATGATCGCTGCCAATACGATGGTCCCAACCGAGATGGAGGCGGGCGCTGGGACAAAAGACACGGCGTATGTCATGCCCGAGTGTGGAGTGACGTCAGACGCCTGAGCACGGCACTCAATCAAAGATGATCCGTTTGTGATCTCGAAGCCCGGGGCTGAAACCTCAGACGAGCCTTTCGGCAGCTCGACCACTAGGAGCAGGCTGCGCACCAGGTACCTGCACCACTGTGGAAGAAAATCTCCGCTCAGCACAGTCTTTGCTTCCTGGCTCCCGAGCATGCTTGAAGCTGGAAGCTCGTAGACGAGAGTGAAGGATGTCTTCTCTGTGGGCAGGAGCCTAGTCCTCAAGTTCACCGTCAGCTCGCTTCCGTTGAGCGTGTAGCTCATGTAACTGATCGAGTCGTAGACTTTCACTAGCGATGTGCCCTCCGGAAGCCTGAACGTGACCTTGCTGATACTGGAGGTGTTCAGGTTGACCAACTGGATGGTGTCAGTCACAGTCACTCTATCGTGACCGACGCTGACCCTGTGCTCGAGCGCACTTATCTCGATCAGCTCGAAGGAGCCCGTGTATTTTATCGTCGCGTTGTGCGCAACGGATGGCTCTAAGACGGCGGTTCCGACGAGAGCTGGCTTGCCGCCTATGGAGGCGAGGGTCAGGTTTTCAGGGGTTTCGATCAAGACAGAGTCAGAGGGGGGGAAGAGGACGAGCGAAGCCTCCATCCCCTCCTCGAGGGTAGGGTAGAGGTTCAGGAAGGTCGAATAGGTTGAGTTTGAATGGGTCGTTGTGTAGTGGAGAATGGTCTTGAGATTGAATGAGGAGGCACCGTTAGTTTCCACCAATAGCGTCAGGTTCCCCTCGGTGGCATCCCATGAGACATAGACCTTAAGCTCTGAATTGTCCGGTCCGTAAGCCTTGACCGAGTACAAACTCTGTGGGTACGGGAGCACGAATGAAACGGTGTAGTTGCCGTGGGCAGTTGCGAGGTTGAATTGGTCCTCGTAGATCTGGAAATACGGCTCGGCAGTTATCGTGCGATAGACGCTCGAGGAGGATGCCGAGACGGTGGCGTAATGCCCCGCGGCAAAGAGGAGCACGAGTACGAGTAATAGAGGAGGCAGACATGACCTGACCAAGCTGATGACCCCACAATGTAAGTTTAATTATCGTACATCCCCAAATATTAAGATAGGGGTTGTGGATTACGGGAGGGCACCGATACATCCCCAACGCTTCTTCGGATTTGTCGTGGATGCTCAGCTCATTGGGCTTGTCCAGCCTGGATGAGCTCTTCGGCGATGTCCCATGCGGTCAGAGCGGAATAGAACGGGTCCCTTCAGAGCCGATGGATGAGTTCTCGGTCAAGAACTGCCTTGAGGGGACGCTTTCAAAAAACAAGTTGTACGGGAAGAAGTGTTTCATCGGCGGGGGTCCCTGGTTCCACCACGTCCCGAGCGTTATAAAACACCTCATCTCGAGGGGGGAGTTCCTCACTTCCTACACGCCGTACCAGCCGGAGGCGAGCCAAGGGATGCTGCAGGCTCTTTTCGAGTACCAGAGCCTGATCTGCGAGCTATACGGCATGGAAGTCGCGAACGCCTCGCTGTACGACCTCCCCACTGCCATCGCGGAAGCGATGCTTCTGTCCGCAAGGGTAACAGGGAGGAAGAAGTTCATCGTCCCGTCCTCGATGCCCAGGGACAGGATCGCAGTGCTTAGGGGCTATGGTGAACCGCAGGGGATTCGGGTCGCGGAGACTCCATACGACGGCGGAGGGGGTCTCGACAGAGAGGCGCTCCTGAATGAAGTTGATCATGAGACTGCGGCGGTGTACGTGGAGAATCCCTCGTTCTTCGGGACGATCGACGCGGCGATCGAGGAAGTGGTCGAGATAGCCCACGACAAAGGTGCGCTCGCGATAGTCGGGGCAGATCCGCTCTCTCTGGGGGTGTTCAAGCCGCCTGGGGAATACGGCGCAGACATAGCGGTGGGGGACGGACAGCCGATGGGAATACCTCCGGGGCTCGGGGGGAACGGGCTTGGCATAATGGCTTGCCGCCTGGATAACAGGATCTTGAGGCAGATGCCAGGGAGGATAGTAGGGATGACGAGGACTACTGAGGGGGATGGGAAGGGCTTCGTACTGGCGCTTTCGACCAGGGAGCAGCACATCAGGAGGGGGAAGGCGACCTCCAATATTTGCACGAATGAAGCCCTCCTCGCGGTGGCGGCGGCGATCTACCTTTCGCTTGCAGGTGGGGACGGGCTCAGGAGGCTCGCAGAGGGGATACTGAGAAGGACGGACTATGCGGTCAGGCGCATGAAGGAATGCGGTTTGGGGTTGCCTTTTGCCGGGCGGCATTTCAGAGACTTCGCTGTTGAGGTCGCCGACCCAGAGGGGGTGAACGCTAGGATGAGGAGCAGGGGTGTTTCGGGCGGGAGGGATCTGAGCAAGGACTTCCCTGGGCTGGGCGCACTGCTCTTCGCCGTCACCGAGCTCCACAGCCGAGATGACATAGACGAGCTTGCGAGCGCAACGGGGTGGGCCGCACATGGGTAAGCGAGGCTTCCGCCAATCAAGGTACGACGAGCCCCTCGTATTCGACCTCGGCAAGGAGGGCAGGGGAGGGCTCAGCTTCCCAGAGTTCGGCGAGCCCCTGGCAGGCGAGATCCCCTCCCAGATCGGAAGGCTGGACCTCAGGCTCCCGCAACTTTCCGAGGTCGAGGTCGTGAGGCACTTCACCAGGCTCTCCCAGATGAATTGGGGGATAGACACGGGCCCCTACCCTCTCGGGTCGTGCACGATGAAGTACAACCCGCGACTGAACGAAGAAATCGCCTGGCTCGACAAGGTTCAGATGATCCACCCCCTGCAGGGTTATGCCGAGTTGCAGGGCGCACTGGAGTTGATGTACAGGCTGGAGAGGGCGCTAGCATCGCTGACAGGGATGCACAGGTTTACCCTGCAGCCTGCTGCGGGTGCGCACGGTGAGCTAACTGGCTGTCTCATTATGAGGAGGTACTTCAAGGAACTCGGTGAGGATCGGAGCGAGATCATAGTCCCGGACACTGCCCACGGCACAAACCCGGCGAGCGCTGCGATGGCGGGGTTCACCGTGATCGAGGTCCCGACCGGCCCAGACGGGTGCATCGATATGGAGGCGCTGAAGGGGGCCGTATCTGCGAGGAGGACCGCAGGCTTAATGATGACAAACCCGAACACGCTCGGGATTTTCGAGAAGGACGCCCTTGAGATCTCCAGGATAGTCCATGAGGCGGGAGGGCTGCTCTACTACGACGGCGCCAACCTGCAGGGGATCCTGGGAAGAGCAAGACCCGGGGACATGGGTTTTGACCTGGTTCACCTCAACCTGCACAAGACGTTCTCTGCGCCCCACGGCGGCGGCGGTCCCGGATCTGGTCCCGTGGGTGTGAAGATGCCTCTCGAGGGGTTTCTGCCGGTGCCGCTTGTTTCCGAGGATGGAGAAAAGTATAGGCTTTCGTGGGACGTGCCCAAGAGCATCGGAAGGGTAAGGGGTTGGTACGGGGTCTTCCCCGTGCTGGTGAGGGCCTACTGCTACCTCCTCTCCATGGGTGGATCCGGGCTTAGGCTCGCAAGCGGCATCGCGGTCCTGAACGCCAACTACTTCTTAAGGAGGGTGGAGGGCATCAGGGG
>JASFYK010000038.1 GCA_030055545.1 Thermoproteota archaeon | reverse complement strand
GGAAGCTCAAAGGGTACCGAACCGAGCAGGATTTCGAATATGGCGGCGAGAAGATCCCGCTGATCACGGAGATAATGAAGCTCAACATGACGCAGGAATCGCTCGAAGGAGTCCTCTCGCAGGACTATGCCTTCACGGTGCACCACCGCGACGGCGAGAGGGTGGTGACTAAGACTGCAGAGTCTCCTTTCACATTCTACAAGTCGGGGGAGAGGATCTTTCTCATAGTGCTGGAGAAGAAGAGGGCAGCTAACAACATCGCCAACCTCTTGAGCAAGATACTTTTCATCTCTGTGGGAGGGATAGTGGAGAGTAGGATCCAGCCCGAAACCCTGAAGAAGTTCCATGAGCAGAACCCCGAGGACACAAAAGTCATCTTCTTCGACGGGGTGAACATCCCTAACATCGAGAAGCTCTCCCTCTACGGTTCTGGTCTTGCGAACACCATTCTTTACTCGGACTATTCTTCTAGGGGAGGGATCTGGTACATGGTCTTCAAGTCGAGGAAGTACGGCATAGTGGTCGGCGTGACGAGGAACGGAGTGGTGACCGCATTCAGCGAGGTCGAACCTGCCGAATTCCTTTCCTACATAAAAACAGAGATAATACCGCTCATCTCTTGAGCGGCTTTGTTCTTTTGCTAGCGTCGCCCAGTAGATCGAAGTAGTCGCGGACGCTCTTCCCCCTTAGGCAGAACATCACTGCAACCCTCAGGAAGAGGGGTAAGATGTAGAGGAGGACGGGGTTTCCGAGGTACATGTATACGTACATGACCACGTTCATACCGCTGAAGAGCAGACCGAAGAGCCATGCCCACTTTGCACCTGTCTTGAACCCAATTATCAGTATGAAGTCGAAGAAAGCGAACATATAGGCTGCGAAGAAGTCGAAGGTCCCGAACTGCTCAAAGAACGGCGAGAAGAAGGGCAAGATCAGGTCAATGATGACTAGTGGAACCTGTAGGACAACCATTAAGAGAACGAGCCGCGGTATGCTTCTCAAAGTAAACACCAGGGTTAGAAGGGATTGCTTTTGGTATTTATCCTTTTATCGTCATTTTCATAATAAAAATTGGAACGTGATCAGAGGCTCATCAATACGAGTCGTATATCTGAGGGGGGGTAAGTATCGACTGCAAGCATGTAAGATCCAGAGAGGTAGACCGCTGAAGCGTTTCCTATCACATTTTTTACGACCGTGGAATACTGGGCACTTGCAATCTCCCTAGAGGGGAAGGAGAAAACGTCGTGCTTCACTATCGAGGTTGTGCCGAACGCTGCGCTCATGATCCAAGAGATGTTGAACTGGTTGCTGTCAGCCCTGTAATAGGAGACCACGAAGCTATCAGCCCCTCCGGTGGCGAGGAGATACCCAGTTTTGTAGGAGTCGTTATCGAAGAGTAGTTGGTTGGTTCCGATGATCGAGTCTATTGCCTGGTATGCAGCTGCATCGCCCTCGCTGTAAAGCAAGGAGCTGTTGTAGACGCATAGCCACGCGCCAGCAGCGGTCGATCCGTTGCTCGCGGGGATCCGGTAGACTGGCACGCCGTGCGAGTATGAAGGCGTGATATTGCTACCCTGCAGTGCCTCAGAGACCCGATCCCTCACAGATTCCCCTATTCCGAGAATTGAAACGCCAGTGTAGTTGAAGGCTATGAGATCGATCCCGAAGGTTATCTCGGTAATGTTAACCTGTATCTCAGGATCAGATATAGAAATGACAGTAGTAGACAAAAGGTCTGGGAAAGCCGACAGCTTTGTTATGTTCAGGAAACGGAATTCGTAGACGTCGGCGGGCACGTACCCCATCCAAGGATATGCCTTGAAGTTTTGGGGCGACGGCAATGGGGTTGTCTTCGGTCCGCCGGTAAGGAATATGCCGACCGTGGAAACAACCAAGGCCGCAATTATGAGGATACCGATGATCTTTGCCTTATTAGAGGACTGTTCCTTCTTTTTGCGTCGGGGTTTCTCTTTGGTCATTGATACCACTAATCACAGAAAAAACATTTAGGAACGGGGTTATATAGGCTCTCCTGAAGGTTTGCAATTTGAGGATTCTGGTCGCGGACTTCATAATCCTTAACATGATTGCACTCATGGTGTCCTTTCTCGGTTCTTTAGCGGGCTGGAACTTTCTCAACACGTTCGTTCTTACGATTTTTCTATTGAGCGGGATTGTGCTGATTTTTGGTGGCTATCTAGGGTTTTTTGTATCGAGCATAGCATATAGCAAGCTGTTTGCTTACCTCAGGCTTAAAAGAGAAGGAAAAGACGAGGAACAGAAAAAAGAGAACAAAGAGAAGCCAGAAAAGAGGGGACTGAGGATGGTAGTCCTTGGAGTTCTGCTATTCACAGAGAGCCTTGCATTGACGCTATTCATGATTTAATAAAGCCTATTTGTATTGATAAATTAAATTATTTCCAAAATATGTTAAATAAGTAATTTTAGAAAAATAAAAAAAAGGAGATTTATTTTTTCCTCATACCGAGGGCGATTGCAACTATCAATGCTATAATTGCAAGCCCTATGCCAGCATAGGCCATATTTGTGGCATTCGCGAGCTGCGCGGACAGGTCATTGACCTTTGTGTTTAGCGTATTCACTTGGTTTGCGTAGGATGAGATTGCATTGTCGACAGAGATCACCGTTACACTCTTGGCTGGAGTCGTCTGCGGGTCCATTACCTTGCTAATGCTTCCGTACGGGTAGTCTGGACCTGATGCTGCCGAAGCAGCAGCGGTCTTCGCTCCGACTCCGGTCAGCTGGACCTTGAAGTAGTAGGTGCCAGTTTGGGTTGGTGTGTAGCTCATCTTGTAGTAGCCGCCTGTGTTAACTACGGTTTGTGCTACGGGTGTCCAAGTCGAATTGTCGGTGCTCATCAGCAGTAGCGCGACAATCCCGTCCTGCTCCAGAGCGACAACCGGATCTATGTCGAATGTTCCTTCGAATGCGATAGGCTGCCCGAGGAGGTAACTCGACAATACAGTAGGCCCTGAAGGAGTAACTCCAACCGAATATCCAGCCGCCGCCAAGAGTTCCTTAGCTTTGGTTGGGCTATATTCTCTTGCCACTATGCTCGAGTTGTAGTACGGGCTGACGGGGTTGACGTGCACCGCGGCCGGCTCACCGAACCCTCCCAGGAGGTTGTCGATGATCAGCTGCCTCGGTATCAGGTAGTCCATCGCCTGGCGGACGTACCTGGCTGCCTCGGCTGCCCTCGCAGGGTTCGACTTCCCGAGCGGAGTGTCCACTCCGGTCCCGAAGACGGGGTGCCTCATGTTGTACCCGAGCTGCTGGATCCCTGATCCCCTCAGCTCGTAGTTTGCCGCGAAGTCAAGGTTGCCCGCCTTGTAGTCGTTGCCGAGCTGGTAGTTCTGGTCGAGTATGTGGACCTGCCCGTTCTTGAGGGCCGCTATCGCGCTGTCCTTCTCGACGATGTACCTCACGTAGAACTTCTGGACGGTGAAGTAGCCCGCGGACTCGAGCCTCGCCTTGTCCCAGTAGTTGTTGTTCTTCTCAAGGGTTACTAGTGCTTGAACTGGGCTGTAGCTCTTGAAGGTGTAAGGACCTGTTCCTATCGGCCCGGAGAAGGTCTTGCCGTTGGACTCATAGGTCCCAGTCCCGCTGTTGAACGGGTGGGTCTTCCAGTCCTCGAAAGGCACCGCCTCGAGCACGTGCTTCGGCAGGATCGCGACTCCATCGCCTTCAGGGTGGAATGTCGCGACAGGCTTGCCGAGGCCGCCGAACTCCGCGATGGTTATCCGAACCGTGTTGGCGTCGAGGGCCTCTATCCTAGCGGGCCTCGTTCCGCTCACATTGGCTGGAGCGGGGTAGTATGCCACAGGCTCGTCGCCGCTCAGATCAAGGACTAGCCTCGAGGTCGTCCCGTCGGCATAGACGAAGGTTATGTCGTCGCCGATGTATCCAGCCTCATATCCGGACTGCTGCGAACCAGACTTCGGGTTGAGGTAGGCGAGGAACGAGAAGACGACGTCGTCGGCGGTCATCTTGATACCGTCGTGGAAGTAGACATCATCCCTGAGGTGGTATGTAAATGTGCTGCCATCCGCAGAGATCTCTAGCGATGTGCATATGCCTGGCTCGTATTCGTAGTCGGAGGTCAGGGTGAAGAGCGAGTCGAAGATTGAATTGAAGACTATGGTGTCGTACCAAGAGTTCGAGAGCGGCGGGTTGAGATCCAAGAGCTCGCCTGTCGACGCAAAAACGACCTCGTTTAGACCGGTCAGGTACTGCGGTACAGGGCCGAGGTTGTCGAATATCCACTCGTACCCGTTGAAGTTAAGGTCCTTCGAGGCAGTGAAGATGGCAGTGGAGAAGAATATCTGGGACGCAGGGACGTCGATGTACTGGACGTACTGCCAGTCCTTGAATGCCTTTATGCCTTCG
Organism: Thermoproteota archaeon; assembly: GCA_030055545.1. GTDB lineage: Archaea > Thermoproteota > Methanomethylicia > Methanomethylicales > Methanomethylicaceae > Methanosuratincola. Next base: position 4,113 of record JASFYK010000038.1, on the reverse strand, counting down.
GCGTTATAGCCCTCGGTCATGAATTTCTCTATCAGAGCGTCAGACTGCGGGTTCTGCCATAGGAAGTAGTTAGAATTGGGGGGCGTGTTCGCGCTGTAGTAGATCTGGAACGAGCCTGCGAACGGGGCCACCGGAGAGCCTGGCGTCCAGCCGATGAAGAGGGCATCGAAGCCGCCCTGATCGTATGTCTTGCCCACCATGGATGGGTCAGGGGTGAGGATCCTGTCATATACAGAGCCCCATCCCAAGAATACGACTCTGGAATCGATTCCGACCGACTTGAACGAGTTCGCTATTATGAGGGCCCATTGTCTCCTGAGCAAATTTGCGCTTCCTGGAGCTACCATTGTGATTTTGAAGACACCGTCAGGCGTAGCCTCAACTTTTGGCACCGGAGCGATTGCTAGCATCGAACCAAGCAAGATAAATAGCATTGCAGCTGCAAAAATTTTGGACTTCATTTCAATTTCACCAATCTACACATATTGTGTAGTTGATCAATTATACAGGCAGAACCTATTTAAAAACTACCATAAAAATATGAAAAAATCAATCAACAGATTTGGAAAATAACAAAAAATGACATTTCAATCGAGATCACATGAAGTTCATAGCATAATGGCAAGCCACGAAGTGATCCCTGTCGATTTCCTCGAGCTTTGGCTTCTCCAGTTTGCACTTGTCGGTTGCATACTGGCAGCGCGGGTGGAACCTGCAGCCGGATGGGGGGTTGATCGGGCTGGGGACCTCTCCTGGAAGGAGGATCACATCCATTTTTCTAGCAGGGTCGGGTATAGGCACGGCAGAGATCAGGGCCCGCGTATACGGGTGGATAGGGTGTTCGAAGTGCTTCTCGGTAGGCGCCGCCTCGACTATCTCGCCGAGGTACATAACGACTACGCGGTGGGATATCTGACGTACAGAGCTGAGGTCGTGGGATATGTAAAGATAGGATATCCCCAATTCCTTCTGCAGATCCATCATGAGGTTCAGGATCTGCGCCCTGATCGAAACGTCCAACGACGAGACGGGTTCGTCTGCCACTATAAACTTAGGTTCGACTGCGATTGCCCTGGCGATGCAGATCCTCTGCCTCTGGCCCCCGCTGAATTCGTGAGGGTATCTCTCGGCATGGTAAGGCTCTAGACCGACCATAGAAAGCAGCTTGTAAACTCGGTTTTCCCATTCCTCTTTTGGTATATGGCGGTGGATCTTGAACGGCTCACTGATGATGTCGTATATCGTCATCCTTGGATCCAATGAAGCGTAGGGGTTCTGGAACACCATCTGCATCGATCTTCTCAGGCGAGACTTTTCCTCACTGCTGCCCTTTTCGAATGTCTTTAGAACATCAACACCTTCAAATTTGACCTCGCCCGAGGTGGCCTTCTCAAGATTCAGGATGAGCTTACCAGTGGTCGTTTTCCCACAACCACTTTCGCCGACTAGCCCGACGGTCTCACCTTTGCGCACTTCGAAGCTTATGTGATCCACTGCGTGCACATTACCAACTACTTTCTTCATGAATATCCCACGGGAGTAAACGGGGAAATACTTCACGAGATCGTTCACTTCGAGCAATGTTTCCATCGTCCTAGCCTCCATTAAGTTCGCGCCAGCGATGGCACGAAATCATATGACCCTCACCGACGTCCACAAGCGGCGGGATCTCGTCCTTGCACCTGTCGATCGCGTACTGGCAGCGCGGGTGGAACCTGCAGCCGTATGGGGGGTTGATCAGGTTCGGAATGTTTCCAGGTATGGAAATTAGCTTCCTTGTCTGGTCTAGCCTAGGCACAGCCTTGAGCAGTGCTTCAGTGTAGGGGTGCGGCATCTGGAATATCTGCTCGATGCTGCCAATCTCCATTACGTTGCCAGCGTAAAGCACAACGACGCACTTGCACATTTGCGTAACGATGCCCATGTCATGAGTTATCATTACGAGGGTTAGACCGATGTTCTTTTGGAGCTCAATCAGCAGGTTGATTATTTGCGCCTGTATTGTGACATCAAGATTGGTAGTCGGCTCATCTGCGAACAGAAGTTCAGGGTTGAGAAGGAGGGCCCTGGCGATGCAGATCCTCTGCTTCATTCCCCCGCTGAACTGGTGCGGGTATCGAGTTATAGCTTCTTCAGGGTCAGGGAGGCGGACAAGCTTAAGTGCCTTGATCACTTCTTCGGCGGCTTCGCTCTTGTCGATCCGCTTGTGCTGCCTCACTATTTCGGCGAGTTGGGTGCCGATTGTGAATACAGGATTCAGGGAGCTCGTGGGATCCTGGAAGATCAGGCTTATCTTTTTTCCTCGGTAGGAACGCATCTCATCCTCCTTCTTAGCAAGGATGTCCTCACCATTGAAGAATATCTTTCCGCCGATGATCTTTCCAGGCTTGGGGACTATTCGCAGGACTGACTGGGCAGTCACAGACTTACCGCTCCCGCTCTCGCCCACTAGTCCGACTGTGCACCCCTTTTCAACGTTGAATGTGATGCCGTCGACTGCCTTGACCACTCCAGCTTCTGTGAAAAAGTATGTCTTTAGGTCATTTACCTGTAAAAGATCCATAGTCACTCCCTCAGCCTCGGGTTCAATGCGTCAGAGATCCCATCGCCCATCAGGTTGAATGCAAGCACGGTGAAAAAGACCGCAAGTCCTGGGAAGACTTCAGCCCACCAAGTCGTGCTCATATTCTGGAAGCTCTCCTCCATCATCCTACCCCAAGTGACCGTATTTGGATCTCCAAAACCCAAGAAGGACACCACTGCCTCGATAAGTACTGCAGATGCCATTGTGAGTGTTGCGATCACAATAACCTGGGGCAGTATGTTGGGAAAGATGTGCCTGAGCATTATCCATCTTGAGCTGGCTCCCAAGCTCTTTGCAGCCTGGATGAACTCCTTTTCTTTCAGGGCCATTACTTCTCCCCTGATGACCCTCGCGTTGCCTGCCCATGCGAATACGGCGACAATCACCACGATCATTGTCAGGTTGACCGGTATGGAGATCCCCAAAATATTCCAGAACGGCTCTGGGTTGATTAGCTGGTACATTCTAGCAAAAACAAGGATCAGCAGCAGCGACGGGAAAACAAGGAACACCTCGGTTATGCGCATCAGAACATCATCGACTATCCTTCCCATATACCCGGATGAAATGCCAACTATTACAGTAATCAACATCGCTATAAGTGTAGTCCCTACTGCAACATACAAAGTGTAGACGGTACCGTGAACCACCTCGCTGAATACATCAGTTCCAATTATGGTTGTGCCGAAAGGATGCTTCCATGAAGGGGGTTGCCCTGCTTCTCCTTCATAGAGAGGCAAGAAAGCATCAGGATTAGGCCTTGCAGGGTAAAGAATAGCACCCTGCTGCGGATGAGTTGGAGCAAATATACTTATCATCGCTATTATAATGAGAGCAACGATCATTCCAAGCCCGAACAGACCGGACTTGTGCTTCTTGAATCGGCGCCATGCTACTGCCCACTGGCTTGCCGAACGCCTTTCTTGAGCTTCGTTTCCCCTGTCCCTGAGAGATAGACGAACCATAATCTTTCACCTAATCTATCGATATCCTAGGATCAATCGCGGCGTAAGAGATGTCAGTAATTAAGTTCGCAACAAGTATCATTATCGTGATGATCATAGTTATCCCCATGATCAGGGGGAAATCGAGCCTTGAGGCGGCTGTGACATAGGCACGACCCAGTCCCGGCCAGCTGAAGACTGTTTCGGTCGCTGGTGCACCTGCTATGGCGAAGCCGATGGACATGCCAAGCAGGGTTATCAGAGGCATGATCGCATTCTTAAGGGCATACTTGAAGAGGATCCTCCTCTCTGATATGCCGCTCGCCCTTGCAGCCATTATGTAGTCCTGCCTGAGCACCTCCAGCATACCGGCTCTTAGAAGGCGCGTGTTATAGGCCAGACCGGCCAAGGTCAATACAGTTGCAGGCATTGCAAGATGGGCAAGTTCGTCTAGGAAAGGATTCTGGATCCCGAAAACAGGCCAGAGCTGCGGCGCGCCATGCGCACCTGCCGAGGGCAGCCAACCAAGTTGGTACGAGAAGACGAGAATGAATATGATGCCCAGGAAGAAGACTGGGAATGAGA
>JASFYK010000037.1 GCA_030055545.1 Thermoproteota archaeon | reverse complement strand
TTAAAATAGGCTTCTTGTCCAGAACGAGGTCTAATCATGATCGAGGAAGTGAAGGAAGAGATCCTCAGCGGGCTGCTAGGCCTCCTCGTGATCTTTGGCGGGATCCTGCTCCTGCCAGTCATCCCAGCGCTGATTTTCGGAGAGTTCGAGAGCGCTATGACCTTCCTGGCAACCGGAATTGCGGTCGCTTTGTTGGCTTTTCTGGCGAGGAGCAAGATTAGGATAAGGGAGAGCTACTCGAGGGTCTCTTCGATTGTGATCGCCTCGGTCGGATGGATGCTTGTCTCGGCTATCGGCGCAATCCCATTCGCCGTAGTCCTGAGATTCAATCCGTTAGACGCGCTCTTCGAATCGATGTCCGGCTTCACGACCACCGGGATGACGCTAATCACTGATTTTGAGACTACCCCCCTCTCGATACTCTTCTGGCGGAGCCTGTCGGAGTGGATAGGAGGGGTCGGTATAATCCTCCTCTTCACGCTAATCCTTGTGGGAGGAGGGATAGGAAGCTGGAGACTCTACCACCTTGAAGGGAGGGAGGAGAAGTTCACGCTGAGCACCATAGCTACAATAAAGAGGATCTGGCTGATCTATTCTGTGCTGACAGCGATCTGTGCATTAGTCCTCCTTCTGCTTGGTATGCCCCCCTTCGATGCGGTCAACATTGCAATGACTGCTGTCTCAACTGGGGGTTTCCTTACTAAAAGCAGCATCACTTACTTCGGGAGGCCCGAGATCCAACTCGTCCTCTGTGTTTTTATGATGATAGGGGCGATAAGCTTCTCGCTCTTCTACAACATCTTGAGGTTCGACTACAAACAAATTTTCAAGGACGTCGAGACGAAGTTTCTGTTAGGGGGCCTTTTAGTTTGCGGCACACTGGTGGCGGCATTCCTCCTCCTCGACGGCTTCGACACTCGTTACGCTCTGCTCGAGGGGTTCTTCAATACAATTACGATATTTACGACTACAGGTTATACGAGCGTTGATCTAAGTGCATGGCCTCTTGCATCAAAGTCAATTCTCCTCCTGCTGATGGTGATCGGTGGATGTTCGGGGTCCACAGCAGGTGGAATGAAGATCTGGCGATTGATAGTGATGTACCGCGCAGCCATGATGGAAATCAGCAAAATCTCGCTCCCCCCCATAGCAGTGAAGCCAATAAAGATTGGGGGAAAGGTTCTCTCGGAGGGATATGTTGTGAGGGTTGGGGCGTTTGTCTTCCTATACTTTTTTGCGATACTCGTCCAGTTCATAATAATGTCTACCATTGTACCCGATCCGCTCGGAGCGCTATCGCTGGTCGCCTCGTCGCAAGGGAACATAGGACCCGCGTTCTACCCTGTTACAGAGGTCCCTCCCTTTGGGAAAGGGCTGCTTATCGCTTCAATGTGGTTCGGTAGGCTTGAGCTATTCCCGGTATTGGCACTTTTCAGTAGAGAACTCGTAGATGCTTTTCGGGCTAAGAAAGAGAAGGCATATGTCTGATCCGATAGTAAAGAAAGGATGCCTATTAATTAACCTGTGCACAGATTTTATTGCCGGTGGCACCCGTGTTCAGGGAAGATCCGTATACTGATATGCAGGAGCTCATTTCCAAGGACAGGATTGCTTCACTGTTGGGGGTAAAGATGCTGGAGTGGGGTCCGGGAAGATGCTGCCTGGAGATGGTCGTGGACGAGAATATGCTTAACGCATATGGGTCATGCCACGGTTCGGCGATCTTTGCTTTAGCGGATATTGCTTTCGCGGTCTCCTGCAACTCTGGAGGTGTGAAGTCGGTGGCGCTTTCAATGAGCATAAACTACAGGAGGCCTGTCAAGAAGGGTGAGAGGCTGATTGCCGAGGCTAAAGAGGAGAGTGTAGGATCCACCACAGCGCTGTGCAGGATCAGGATCACCAACGGTGATGGAAAGATTGTTGCGCTCGCAGACGGATTGGCGTATAGGATAAGGAATTAGCCCTTTACAGAAGCCAGAAGCGCGTTTTGTTTGGTTGGTGGTATAACGCCCGAGATTGCATTGGGGAAGTTCTCTCTTTTCATCATTTGACTGCCTTAAGCCTGGCCTGCCTCCTCGCCTCGCCCTCCCGATACCGTCTCTTTTCCTCCTCGGTTTCGGGTATCAGTCTAGGCACCTCGGTAGGCTTTCCCGACTCGTCCAGGGCGACCATTGTTGCATACGCCGAGGCCGCGTGTCTCACCTCGCCTGTCATCAGGTTCTCAGCCTCTACCCTGACGCCGATCTCCATAGATGTCCTCCCCACGTAATTGACTGATGCCTTCAGGATTATAAGGTCCCCTATCTTAACCGGAGTGTGGAAGTCCATCCTGTCCATCGAGGCTATGACGACATTCTTCCTTGCGTGCCTCATCGCCACAGCCGCAGCCACCTCGTCCACGTACCTAACAATCGAGCCCCCAAAGACATTCCCGGCGGGGTTCGCGTCTGATGGAAACATCCACCTGGTAGAAACTAGGGCTGATTCGCTTACTTTCTTTGCCTCAACCATAAAAAACACCCTACATTTTGTTTACCATCTATCTATCCATCTAAATTTATAACCCTTCTGAGCAGGCAAGTGTTTTGGAAACAGGGTTGCAGCTTTTGAAAGTTATAACCCTGATCCAATACGGGGTCCAGAGGCAAGAAGACGAGAGGAGTGAAAGTAGGGTAACAAAAACGCAAGGGAAGAGATTAAAAAAGGAGACGATACAAATTGACTTTAGCTGGTCGGTTATTGGGAAGGGGTAGGCTTGGAATCTAACGGAAGAGTAGAATGCACGGATCCATTTTCTGAGATAGCAGGGCAGATCATCGCAAAGCTGGACGAGATCGGTGACGTGGTGGATTATGACGAGCTCGAGCGTTGGGCAGACGGGAAGGGCATAGGCAAGTACACACTAAGGATGGTGCTGAATGACCTTGTGGAGCAGGGTGCAGCTGTTGCCCCAGAGGGTTTTTGCGAGGAGGGATGCGGCTTTGAGCCCCCAAAGCCGAAGAAGATCGGTGTCAGGAAGGCTGATCCCCGGGATGTCGAGCGGGTCAAGGCATACCTTGCGGAGTACTGGAGCGTCGGTCTATTCCGGCTCTTCGATGACATGTCGAGGATCGGTGTCAAGAATGTAAACGAGGCGCTAAAGGAAGTGATAAGGCTCGGGTATGCGGAGCTTTCGAGGATAGGGGTCGTCAACGCCTTCCCCCTCAGGGCTACAGGCAAGAAAGGCTGAGGCACGGATTAATTAAAAACGACCTAGTAAGAGTCGGTCGGCTAAAAGATAATAGCATGTTGCTGTCTTCTTTCTGTGGTGAGTTGAAATGGAAAGGGAAGGTGGAGAGAAGGAGAAAGAAAAGAGCATAGGCATATTCAACGGGTCTGCTAAGGTCGGCGAGATACTCGCAGGATTCACACAGGTAGCGATCACACCCCAGGACATGACAAGCCCCATAGCCCTGCAGATGGCACTAAGCAGGATATACGAGGCGATGACAAAGGTCGTTGAGACCGGCCCGAAGAAGAAGTTCATAGCTGAGGTGCGGTTCAATGACTCGATGGGCAATCCCGTTGTGTTTGCGCTCGATCTGGGCGAGAGGATGCCCCACTTTACCAGCAACGAGGTTAAGGCCAGGATCCTAGTCGAACTCTTCGAAGAGAGCCAAAGTCCTTGACCCACACAAAAAAATTTTCAATCCTGTTCTAATATGTAATTTTATCTGACTTCCGTTCAGTTTTTCCTGCATTTTGGAAGGGGATCAGGATCGGACATTACTTGTGTATTCGATAAATGCCTTCTAGCAGGAGGTTCCTCAACTCTCTCAGATCCGGGACGAATCTTCTTCCACGTTTTTTCCGATCCCTGTCCAAATAGTAAGCCTTGACGCCTGCTCTCCTGGCCCGGACGTAGTCTAGCTCGAGGCTGTCGCCGACGTGCACCATCTCATACGGCTTTATGCCTAGCTCCTCGCAGACCTTGCGGTAGGATGCAGTGTCCTTCATCATCCCAAAGTCCGATATTGTCGAGAACTTCCGCTTGAAGTACCCCTCGAGCGGCTCGGAGGTCACGTCCAGGAATAGGCGGTGTGAGTTTGACGTCACAATGAGGTCGAAACGCTCCTTCAGGTCCTCGAGCACCTCGGTGACCTCGGGATAGAGGGTAACCGCCTCCTTGTATTCGAGCAGGAGCTTCTTCGGATTTACCTCAAGCCGGTAGCGCTTCGTCCAATACGAGAGATCGTACCATTCCATGCGGTTTGGTCCAATCGACCTGTAGTCGGCAAAGAGCTGCGCCTTCGCCTCGTCGATGCCTATTCCCCACGATTCGGAGACCAGCTGCGGGAGGACCTCGAGCCAGATCAGGTTTGCGAAAGACGGGGTTACTAGCGTCCCATCCATGTCGAATGAGATCGTTGAGATCTTTGACATGCGCATGCTCGAACGCCACCGGCTCAGCCGATCAGCCCCAGGTGCTCCAAGAGTATTCTCAATCCTATGGAAATTAGGATGATCCCGCCTATCACCCTTACCCTGCTCCCAAGGTATTTGCCAGCCCGGTTGCCGAAGTAGGCACCGGTGAACGATATAGCGAAGCACACAAAGCCTATTACAGCTGCGGGCACCAAGATGGGGACGCCCAGTGCGGAGAACCCAAGCCCAACGGCGAGTGCATCGATGCTGGTCGCAACAGAGATGATGAGGAGGTGGCTCAGCACAAGGGGGTTCTTCCCTGAAACTTCGTCCGAGTCCCAGACCGCCTCGTAAATCATCCTGCCCCCGATGACTGCAAGCAGCAGGAACGCCACCCAGTGGTCAAATCCAGATATCAGCCAGATGAACGCTGATCCGCCGAACCAGCCGATAACAGGCATCCCTGCCTGGAACAGCCCGAAGGACACCCCTATCTTGGCAGCGCCCTTCGCTCCAATGTGCTTGAGCGCCATGCCGCTCGCTACAGCTACTGCGAGCGAATCCATGGAAAGCCCAACAGCAATGAGGAGGATTGCCACCAGATCCATGATCGACCATCCTAATCAGGGACTTCGCCATCCATATTAAGCATTGCGCAGATCACGCAGATGCAGCAACAGGTCATTTTACAGAATGAAAAAACTTTGGTTTTTGCTTTTCAGCTGACCGGTTGTAAGCTCATAGCAGATTAGGATGGCGGGCAGTACTCCACCCACTCAGTGACCGCACCTGCGGCTTCCTTGCCCATCAGAATCTCGACGAGCTTCACACCTACGTCGATCGAGGAAGATATCCCAGCCCCCGTGACAACATTCCCGTCTACGACAACCCTCTCCTTCAGAGGGCATGCACCATAGCCCGAAAGCTGGTCCACCACGGTGTGGAACGAAGTCGCTTTCTTCCCTTTGAGTATCCCCGCCTCGGCGAGTATGAATGCCCCCGTGCAGACTGAGGCGACGAGCTTGCCGCTCTCATAGAACTTCCTGACCGCCTCCAGTATCGCATTGTCCTTCTGCGCCTTGAGCCTGCCCGGTCCACCTGGCACAAACAGGACATCGTACTTCGGAAGCGCATCAAGGGTTCGTTCAACCAGTATCTTGAGGTCGTGGTAACACCTCACAGGGCCCGTTTCCTTCCCAACAGTCTCGAGTTCGAAGTAAGCGTCCTTGAAGACCCCTTCCCTGAAGAGTCTCCTTGTTGCACCAAGCACCTCCCACGCCCCTGCGAGGTCGAGCTCCTCTAGCTCAGGGAATGCCAACACTCCGACTTTTATTATCCTAGCCATCTATAATCACTCCTTTTTGAATACATAATACAAATAATTCAGCAAAAATAAACAAGATAAATAAAAATAGGTTATTTCACAGTCTCGAACCATATCGAGTCCGTCAGTCAAGGGCTTACTTCTTTATGGTCAGCTTGATCTCTATTGTCGAGACGTTCCTCGGCGGGTCGCCTAGGACTTCTGTGCCAATGGTAACCTCTTTCTGCACCGTGCTGCCGGTCATGAACCGCTTCGAGACTACCTCGGCCACGTCGACTGCAGAAGAGATCGCGTTTCCCCTAGCCTTTATGGTTATGCTCCCGCTCTCATTGAGCTGCATGAGAGCTGCCATAGCATAGCTCATCACTGGTTTCTTGCCGACCAGAATTACATCCCTTGGCATTTCAGGTTTCTTTACTTCACTTGGTGTTGTAGGTGTTTCAGCCATGTTGTTCACATCCGAATCGATTGTAGCAGAGTATATATCGAAACATCCCCTTAAATATTTAACCAATATAAGGAATTGTAGGACAGTCATGATCGAAACGAAAGAGAATGCATGGATGAGTAAAGATGGTGCACGACCACGATATAGTCAGGGTTGATTCAAAGGGGCGCATAACAATCCCCCTCAGGGTCAGGGAAGAGCTCGGCATCCAGAGCGGCACTTACGTTACGGTAAAGCTTGAAAGGGAAGAGAATCGCGCATCGATTTCGCTGTTCGCAGGGCCTGATGCGCACCTAGTCGAGCTGCACCTGAAGATACCTGATAGGCCTGGCGCGCTAGCGAGGGCAGCCAAAGTCCTCGGAGATGCGAACCTCGACCTAATGATGTCCAGCTCGCGAACCATCAAGAAGGGCGACCTTGCCGAGTGGATCGTCGTTGCAGACGCCTCCCAGTCTGGGGTCCCGCTAGAGGACGTCAAGAAGAAGATACTCGAGAGCAGGGCCGTCATTGCCCTCGAAGTGAAGGAATTCGCGACTGAGTAGTGGCTGACCAAGAAGCTGCCTTCCGTCACTGTCGTCACGTCAGTCCGAGCGACTGCTTGCTAGATCTTTGTGCATTTCATTTCTTACTTCACTGTACTACGCTTTACTCGATTGTCCCATAGTCAGCCCCTTGGTTTAGTGTGCTTCAGCTCACCTCTGCGCGCAGTGCGAGCAGACTGCCCTCTTGAAGATGCCTAGGCGCTTCTTCTCCACCAGGCAGTCTGGGCAGACCGTCCTGTTGCACTCCGGGCACTTCCTCATGTGCTCCCTGCACACTCTCTCTCCGCAGACCGAGCAGACTAGGGAGCACGTGTTGCAGAACGGTTTCCCGCAAACCTTGCACAGGTATGGCAACTCTTTCTTGCAGAAAGGCCTGCCGCAGGCGCTGCAGAGCCAGGAGTGCTCCCCGCAGACTTCCTCGCCGCAGGCGGTGCACTTTGCGATGTGGGACTCGCAGAAAGTTTCGCCGCAAGCCGCGCACTCGACCTGCTCTATAACACACAGTTCCTTGCCGCATTTCTTGCAGTAGCCGATGTGCTTTTCATAATGCGCTTCGCAGTACGTGCCGCCGCAGACCGAGCACTTCTTGGCATGGTCGCCGCAGTAACCCTTTTCCTCCCCACAGTCCCTGCATCTCTTTGAACAATCGGTGCAGATTCTCTTGCCGCAGGCAGCGCACTCAACACAAGGCTCGTCCGCGCAGAACTGCTTCCCGCACTCAGGGCACTTCCAGCCGTGGGAAGAGCAAGACGTCCGCCCGCATATCGCGCATCTGACCAAGTGTTCGCCACAGAAGATCTCCCCGCACGTATAGCAGAACATAGGGCCCTCGAGCACTGTAATCTGGGAGCCGCATTCGTTACACTCCCCGAACTTGCCCCAGCCGTTGACTGCATTCCACTCCATCCTGAAGTCACGGTCCTCGCCATGGAAGCTAATCCTGAAGAGCGCCTCAAAGCGGGGAATCCAGATCACCTGCATGGCATCGACAGTGACCTCTTCGGGCTTGGGCTGGAATACGAGGTTAGCTAACGGTTCATTCACCATCGTTTCAACTTCCTGCGCCGCCCTTTTTGCTTCACTCCGGATCTTCTCTTGGATCTCATCCTCTTTTTTTGTGAGAGCGAGGATCTCCTCTCTCGTCTTGGCGAGCCTCTGTTCAAGCCTGGCGAGCCTCACCTCCCTCGTCTGTATCTGCTGGGAAACCTTCAATGTTGACCTCCCTTCCTTCTCCGCCTTGACCCGCTCCTTCTCGAGGGATTTGATCTCCTCCTTTATCGAGCCCAAAAGCTTCTCAAGGCTCGCGAGTTCTTCCTTCGCAGCCGCCGCACTCGAGCGGATCTCTTTCAGCTGCTGGCTGTACTTCTCCCTGATCTCGGACTCGGACTGAGATCTCATCGAATCGGCTTTCGCCCTCAGCCTGGTTTTGAATTCTTCAATTGGCTCCCCCGGTCTTGAGAACTCCCCGAGCTTCTGGTGGTAGTGCACCGTTTGGGTGAACTTTGAGACCGCGAAGATCTTGAATGCCCCCTTCAGGTTCTCTATCGCCGAGGCATCCAGAAGGGCTGCCGCCGCCTGCGCATGCTCGCCCTCCCTCGGCGGTACAGGGGACGTAGGCTGCGCCAGTACATCTTTTGCTTCAATGCCAAAAGCTGACTCGTACCTCCAGTCGAGCGGCTGCACTTCAGCGGAGGCAGGGATCAGCCGCCTGATCCTCTCCTTGAGGTGAAGGTCAGGGTCTTTCCTCTTCGAGTCGACTGTAGCCTCTGCGAAGAGTGCAGGGGCGTAGGAGAGCCTGAACCTCAGCAGTTCAGCAGCGTCGACAGACCGGTCCTCCTTCAGCCGCCCGAGAATATCGGACTCGCCGACGTTCGCCGGCAGG
>JASFYK010000036.1 GCA_030055545.1 Thermoproteota archaeon | reverse complement strand
CGATCGCCCTGTTGCTGAGCCACCTCGTCGCCTGACCCATCGTGGCGAACGCGAACCTGGACCGCTCCACAAGTCCAGCAATGCCCCACCTGTCGGCGCTGAACCCGTAGAAGACAGGTCCGAGGAAGACCCTGCCCGCTGCAGACCCCTGTAGGCGTTGGTAATTGTCCCCGCACCTGCCCAGTTTAAGCGGCACGCCCTCCTTCTTTGAAAGCCAGAGCATCGAAGGGTAAAGCCGCCTGTCCAGATCAGGTATCAGGACGAGGTCAGGGTCCTCGCAGGCGAGATGGTCCAAAAACGATTCCAAGACCTGCACCTCGCCTCCGGATGCTTCATACCCGCAGGAAGCGCAACGTATAGACCTCAACTCCCACCTCCCACTTCGCCTCTCAATTCGCGGTTCAAAAGCAACTAGACTAAACGGCGGGGGCTTCAAATCATTCTCGTCCTGCAGCTTCTTGACCGCCAAGATCCGATCCCCGTCGCAGTCGACTTCGACCCTAGAAGTGGGCTCTACTCTGAGCCTCGTGAAGAGGTAGCGCTGCACGTGGCAGAGGGAGAGGTTGTAGACTCCTTCGACTCCCGGGATCCTCTTCACAGCCAAGGCTAGGTGTCGAAGGGAAGGTCTCCATGTTTCGACCCTTATCATCTGCCTGACAGAACCATCGAATGAAGGTATGAGCTCATCGGTGCAGACCCTCCTGACCTCGGGGCACTCGGAGATACGGTACCCGACCCCTTCCTCATACCCAGGGGTGCAGAGTACATGGAAGAACGAAGTGCACTGGTCCCTCAACCGCAGAACCCGCCCGCCCTCGGTTTTTATCCAGACCGCCACCTCAGATCCATTTGAATAGACATCCAAGATCCAGCCGAGTGAAACTCCCAATGAGATCACACACCCTCCGCCATCACTTGAGCCCCAAGAACCGCAGCTCGGGCACAGCAATCATCGTTGTCGTGGTTTCTTTGCACACTACCGACAACTCAAGATCATCTCTATCACTTTCGCCAAAAATCTCTGACACCATCATAAGATCCACATCACGGAGACAAGGAACATCGGAAAAACACTTTCGGCCAACAGAGAGTCTCCCCCAGATCGCTGCTTCCTGGGAGTGATTCGTGCCCAAGCTTGTGATGGTTTTTGCGATGCTTGCGGCTTGCAGCTTTATTGATAACTGACATTAGCTGATAGGCGAAGATTTAACACAATCTGGATCATTCTGCCCAAAATTCACGTATGGAACTTAAAAAAGAAAAAAAGAGGATTTTTGGAAAGACTATGTCTGTCGCTTAATCAGCCTTGGTTTTTTAGGAACCTTCGTCGCATCAACTGGCTTAGTACCTGTTACCGGCCCTACTGGCTCGCACTCTGGGGTCTCCAGCGTGACCGTGATGCGCATGCAAGGCTCTTTCGCACGTATGTTGAAGAGCAGCGGCTGGGCCAGTGGAGAGCGGGGGCCACGGCATTGAGATCTACTCACGCATCAAGAAGGCAAGGGTCAGGTCGGTCGAGTACACGACATCCCCCAAGCCGGCTTTCCCGTGGGGGGGCGACGAAGGCAAAAAGAACTCTACCCAAGTGAGGGAGATGCCGATGGAGAAACTGACCTTTGGGGGTAGCAGGCCTGCCGTTGAGATCCTGAATTGTTACCACGCCTTTGCTGGTCTGAAGAGAGAGCTTTCTTCTGATGAAAAGAACATGTTGAGCCCGCCTATGGAGAGGCTCGACCGCAAGCTGCTGGAGAAGTGGTACTACCTCCATTCGACGAATAAATTCGGTCACGATTTATCAAAACCTTTTGACGACCCGCACCTCATGTACTACCCTCCGCCGGGAGATCCGCTCTCGCGTCTCGCGTATGGTTTCCTGTGGCTTGTCTTCAAGTTAAGATCGGTGCTCAAACTTTAGCAAGGCGGTGGACCAAAAAGGCATGGAAACAGACAGATTAATTCTCCAAAAATAACAGCTCAAGCAATATAAGGACAAAACATTTATGGATAAAAAAGAAAAAATGGCGATTGTTTATTTTTATCCCTGCGCTGGTGCTGAGGGGACCGCGACTACTGCGGCTGCGGGCGCTTCTGGCTGTGTTCTTATCTGGAAGAAGGCGATCGCGACCAGAAGTATAGAGATCCAGATTAGAAGAAATCCTATGAGAATAATGGTAAGGAAAGTTCCAATGAAAAATATCAGTCCAGCCGTCGAGAAGAGTCCTGTGCCCGTCTTCTCTGCGAGGGCACTGAACGATCGCCTCGCGAAGAATCCCCCGACGATTGCGAACGCATAAAGTATCGCGACGACGAGAAGGAGTCCGCCCAAGAGAGAGAATATTGTGCCCATTTCCAAGTTAGAGGTGTCCGGAGTCATTCCTTGAAGGGCGGTCCAGTCGCCGTTCCAGCCCGGAAAGATCTCGTACAGAAGTTGGGTCAAGACCGTCAAAACAGAAAAGATGGCTACGGCAACTGCAATTGCCGCACCGATTATCCCTGCGATTATCCCGTAAAGGAAATTGTTGAATATCCTTCTATCCTCGTACATGTTGGCGAAGCCGTACAGTGCAACTAGAATCAGTATCAGTCCGACAAGCGAAATTATGCCCATAAAACGGAAAGGGATTACCCCGATGAACAGCAGTATTGCCCCTACGCCGCCTAGGATCTTGTTAGATTCAATCGACATCGATGTTTCCTCAATCTCAATAGTACGCGGTTCTTTATTTACCCGTTGTAATACCGACCATGACATTTGGAAAAAGCGAGATTCTGTGTAAGTGATAAACTTACAGCTATAACTCGTGTGACCTTAGACACAGCCTCATGCAAACCAAGATAAAAGAGTATGCCGAGATATTACTAGAAAATAAATGTGCCCAGAACTTGGAAGAAACAAAAAAGGCTGGAAGTTCTGCCCCCACTGCGGATCAGAGGACATTTTCTTCGCCTCGGGACTGCCCCAGATGTGGTCAATATGGGAGTGCCGTCGCTGCGGTTACCGTGGCCCGATAGTCGTTGAGGACGGGGAACTCGGATTGAGGTTGAGGGAGGACTGGGAGAAGGAGCATAAAAATCCCTAATGGTTAATTGAAGCATCAGGAACCGGTTCATGGTTAACAGGCATTCGCAGCAAACCGGGGTCTGACTGCCCGGAGAAGGAAGTTTAAAGCACAGGCGTCCAGACCAGTGCCAGGAACCGGACAGTAACGTCCCCCTTTCTAGGAAGGATAGAGATTTTCTGAAGTTCCTCCCTGAGCGGGTCGCACTTCTCCAAAGCCTTGATCTCGGAATCGAACTCCTCCTCGAGGGCGGCCCTTTCCTTCTGGAGGGTCTCGAGATTCTTCCGGGAGCTCTCGACGTCCTCCCTCTGCTTGGCAGTCCTCCCAAAATCGCGAGCCGTCGTCTTGACGCCGCCGATCGATTTCCTGCCCAATATGGCGCCTAAAAGGGTCGATCCAGCAGATATGGCTGTCTGGTACTTCTGCTCCTTTGCCTGGAGCTCTTCCTTCTCAAGGGCAGCTTTGGCTCTCCTTATCCGCTCGTCGAGCCTTGCCAGCTTCGGGGCGTACTTCCTCCTTATCTTTTCCACTTCCTCGTCTCTCCTCTCCCTGGCGAGGAGCTGCATCCTTATCCTGAACTCGCTCTCCGACTCGCCGGGTTTTGAGGTTTCCCCAAGGGACGGGCTCTTTAGGAGGTCGAGTTTCCGATTTGTTTGGAGCCAAGAAGCAAATTCCTTCTCCCAAGCAGCATAGTTTTTGGGGTTCGCCGCAGCTTTGGGCAGCTCCGCGAATTTGGAGGAGGCTGTTGGGCGCTTCTCCAATGCAGGTGGAGGCTTCAATACAACCGCATCCCTCCAGTCTACCGGCACTATGCTGTCGGTGATTGGTGCAACAAGGCAGACCTCTTCGAGCGTATCAATTCCTTTCTTGAGATCGCTGTAGCGTACCTGGGCCACGCCGAGCAGTGATGGGGCATAAGTGATCGGCTCACCCTTGGAGGCTGTCGCAGGCAAGAAGTACTGAGGTATTTCCGGCGGGAGGACAGGCAAGTCTTGAGCCGTACCTGCAACATGAGGCGCCAACTTGATGCCGGGCTCCGACTTTGGCGGAAATGCAGACTCATATGCCCTGACGGGCTTCATCAGGATCTTTATCTGCTCCCTTGTCAAGGGGCCCCTCAGGTACGACATCGCCCAGCGGGTCTCGAAGACAACAGGGGCTGCCTCGTGGACATTGTGCATGAGGAAGACCCGCTTGTCCAAGCTGCTGATCATCCTGTCGTACTCTTCGCGCGGGATCTGCCCCCCAGATGCACCCGCGACCCCCTCCAGCGCCTCGAGTATCCTGAGCTTGTCCCGCTCCGTTTGCAGCCGACCTATGAACCACGTGCCTGCGTTAGACAAGGCTTTGTAGTCGAGGTCGACCGGGTTCTGCGTCGCAAGGAGGACGCCCAGCCCGAAGGCCCTGGCCTGCTTCAGTAGTGCCATCAGTGGTGCCTTTGAAGGAGGGTTGGCTACTGGGGGCAGATACCCGAAGATCTCGTCGATGTACAGGAGGGCGCGCAGGCTCGTGGTCCCCGACTGGAGGCGCATCCACCCTACGAGGCTGTTCAGAAGCAGCGAGACGAAGAACATCCGTTCGGCGTCGCTCAGGTGCGCTATGTAGAAGATCGAGACCCTCGGCTTACCGCCAGGGGCGTACAGGAATGTGCCGATATCCATGGGCGCCCCCTCCAGCCAGAGCCTGAAGCTCGGAGATGCCAAGAGGCTGTTGAGCCTCATCGCCAGGGCGAACCGATCCTTGGACGGGAAGAAGGTCTCGAGCTCCATCACGCCAACACGCCTTATCCTCGGGCTCTGTACCTGGGAGATCAGGCTGGATAAGTCGAGGCTGGATCCGCTCTTCCAAGAGTCGGCGATTATGTTCGAAAGCAGGATGTGCTCCCTCGACCTCAGCGGATCGCCCTCTACCCCGATCATGCCCAAGAGGCTGGAGACGGTGGTGCTCACCCTCTCGTTGAGGAGCTCCTCGTCCTCGAGTATCTGCCTTGGCGGAACTTCGAAGGACTTGAGTATCGATACGGGGATCCCGGCGCTGCTCCCCGGGGTGAAGATCGCGAAATCCGACGACTCGCGCAGGCGGCGGATCCTCTCCCCGTCCTGCCCCCACTCAGAGAGACCATGCCTCCACTGTTCAGCCTGGCGCTCGGCGTAATCCTCCACGGAGAGCCCCTTCTTTGCGGCGTCCTCGGGGTTGACCCAGGGGAGGAAGTCCTCCCTCCTTAGGTCGGGGAAGGTCAGCAACAGGTTTGTGATGTCGCCCTTCGGGTCAATCACGATAGAAGGTATCCCATCCATCGCGGCTTCCTCGAGGAGACAGATGCAGAGACCCGTCTTCCCGCTCCCGGTCATCCCTACGCACACGCAGTGGGTGACCAGATCCCTCGAGTCGTACAGAAGGAGGGGGGCGAGGCGCGTCCTTGCCCTGACGTCATATTCGCGCCCCAAGTAGAAGCCGAGCTTCTCAAAGTCCTTCATGGTTGGCGGTTCCATGCATAACACTCACGGAATATGAATAAATCATTAACCTTCATAGAAAGGACGGGCAGTCGGGGTGAGCCTGCCTAGTGCTGAATCAAGTCCATGAAAATATAAGCCATTTAACCCCGTGATCTATTATGGTTCAACTCAAGCAAAGGATCATCAGGAAATGCAAATCGATGGGCGTCCCAATGGTCGGGTTTGCATCATCCGAACGGTGGGATCAGCCGCCTTTTCAGCCATGGATCCCTGAGGAGTTCAGGCCGAGGGCGATACTGCCGGAGGCTAAAACGGTCATCGTCCTTGGGATGCCCGTAACGCTGCCTGTCGTAGAGACGGCGCCTTCGATCGCCCACCACCAGCTCTACAAGACCGTCAATGAGCTGCTGGATCAGTCCACATACCTCCTCTCCAACTACCTGAACGTGATGGGCTACGGATCAATGTTCGTGCCAAGGGACGGCTACGGGCACCTGAGCCTCCTCAAGGACAAGCCGATCGTCTTCTTCTCCCAAAGGCATGCGGCTTTCCTCGCAGGACTCGGGACTTTCGGGGTCAACAATGTCCTCCTGACGAAGGAATACGGATCCAGGGTCAGGTTCGGATCTGTTTTCACGGCAGCCGAGATAGATCCCGATCCTATTATGGAGGGGGAGCTCTGCATCAGGTGCATGCGGTGCGTCAAAGTCTGCCCAGTCAAGGCCCTGCCCGGGCAAGGATACCCCCGAGGGCTGACGGACAAGGAGGCCTGTGCACGCAGGAACCTATACTTGCTGGAGAGGTATGAAGCCCCCTGCGGCCTATGCATCAAGGTCTGTCCCATTGGCGAAGACAGGGAGCTCTTCAACCGGAAGGACATGACCATATACGACGATGGGGAGGCGAGGCATGAAGCACTACATCGCGCTTGGAGACACGTCCAGTCGTACGGGTCAGGCCCGCATACTCACGCATAATCAAAAATGCCATGGGGAAACCGATCATCACCGATTAATTCGTAAAAAACACTTGCGTTTCTAGAACGGACCCCCTCACAGCAGGTAGGCTCTGCAATTGTACGGCACTGAAAATTGCGCATATTTACCTGGCAGCAGAAACGCCAAATCACTTCAATTGGGAGCGGGTGGAGGGCAATCAGCCTTAGGACGCCCTTCCAGACAGAATTTCTCTGCGGGATCTGGGCGCAGGCGAACGGTGACACATGGCTCCAGCGGTCAAGGTGCGGCCCTGTCAATGATCAGGCAATCGATCCTCCAGCGAGGAAATCTTTGCCTCCAGGATCTTTATCCTCGCCTCCTTTTCAGCGAGCTCACGCTTCAGCGCCTCTATCTCGCCCCTGTTGTGGGCGTTCGCGGTCAGGTTCATCACGTCCAAGATTGCTGGGATCCCGGAGGCTGCCATGGCGGCATACTCCCTGTCCCAGGCATCCCGGATGAGGCTTTCGAATCCGGCTCTGTTGCCCGGCTCACGGATCAGCGTTAGATATCCGCCCCTCAGCGACCCGAGGAGCTCTTGGTATGACTGCCTGAACGGCGGGGTTATCCTTCCCATAAGATCAGCTCCATGCCAATTCCCGGCAAACGGTATCAGAACCGAGGCGGGCGTTGCCCTTTCTGGGTGCCTTAAGAGGGTCGCGCGGACGCCCTCCCTGACGCCTTTGAAGTCAACGATCACCTGGGAAAGATCCAACACCATCCTGGAGCACAGTCTGCGATCCCTAGAAGTGAGGACCACTGCAGCACCCGTCTCCGACGCCAGGCGCCACATGCGGGAGGCGACCAGATCCATCTCCGAGGATCCCTCGCTCCGCTCGCCCCGGAAAGCAGAGATGTCGTGTACTGCGACCAGCGCAATATCCCCCCGTTCCCTCGCTGCCCTCTCCAGCACGCAAGCAGCCTGGGGTTGCCGAGCCCCGCTGTAAGCAGCGGCGAAGAGGATCCTATCCAGCACCTCCCTGTAGTCGAGCCCCCGGTTTTTGGAGAACTGGGCTATCCTGTCCGGGGAGATCTCGCTCCTGATGCGGTAGTAGTCGGTGTTGTTCAGGTAGGCGACATTTCCCCTTGAGCAGCCCTCAACCAAGACGCTGTGCAGCAGCTCGTCAAGGAACTCCGGGGAGCCTGAGAATAGGTGGATGAGACCCTCACAGAGACCGCCCGTTAGCGAGTCAAGGGCAGGGCAGCCAGTTGCCAGATAGGCACGTCTCAACGGAAGCGATGATGCCCGTGCAAAGCCAACGCCTCCCGCAACAATCGTTTTCGGCGATGGTTTCGGGAGCGTGCCCGAATCGTCGGCTGTGCCGCAACACGCCCTAGAATCTGGACCCGACAGCAACGCACCAACCCAGATCCTATAATGATCACTTTCGCCGAGAAATACCATTCCAAGACCATCAAAACACCATAGAAGAAAGTAGTTTTGGCAGCGGAATACTTTCGCCACCGAGAGAGACTCCACTCCCGCATTTTACCGGATGGCTATCCGCAGTTGAAGAAATGCTGCCAGCTTAATGCTTTTGAGAAACGATAAAAAATAGATGGAGATAGAGCCGCTCAGTGCAACAGCTCAAGGTTGTTGTCTAACCTGTTCTCAGCAAGCAGGGAGATGGCTTCGTCGATGTCCTCCACATTGGTTATGTAGACTTCGATCCCACTTAGCATCAGGGACTGGTAAGCACCCATCCCCATCCCTCCTGAGACCACAATTTCGCAACCATCAGCCTGCTGGATCATGGACTTGTGCCTCTCCTCGCTCCCGAGGTGGACGCCCCCATGCTCTTCATGGTCGTGACGACTGCGGTTGGCGCAGCCGCCCTTCGGGACCATCCGCTTGCTTACCACATTCTTGCCGTCGAGCTCGACCACGAGGTAGTAAGGCGCCCTCCCGAAATGCCTGCAGATGGTCTTTCCGTCCTCCGTCACAAAAGCAACCTTCATCTCTACCACCTTTTTGAGATATATCATACTATAAGAGCGGCATATAAATTTTGTGATAAATCACACAATTAGAAGGTCTGGTTTCTAAAAGTCGGCTTTTTACTGCCCACATACTCTCAACCATAAATTGTCAGAAGGTTTTCAGCGGATTGTTAAAATAGAAAGGCTTTCATACCTAGCAAAGATTGAATTGAGTAATTTGATTTCGGTATGAAATAAAAATAAAAATAAAAAAAGTAAGGAATGTGGTCGTGTGGATTGCTCACTGCGTCTCTTTTGACATCCTCTTAGCCATTGCGTAAACAATGGGTATGAGCATTATTGCGAGTGCGATAGCGAAGGCCCAAGAAACGTTGGCAACAATTGCAGTGACGCCTGGGAAAGTGGCGAAGATTGCCCCGGCACCAATTATCAAGAAGATCGAATATAGCACGAATTTAGCATAGCCCGCGACGTTCTTGAACTCAGAGTGATCGTCGGTTATCGACTTGATGAGCCCATCGGTTAAGGATATGCCAACTCCAATGATGACAAAGCCGAGAATCAGCGGGTAGACTGTGCTGCCGGAGAGAAGTAGCGTATCGAGAGCAAGCAGGAGTATGAAAGCGATGAGGCCTATGAAGAGCAGGTTCCTCAGCATATCGGCAAT
>JASFYK010000035.1 GCA_030055545.1 Thermoproteota archaeon | reverse complement strand
TCCATTCCAGATTGGAAGCGTCTGCGTGGTCAGTGATCGCTATGAGCCTGTTCCCCAATACCCTGGTGCGTCTCGCTATCTCAGACGGTAGGAGATCCCCATCGCTGTAGAAGGAGTGCATGTGGAAATCGCAGATCCGCCTGTCCATGCTGGAAATAAAATGCCGGATCGCTAATATAGTTTGTCAAAAAAGAAAATGCGCAAACAGACTGTTCAGACTCGCCAAATAATATAAATGGCTTTGGTGCGACTATGAGAGGGACAGGTGCTGGAGATGGAGAACTCAGGTTCGATCGTGACCCCCTGGGAAGTGAAGGGCGAGGTCGACTACAAGGAGCTCATCGAGAAATTCGGGGTAGATCCGCTGACCGAGGAGATAGTCGAAAGGCTGAAGAGGCATGCAGGCGGACTCCATGTGCTGCTCAGGAGGGGGATGTTCTTCTCCCACAGGGAGCTCGACGAGTGGATTGACTCCTATGAGAAAGGCGTCAAGGTCATCCTGTACACCGGCAGGGGACCCTCCGGAAACACCCACCTCGGGCACCTAATACCATGGCTCTTCACAAAGTACCTGCAGGACGCTTTCGAGTGCGACCTCTACTTCCAGATAACCGACGACGAGAAGTTCCTCTTTAACCCGGAATTGTCGACCGAAGAGGTAGCAGAGTACACAAAGGAGAACTTGCTCGACATAATAGCCGTCGGGTTTGACCCCGAGAGAACCAAGATCTTCACCAACCTCACGTACTCTCAGCCACTATACAACATGGCTGTTAGGATTGCCAAGCACGTCACATTCTCAACGGCGAAGGCGACCTTCGGGTTCTCGGAGAGCTCTAACATAGGGATGATCTTCTTCCCGGCCATGCAGGCTGCACCCTGCTTCATCCACCAGTACCTGACTTCTGAGGACGCCCATGTGCTGATACCATGTGCGATTGACCAGGAGCCATACTGGAGGATCTCAAGGGACGTTGCGCCCAAGCTGGGCTACAGGAAGCCCGCCGGTGTCTACAGCAAGTTCATACCCGGACTCGGGAGCGGAGGCAAGATGAGCGCCAGCCTCCCGGACACGGCGATCTTCCTCTCGGACACGAAGGAGGAAGCAGTAAGGAAAGTTAAGAATGCCTTCACGGGAGGGCAGCCGACTATAAGGGAACAGAGGGAGAAGGGAGGCAATCCAGATATCTGCGTCGTGTATAGCTACCTCTACAGCCTCTTCGATGAGGATGACAAGGCAGTAGCCGAAACCTACGCTTCCTGCAGGGCAGGAGGGCTAGTCTGTGGGGAGTGCAAGGAGAGGCTGGCCAGAAAGGTGGCTGAATTCCTCGAGAGCCACAGGGCGCGGAGGGATAAAGCCAAGGATTCCGTAGAGAAGTTCCTCATCAAGGAGCGGGGAGCTTGAAAAAGAGGCAGGTAATTATCCTGGCTACAGCGGCGCTGGTCTTTTCGTTGGTGGCGGCAGCGTCAGCAGCATTATTAACACCAAGACCCGGTTTCCCAGGAACTAAAGCGATACTTGACCATCCCCTAATAAACGAATCAGTTGTAAGCAGGAAAGGGACAGTGATATACTTCTCTGCTTCAAGTTGCCCTGCGTGCATGCTGCAGGATGTTTCAATGGACGCCGCATATTCGGAATACAGCCAGCAAGTGAACTTTGTCTACTTAAGGTACTCGCAGGAACTGGCGGGGGTATTCCAAGACTGGTCGGTCATAAAGGTGCCAACATCTATTTTCATAGACAAGGATGGCATTGTCGTGAGCAGGCATGACGGGACCTATTTGGATGCAGAGGACCTAAAGAAGGAAATAGCGAGGATAAAGTAATGGATCTCTTTCAGATTGCCTTTGCCTTTTCGATCGGTTTTGGCAGCGCGGCCACACCATGTGTCTTGCCTCTTGTTCCGGGCTACCTTGCATTCGTGTTTGGTTCGGAAAGGTTCGATCTGGTGAAGGGATCTTTGGTCGTCTACTCGGGGATCATGGTTGGCGGAACATTCATGGCTACGCTAATAGGTTTGGCTGGCGAGTTCGTGGACGGAAGGTGGTTCCTATGCGCCTCGGCAGCGATCATTTCTTTTATAATAATAGACTCTATTTTCACACACAGGCTCAGACCGATACCAGTCGGGATTTTGATTCGTAGAAAAGGCTCGATAGCGGGCTTTCTGTTCGGAATGCTCATCACATTCATCGCCTCGCCCTGCATACTACCTCTGCTAGCGGCCCTCTCGATATACGCGCTCACCGTTGATGAGCTTGCCTCTAGGTTCGCACTTTTGATTGCTTACGCAGCAGGCCTCGGTCTGCCTTTCGTCATTATGGGTGCATTTGCGGGGGCAGGGAAGAGATTGATTAAGATCTCGAGGTGGTCTAGGATAGTACAGATAATCGTACTATTGGCAACCCTCACATGGATCCTTTGGTCCCTTCTGGCTGCCTAGGGCGATCCCACGAGGGTGGTGGACTGTATCGATCCCGGGATTCTCCTTATCTGGGTCACTATCTCGTCGAGTGCATTGAGGTCATCGACCTCGAGCCTCACGAAGACATCGAACTCTCCATAAACCGCCCTGCACTCGGTCACGCCCTTAATCTTCTTGATCTCCTTTATTATCTCGTACTCTTTGCCCGTGTCAGTCACCAGGAGCATGTATGCAATTACGCCTACCATTAGAATTACACCCTTCAGAATAGTCATCTAATGCTTTTTTAACTCTTCCGGCGGATCTCTGCTAAGGGTTTTGGTCGTAAATAAAAAAACAGGGCAAGAAGAGGACTTTCTCCAGCGCTTTAAAAAACGGCAAGTGATATCAAAAGGCACGCATTAGAGAAGACAGGGAGTGGACAGAATGAAAGTCATAGTCGGGATAACCGGTGCGACCGGGACGGTCTACGGCTACAGGCTCCTTCAGAGGCTCAATGAGCGCGGCATTGAGACTTCAATAATAATCTCAGAATATGCGGCTAGGATACTTCAAATGGAGGACTCCAAGTCCGTGGAGGATCTAGAGGGGTTCGGGGAGGTGTACAGGAGTTCTGATCTGATGGCACCCACTGCCAGCGGCAGTTGCAGGTTCGACGCGATGGTAATCGCCCCTTGCACCATGAAGACCCTCGCGGAGATCGCGAACGGGTTGTCTTCCAACCTTATTTCAAGGACCGCGGACGTGGCGCTGAAGGAGAGGAGGAGGCTCATACTTGTGACGAGGGAAACCCCCCTCAGTCGCGTCCACATAAAGAACATGCTGAAGGTGACTTCGGCAGGCGCTGTTGTGCTTCCAGCATCCCCTGGCTTCTACCACAAACCCAAGACAATCGGAGATTTGGTGGACTATGTGGTAGGCAAGGTGCTGGATCAGCTCGGCATAGAGCATGAGCTGTTCAGGAGGTGGGGTGAGGAGGAGTATGATGTCACAGGTCGGTCCTCCTCATCAGCTCAATGAGTATGTCGGTGCAGATCATGGAGTTCTTCACAAGGATCGAAATCTCCTCCTTAGTGGCGTTTTCGATGTGTATGCCTGCAACGGCGAGGCACCTCTTCCCCGTTGCTTTGCTAACTTTTTCAGAAACCTGATGGGATACCACAAAATCTTTGTGTAGGGGGATTGAGAGTGAGACGGGGGAACCAGACGGCTCCGATAACGAAAATCCCCCGATATGGGGTTTCTCACCGCCCCCGACAAAAACGAGTATGTCATCCCCCGCCCGGATAGCCTCTGCGAAGATCTGGTAGCGCCCTTCTCCGAAGCTAGCCCTTATGCCCATTCCGACCACTCAGATTATCCAGTCCTTGTTCGCCAGCTTCTCAGGCAGGTAGACGTCAGAGAGGAACCTGAAGCCTTTTGAGGATTTGGCCTCGATCTCGGCCTTCACGCGCCGGTCGAGGAAGAGGTGGATCTCCTGGCGCCAGCGTTTAGATTCATAGAACCATGGGTACCTAGGCTTCTTTGTCTTTGGATCCCTGACGAGGAGCTCCTTTGCCCTCTTTATGTCCATCTCGTTTGCCTTTATGAGGTGGTCCTTCGGCACTTCATACTTCTCGAGATCAGTCATCGTTAGACCAAGGAACTTAGCATCGGGGCAGGCCAGCCGAAATGATTCGTAGGAGAGGCTGATGCTGCCTGCCCTGTAGGTCGAATATATGTACCACCCGAACGGGTCGGCATCGGTAAGGACGTAGACAGGCAGACCCCACTCTTCGTTGAGGCGCCTCACCATCCTCCGGGTAGCCCTGTCAGCCTGCCCCTTCCCAGTAATCAGGACGCATTTGTTCCTCCTCCAGAACTCATAGTCATTGAGGCGCTGGAATATTGCGTCCTTCTCGACAACCAAAACATAGTCGGCGTCGACGCTCACTATCTGGATCTGGTCGCATAGCGAAGGTATGTTGAATGCGCCAATGCCGAACTTGGAGCAATCGATCTTGTTCCCTTTGGACTGGAGGACTATCTCCCCCACAAGGGCACCCCTTGATTCTGCTACCACACCCATCTGCTCTCGGAGCAGCCCGGTCATGACTTCGATGTCCTGGAATATGTTGTTGGACTCGTCCTGGCTGTTGAAAGTCTCGATGTTTGTGCCTTCAATTGTGTGAAGCGTGTAGTAATAGAGGTCCCTTATGGTCGGGTGATCGTCATGCTGGAGTGCCTCATATATGCCTCTCGCAAGGAGCAGGGTCTGCATGAACGACCTCACCTCGCTGATGTCGTTGAACCTGCGTTCGCTCATCCTCTCGCCGAGCGTCAGGATCTGGCGATGTTCGTCATAAACAGTGTTGGAGGCGGTCCTCACGGGGATCCTGAGGACGGGCGGCTTCGACTCGGCTATGTCGGAGGCAAGGTTCATGAAGATCTGGCGGAGCTTCTTTTTAGAGTCGTCGAAGCTCTCCAGCGGCCGCAAGTTCTGCTCGGGCTTTTTGCTTTTGACCATGCGATCACCTCAAGTATTCCTCAAGGGTGAACTGCTGCTTCTTCGGCTTCGGGGGCGGGATCTTTGCGATCTCCTCGGTTATCTTCTTGACTGAAGGTGCAGGAATGGTCTCGGAGGTCGGTGCGGGGGGGAGCGGCTCTTCTGCTTTTTTGTGTGCAGTTTTGGCTTTTTGTTTCGACTTTATCGATGTCATCAGCTTGCTGTATATCAGCTCTTGATCCTGACCTGTCAAGACAGACATGTCCCTAGCGATCTCCTTCGCATAGATCTGGAATATGCTCTGCCTGTGCTGCTCGTGTTCCTGCCTTTGCCGGTGTGAGATGTATCCCTGGATCAGCCTCCCGAGGCTCTGCAGGGCTAGCCTAAGCTGCTCCCGGATCTCTTCGTGGTAGGCTACGGCAAACTTCCCAGGGACCGAGTAGGGCACCTTAGTAGAAACCAGCGAGACTATAATCACGAGCGGGGCCATTGGGAGGTTGCCCTCGTCCTGGGGCAGCTTGTAGTTCCTCCAGTTTATCTCCTTCACCACCTTGTACAGGAGGCAGTCCTTTGAGTCGTAGATGAGCGGGCATTTGTTTGCAAGACGGATCACCCGCGATTTGAACACGCCCTCCTTGACCCGCTCGCAGTCCTCGATGACGGACTGCCCGCCGTAGGCCGCTCCGACCTCGATCTGGAACGGGACGCCGCGGTATGACCACGGTTCCCTCGACGCTGTGCATATGAATTCCGCATCAGGATAGATCCTTCTTATCGACTGGCGCAGGGCCTCCTCGCCTATCGGGCTGAGGACGTCCAAGGGCGGGCGCATGAGATCGCCTTCCCTTGCGGCCTTAAGCAAGGCCTCAACGTCGATCTCCTTCGGGGGAGAGGAGGGGACGAGCCCCGAAGCCTTCAGCAGCTCCTCGGCTTTGGCGTCGGAGATCCTGACAAAATGCCTCACCAGGAACTGCCTTGCCGTTGCGCAGCAGGTGTCGTTCGACCTCATCTCGAGGAGTGCCCCGGGCTCCATCGACAGGAGGTGGGGCCTGATCTCCTTCGGGGGCGGTGGCAGAGTCTCGTTGGCCCTCTTGAAGTGGAGCACCTTGGGCTGATCCCCTGGCTGGGCAACAACTGTGAACTTGAGGTCGGCGTGCGGGTTTGCGAGCGAGAGCTCCTTTATGAAGGACTCGACCTTTTGGGTGTAGTCCCCGGCGATCATGAGCTCGACCCTTGTCCCGTGGGGCCGAGAGAAGTCCACTTCTTCAGAGGAGACCAGCACGGGAGAATTCTTCTCAGTGTCTATCTTCAATACAACGCGAAACGCCTTGGGGTCGGACTCGGTCTTTGTAGTTATGACTGCGGGCTCGAGGGACGTGAGCTGGGCGTATATTATCGCGGCGTGGACACCCAGCCCCTGCTGCCCGCGGGACTGCTTGAACGAGAAGAACTTCGATCCGTAGAGGACGCTGCCGAAGCACTTCGCAACCTTGCCCTTCAGGACCCCGCAGCCGTTGTCCTCGACCACTAGCTTGAAGACGGGGAAGGTCCTTACGCTGCCGTCCTTGGTCTTGTTTGTGACGACTTCGTACTTCTTCGTTGTGGCTGCCAGTTCCACGGTTACCTCCGGCAGGACCCCCATTGCTTCGCATGCATCAAGCGAATTGTCCATAAGCTCCTTTATCGTCTGGACGAGCGCGTGCTCCGGATCGCCAAAACCGAGCTGGCCCAGATTTTGGCGGTAGTACTGGGCAGGGTTTACCGCCCTCATCTTCCTGGCTTCGATCTCTGCGGCGGTAAGCAGCTCCTTGTGTACAGGCTTGGCGCGTCTCCGCTTCGTGGGGCTAGCCTTGCCACTAGAAGTTACCTTCTTGTGCGCCTTGCCCTGACTTCCAATATCCGGAGTCGCTTCCACCAACACCGACCCTCGCATGACTGAATGCCAGAATTTTCGCTTACCACTAATTGTGGAAACGTATTTATCGTTTCCCGGGGGCGCAGGATCAGAATCCGGGCAGCTCCTCCAACAGCATCCCCTCGATCATGAACGGCGGTTCCCGCGCTGACAGGCTGACGGCATCCCTTAGTTTCGAAGGCCTGTTCGCATAGATCTCCACCACGGGATCCCCTTTCTTAACGGAATACCCCATCTTCGCGTATAGCTTCACGCCTGCCCCTTTGTCTATTGGGGCTCCCGCTGCCCTTGCAATGGCGTTTATCGACCGGTTGCTTATACTGCTGACGTATCCGTCAATCGGGGCAGTAATCACGTAGCGTGAGGGCCCGAGAGGTATGTCTTCGGGCTTTATGTCCGGATTCCCCCCCTGGTGGGCGATGATCTCGCGCATCTTCTGGTAAGCCTTGCCGCTCCTGAGGATCTCCTTGGCAATGTCCTGACCGTTCCCCCTCGAGGCGATGCCGTTCATCTCGAAGAGCATCCCTGCCAAGGATGTTGACTTCTCGATGAGGCTGTTTGGGCCCCCTCCCATCAGCGTCTCAAGAGCCTCCTTCGCCTCAAGCGCAGGACCGACTGTGTGACCGACGGGCTGACCGCCATACGTGATGCCGCACCTGACCCTGATGCCGAGCCTGTTGCCGAGCTCGATGAAGTCGTTACCAAGCTTCCTGGCGGTCTCAAAGTCCTCCACCTTCGCGCCCCTGCCGGTAGGAATGTCCAGCACCAGTGTGCTGACCCCGACTGCAAGCTTCTTGGACATTATCGATGCCATCATTTGCGGGCGGGGATCGATCGAGAGCGGATGCTCCACCCTTATGAAGAGGTCATCGGCAGGCGCGAGGTTGAGCGACCCGCCCCAAGCGATGTAACCCCCAACGTCCCTGAGGAACTTCTTCAGTTCATCCTCCATGAATTCCACAGGCGCCAGAATCTCCATCGTGTCGGCTGTACCCGAGGGGCTGGTTATCGCACGACTGCTGGTTTTGGGGATCTTAAGACCCGCAGCTGCTACTATTGGCACTATTAGCAGAGTTACCTTGTTCCCTGGAACGCCGCCTATCGAGTGCTTGTCCACAACCTGCTCACCGAAATCGATTGTCTTCCCGGTCTCCACCATCGCTTTTGTGAGGCTCTCTATTTCGTCCATGTCCATACCCACGTACTCTTCAGCCATGAGAAAAGCGGCTACCTCTAGCTTGCTCAGGTTGTGGAAGACCGTGTCCTTCACAATCGAGTGGATCTCACTTTTGGTGAGGGGCTTGCCCTTCATCTTCTTCCTTATGAATTCTACTGAAGTGGGGGTAGGAGCGACGGAGACCTCCACGAGATCCCCCTCGGCGATCGGAAAATCGTTGAAGTCCTCGTAGAAGCCGATCTCACCCTTAGACACTACGCTCTCTGTGATGTCTAGCATTGCGACCGTCCGCTGGAAACCCTTTGTCACGACTACGCGATCGTGGATCCGAAGCATCATTTCCTCGGCGTCAGACTCGTTGATTAGTACATTCTTTTCACCCGTCTTGATCCTGATTCGCTTTGCCCTGAATTTCTGCTGTGAAGGTTGCAGTTCATTTCCCGATTGTCCGGCTGACATCGTGTTCAATCCCCCGGAAGGCGCTTTTCGCCCCAACGCTCCAAGGCGATGCGGAGCTCTTCGTGGGTCTTTGAATACTCATCTATCGGCACCCCCATTACGCATGCATCGATCGCCTGCCTCATCGCGGCGGCGCCGGCCCTAGTCCCTTTCGGGTGGCCGTGGATACCTCCGCCCGCATTTATGACGAAGTCATTGCCAAAGGCGCGGTAGTTGGCTGGGACGAAGCCGGGGTGGATGCCCCCGGAGGCGACCGGGAAGGTCATCTTCTTACCGTGCCATTCCGATCTCAGGAAACTGATTATTTGGCTGAGCTCGGTCTTTGCGCTCTCCTCTCCGCCCATCTTGCCAGCACCAGATCCCACATGGAGCTGGTCTCCACCAAGGAGCCTTGCAATCTTTGCGAGGACCATCATTGATATGCCGTGCCGCGGGTTCCTGGTGAATGCTGCGTGCATGGCCCTATGCATGTGGATCGGCACATGGAAGTCATGCGACTTGATGAACCATTCGACCGTCGGTAGACCCAGTATGACGATATCCAGCATAAGCGTGTTCGCGCCGTTGTCTATTGCCGTCTCCGCATGTCTGACCATATCATCCGGATCGGCGGTCACATTGACAGCAAAAAGCACATTCCGACCGGTCTCGGACTTCGCCCGGTCGAGCGCTTCCATGACTCGGACGACTCTCTCTTGGA
>JASFYK010000034.1 GCA_030055545.1 Thermoproteota archaeon | reverse complement strand
ATTCAACAACACGTGCACCTACAGGGTCGAACGCTTCGGGGGAATGAAGGAGACGTTGCTCAGCGGCGAGGGTCTTGTCACCCGGATAACGGGGCCAGGCGAAGTCCTCCTGCAGACAAAGAACCCGCGTGAATTCGCAGACTGGTTATGGACCCTTATAGAGCCGCGCGTCCAGTCCAGAGCAAGATGAAGGTGCCATCCTTGGAAGATGCTGTCTCATCCTCCCATATTTTTTCTGGCAGAATAATAAGCCTCCAGGTCGACGAGGTCCGTTTGCCCAGCGGAAGGCTAACCCACAGGGAAACTGTAATCCACCCTGGAGCCGTTGCCGTCGTGGCCTTGGAAGGCGACAAAATTCTTCTTGAGAGACAGTATAGGCACACGGCGAAGCGAGTGATATGGGAGATCCCGGCTGGGACGATAGAAAAAGGCGAGGCACCAGAGGACTGCGCTAGGAGAGAACTGACTGAGGAGACCGGATATTCCGCAGACAAGATGGAGCAGGTGTTCAGCTTCTATGTTGCTCCTGGGTACAGCACAGAGATCATCCACCTATTCTTGGCTAGGGGACTGAAGAAGTCCTCGAAGAGGCTCGATGATGACGAGGAGATAGATTCGATGTTTGTCCCGCTCTCGAAGGCCGTTGAGATGGTCAGGGATAACGAGATAGAGGACGCGAAGACTGCGATAGGGATACTCTTCTTAGATAGGTTCATGGGGAAAGCCAAGGGGTGAAGGGATTGGGACAAGATAGCGTGCACGTTTCCCGCATCAGGAAGAGCAGGGGGCAGGGGTTCGAGCGCGAACTCGTAAAGAGATACCGGGCGGCTGGGTGGTGGTCATACCGAACCGGCGGGAACAGCGCTTTTCTCCCGGACGTGATGGCCACTAACGACAGCACAGGAGAGCTAGATGTTGTGGAGGCGAAAGCTGGGGCAAAGGATCACCTTTATGTCGAGTGGGACCAGATCGAGAGGGACATATTCCTCATCAATGGATTCAAGCTATACCCAAAGCGGAGGATAGTGCTGGCATTCAAGTTCCTCTCAAAGAAGCGGAAGGGGGATGGCTATCTCAGAAGGGAACTCAGGGAGTTCTACAAGCTGGTCCCCGAGGATATGTGGGACTCCCTTAGAGGGCAGACCATATGCTGCCACTACGAGAGGGGGAACGACCTGCCCGACTACTCGCCGCCATTCAAGGTCAAAGGCAGAAGGGAAAGCGAATCAGACAGCAGTACCTGAAAGAACCGCTGGGACCGAAGCGACACCACATTCTCCCCGCCATTTTGTTCGAGCGGTTTTTGCCGCCCTTCACTAATCCCTAGACTCGAGCATGGCTTTCGGAGCATCAGATAAAAAGCTTATTTCTGACCAATGCAATTATCTCGGAGGGCATTCAATATGACCGCTGACTCGGACGACGAGATCGAGATTATAAAAAAGCGCAAGCTCCTCGAGATGGAGCGCAGGATCGCAGCAATGAAAAAGGAAGAGGCAGAAACACCTAAGAAGGTTGAGGAGGATCCTCTGTCCGTCGTCAAAAGGCGTCTGGTCGGAAGGGGACCCGAGGTTCTGGAGGCAGCGCTCTCCCAGTATCCGAACGCTACTATGGAGGTTGTCAAGTACATTGCCAAGCTGTTCAAGACGGGAAAGCTCACCGAGGATATTCCAGGCGAGGACCTCTACGAGCTTTTCTGCAACTTGGGCATGCCTGTTCGGCTCGAGACATCGATAACATACATAAAGGACGGAAAGCGCGTCCCCCTCAGCAAGAAGTTCAAGGGCGAGGATTAGTAGCCGTTTTCCATAAATTCAAAAATTAAAAAATTATTTATTGAGGCTCTCAAGGACGAGCTGTGAGAGTGTCTTCAAAGGCGGGAATCCTGCTTCCTTGGGGAGCCCTCCCATGTGGTACATGCAGAATACGCAGCCCACGCAAACCTCTGCCCCTTTCTCTTTCGCTTCGCCCATCAGCATCTCCGCAAGCCTATTCGCTATGTCGGGGTATAGCGGCTTGACGCCAGCCGGAGCCCCGCAGCAGACTGCATCCTTCCCGCCTTCCTTGTACTCGATCAGCTCGCCGACACTTTTTACGACATTCCTAGGCGGCTGTAGTATCCCGCCCCTCCTTGCCAGTGGGCAGGGATCTTTGTAAATTATCCTCTTTGATTTTGATGCGTCAAGACTTACCTTGCCCTCTCTGATCAACTGATCGAGCAGTTCCGATATATGCACGACCTCGTACTCTGGCTTCCTGAACAGCGCGGGGTACACGTTCTTGAACACGTCGTAGCATGAAGGGCACTCGGTGACGACGGTCCTAGCGCCTGTGGACTCGAAAAGCACTGTGTTCTTCTCAGCGAGTTTCTTGGCTTCATCAATCATTCCCGTATCGATGAGGAATAGACCGCAGCACCATTCTCTCTCCCCGAGTGTGGTGAAGTCTATTCCAGCCTTGATCAGTATTTCCATTGTTGCCTTTGCGGTCTCGGGCAACTTGATCCCTGACCAGCATCCTGGCACATAGAGGTACTTAGCCTTCTCGGGGGGCTTGAAGCCTTCTGGGATGCACGCGATGCGCTTCTCAGGCGCAGCCGCCATGGGCGATCCCATCTTGATTATTGCTTCTGCTATTGTCTTGTACTTCTCAGGTACCATGTTCCTCTTCCTCAGCTCCCCCCTCGCAGCCTGTACGACCACCGAGATAGGTATCTCCATCGGGCAAGAGCTATGGCATCCGTCGCACCTGGTGCAGAGGTATAGCGTTTTCAAATCCTCTTCTTTGAGATCTTTTCCCTCAAAGAGCGAAATGGCAGCCTCCACCTTTGCCATAGCCCCGTACTTCGGGTTGTTAGTTGCTTTGAAGAATGGGCACACTTCGATGCAGGCGCCGCAGAGGGTGCATGTTGAAGCCACTTCTGCGACATTCTCTAACATTACATACACCTGTGATTTATTTCCCCTGCCTGCTCTTATCCTTTGGCTGGGAACGGATCATTTGGCCGAACATGCGTGAAATATATATATTTGACTGCGATATAATTGACTGCTTTTGCGGGGTGTAAGCTTTGCTTACTGAGGGAACCGGCGGTAATGTGCATGCAGAGGGCATCGCGGAAGGCGAAGGATCAAAGCCCTTGGAGGAAGAACAAAGCAAGGATCTGGAGCGGCTGCAGGACGAGATATGCAAGTACAGGGAACAGCTTGATGCACTCCAGAAGGAATTGACAGAGTCAAGGAACAGGCTCAGGTATATGCAGGCTGACTGCGAGAACATACGGAAGCGTTCAGAGAGGCAGATGGAGGAAGTCAGGCTATTCGCCAGCATGCCACTAATATGCGATCTGCTTGAAGTTGTCGACGAGCTCGAGTTGGCATTGAAGAGTGCTTCTGGCTCGGAGTCGCAAGGGGCATTGGTCCAGGGGGTCGAGATGACTCTCAAGAAAATGAGGAAGATCCTTGAGAAGCACGGCGTCTTGCAGATCGAGTGCCTTATGAAGCCGCTGGACCCCGAGAAGCACATGGTGGTTTCCAAGGAGGAGAGGGAAGACCTCGAAGAGAACACAGTCATAGAGGAGATAAGGAAGGGTTACCTCTTCAAGCAAAGAGTGATCAGGCCGAGTGTAGTTAAAGTCTCAGTCAAGCCATCAGGGTCAACAAAATCAACGGAGGAAGAATGATATGAGTTCAAATATACAGCCAGGAGAGAAAATTATAGGCATCGACCTAGGAACAACAAACTCTGCGGCAGCCATCTTCGAGGGTGGCAAGGCCACAGTGATACCTAGCGCAGAAGGTCCTACTGCTGCGGGCAAGATGTTTCCCTCGGTGGTTGCCTTCACCAAGGATGGGCAGCTGCTTGTGGGCGAACCTGCGAAGAGGCAGGCTGTAGCCAACCCCGAGGGGACCGTATTCGAGATCAAGCGAAAGATGGGTACCGACTACAAGGTCAGCATATACGGGAAGGAATACACGCCGCAGCAGATCTCTGCTTTCATACTTCAGAAGATCAAGAAGGATGCTGAGACGTACCTCGGGACCAACATAAAGAAGGCAGTGATCACCGTGCCGGCGCATTTCAACGACAACCAGCGCCAGGCGACGAAGGACGCTGGCGAGATCGCTGGTTTCGAGGTCCTGAGGATCATAAACGAGCCCACGGCTGCCTGCTTGGCATATGGGGTTGACAAGCTCGACAAGGAGCTCAAGATTCTCGTCTTCAGCTTCGGCGGCGGCACGCACGACGTCACAATAATGGACTTCGGCAAGGGCGTCTTCCAGGTCCTCTCCACCAGCGGAGATACCGAGACTGGCGGTGCTGACATCGACAAGGCACTCATGGACTACATCATTGAGGAGTTCAGGAAGCAGACCGGGGTCGATCTAAGGAGTGACCGGATGGCAATGGCCAGGCTGAAGGAGGCCGCAGAGAGGGCAAAGATCGAGCTCTCGACACTCCTGACAACCGACGTAGACCTCCCTTTCATCTATGCTGATGCCTCTGGTCCTAAGAACCTCCACATGACGATAACCCGGGCGAAGCTCGAGGAGCTCGCGGCCCCTATCGTGCAGAAGACCGAGCGCACAATCATGAGGGCTCTCGAAGATGCCAAATTGACTCCTGCCCAAATCGACAAGATCATCCTTATTGGAGGCACGACCAGGATGCCCATCGTCCAGCGCTTCGTGGAGAGGATCCTCGGGAAGCCTGCCGAGCGGGGCGTGGACCCCATGGAGTGTGTCGCGATCGGCGCGGCGATCCAGGGGGCGGTGCTCTCGGGCGAGGTGAAGGATATCCTGCTCCTTGACGTCACGCCCCTTTCGCTTGGCGTGGAGACCCTAGGCGGGGTTTTTACTAAGATAATAGAGAGGAACACCACCATTCCCACAAGGCGGAGCCAGATCTTCACGACTGCCGCTGACTTCCAGACCGCTGTCACCATCCACGTGCTCCAGGGAGAGCGTGCGATGGCTAAGGACAATGTCTCGCTCGGGATGTTCAACCTTGAGGGCATACCCCCTGCCCCGCGTGGCGTTCCGCAGATTGAAGTGACGTTCGATATCGACGCGAACGGGATCCTCAATGTCACGGCAAAGGACTTGGGAACCAACAAGGCTGCCTCGATCAGGATAACTGCCTCGACCAAGCTATCCAAAGAGGAGAAGGAGAGGATGGTCAAGGAGGCGGAGCAATTCGCTGAGCAGGACAAGAAGAAGAGGGAGGAGGCCGAGCTTAGGAACAATGCCGACAGCCTCATCTACACAGCAGAGAAGACAAAGAAAGACCTTGCAGACAAGCTGAAGCCGGATCAGGTGAGCAAGATCGACGCCTCTGTGGCTGCCCTGAAGGAGGCGCTTGCTGGCACTGATGTCGATAAGATAAAGGCAAAGTCAGAGGAGCTGACCAAGGTACTGCAGGAGGTCGGCACCGCCATATACCAGCAGGCGGCGGCCGAATACCAGAGGCAGCAGGCACAGTCAGGGGCCCAGCCAGGACAACAGTCGCCACCAGGGGGGCAGCAGGCGCAGGACAAGAAGGTCTACGACGCTGACTACAAGGTCGGCTGACATTTATTTGCCCTTCTTTTTCCTTGGAAAACAGCAAAATGCTGAAATACCAACCCTGCAAGCTGAGGATCGGTAGAGATGGCGACAAAAAGGGACTACTACGAGATTCTTGGCGTCCCCAGGGACGCTACGCCTGAGCAGATCAAGGACGCATACCGGAAGCTCGCGCTCCAGTACCACCCTGACAGGAATAAGTCCCCCGACGCCGAGGAGAAGTTCAAGGAGATCTCTGAGGCTTATGCTGTCCTCTCCGATCCTCAGAAGAGGAGCCAGTACGACATGCTCGGAAGAGCCGGGTTCAACCAGCAGTACACACAGGAGGACATATTCAGGGGGGCCGATTTCGAGACCATATTCAGGGATTTCGGATTCGGAGGGTTTGGAGACCTCTTCGACCTGTTCTTCGGCGGGGGAAGAGGGTATGGCGGCTTCGGGCAGAGGAGGATGAGGGGTAGCGATCTTGTATCAGAGGTCAGGATCACCCTCGAAGAAGCCCTGAAGGGGGTCGAAAAAGAGATCGAGATACCGCGGAGCGAGACGTGCAAGCAGTGCTCGGGGTCTGGGGCTGCCCCCGGCTCTTCCCCGAGGACCTGCACAAGCTGCGGCGGGACGGGTCAGGTCCAGCGCGTGCACTCGAGCGGTTTCGCCAGGTTCGTCCAGATAACCGCCTGTCCCGCGTGCAAGGGTTCTGGATCGCTAATAGACAAGCCCTGCAGCATCTGCAAGGGCTCAGGGGTTGCCAAGGTAAGGCGGAAGATAACAGTCAGGATCCCTGCCGGAGCCGAGGACGGGATGCAGCTCAGGCTCAGAGGGGAGGGCGACGCCTCGCTGAACGGGGGCGCTCCTGGGGATCTATACGTCAATGTTCGGGTTACCCCAGATCCTCGGTTCAGGCGGGAAGGTCCAGATCTCTACTATGATCTCAGTATAGGATATCCGCAGGCTGCGCTAGGGACGGAGGTTACAGTCCCGACGCTGGAAGGCCCGGTGCAGGTAACCATAAACCCTGGCACGCAGCCAGGCACAATCCTCCGCCTCAAAGGGAAGGGGCTCCCCAGGCTAGACGGCTTTGGGAGGGGCGACCAGTTTGTCGTTGTGAACTTGGCGGTGCCTGAAAGGCTCACGCCCAAGCAGAGAGAGCTTTTGAAGGAGTTGGCGAAGGAATTTGAACAGCCAATCAAGGAGAAGCGGAGGTTCGGTCTTTAGCGGACCCGGAAAAACCGGGACCCTCGGCACTGTGCAAGGCTTTAATACCACCTTGATGGATTTTATCGGGTCTGATCAGCATGCCTGATAGCATACTTTATTGGAAGGGGTGCATGTCGCGCCTCAGGACAAAGAGCATCTCTGATTCGACCATGGAACTCTTTCGCAGGATGGGGATACGGTTCGAAACCCTTGGGGAAAGCGAGGGATGCTGCGGCTCAGTCCTGCTCAGGACTGGACAGCTCGAGGCTGCGAAGAAGACTGCTGAATCAACCGTTGACAGGATCTCATCAGCAGGCTTCACGGAGGTTGTGACCTCTTGCCCGGGCTGCTTCAGGACCATGGCTTCAGAGTACCCGGTAATTTTGGGAGGCGCCCCTTTTCGTGTCCGCCACGTATCACAGTTTCTGGTAGAGCGGAAGTCAATATTAAAGGATCGACTCGGAAGCGTGGATTTGAAGGCTTGCTACCACGATCCGTGCCACCTCGGAAGGCACATGGGAGTCTACGAGGAGCCCAGGGAGCTCATCAGGATGGTGCCTGGGCTCGAGCTGTTCGAGATGAGGGACAACCGGTCGAAGGCGCTCTGCTGCGGCTCAGGAGGAGGTGTCCGTTCGGCATACCCTGAGCTTTCCAGGGAGGTCGCCAAGACTGCGGCTCGCGATCAGGTGCCCGCCGGCGTAAAGCTCTTGGTTACGGCGTGCCCGTTCTGCAACTACAACTTCAAGGATGCCTGTTCGGGGCAGATCAGGGTGATAGACCTGCCTGAGCTGCTCCTTTCTGCATGGAGGGCTGATTTAAATGGGGAGCGATGACTGGCTGACTTTCAAGCGCGATGAATTCAAGAGATGGATGGAGGACGACAGGCGTAGAACCGGGCTGAGCCGGGCGGTCGCCGCATACACGTCCGCCAAAGCGAATGCCCTCTCTCGCCTCCCTGAGCTTGAAGATATGCGCAGGGAAGTAAGGAAGATCAAGGAACAATCAATACAACATATGGATGAACTCGTAAAGATCACCATGGACTCAGTAAGAGAGGTCAAGGGCGAAGCATATTTTGCGAGGGACGCTGAAGAAGCCAGGGAGATCGTTTCAGGCCTGGTTGGTTCAGGTAAACTCGTCGTAAAGTCAAAGTCGCTGACTGGCGATGAGGTTGGGATAAACGAGGCCCTCGAGGAGAGGGAGAACAGGGTATACGAGACCGACCTCGGTGAGTTCATAATACAGCTGAGGAAGGAGAAGCCCACCCACATCATAAACCCCTCGGTGCACGTCCCCAGGGAAGAGGTCGCGAAGACCTTCTCAGAGCTCCTAGGAAAGCCTGTGAGCCCAGAAATACCTGCCCTTGTTGGGATCGCTAGGGATTACCTGAGGGAAAAATTCTGTAATGCTGATGTGGGGATCACCGGGGCTAATGTGGTTTCCGCCAAGACGGGAACGATCTTCATTGTCGAAAATGAAGGCAACGCTAGATTCGTGAGCAATGCGCCGCCAAAGCACATATGCCTCACCGGGATCGAGAAGATAGTCCCGACCCTATCGGACGCATTCAGGCTCCTTCAGGTACTGCCGCCTTACGCCACGGGCGTATTCATGTCAGCCTACGTTTCCATGATAACGGGTCCGAGCAAGACGGCAGACATCGAGAAGACGATAGTCTACGGTGCCCACGGCCCGAAGGAACTCCACCTCGTCCTGCTCGACAACGGCCGCAGGAGTATGGCGGACGAAGAGGCGTTCCGAGAGGCGCTCTATTGCATCCGCTGCGGGGGCTGCATGTACGAGTGCCCAGTGTACCGTGTGATAGGGGGCGCATTCGGGAACAACTACTTCGGAGGGATCGGGCTGATCTGGAGCGCTTTCACCACGGGTGATGAGAAAGTGGCAGCCGCAGTAGACGCCTGCACGAAGTGCGGGAGGTGCAAGGAGGTCTGCCCGCTCGAGATCGATACGCCGCGCATGGTCGAAAGGCTGAAGCAGAGGCTCGTAAAGAAGGGCTTCGTGCAGCCCAAACACGAGGAAATAATGAAGAGCATACTCGAAAAGGGCAACCCTTTTGGTGAGGATGAGCGCGCAAACCGGTTGTCTAGAGGCTGAGCCCTCCCAATCCGCCCTCCCTTTCTCTCAACACTCTCTTCGAAACCGCCTCAAACTCGGGGAGCTTGGGCAGCGTGCGATCCAGCTCTATCTCAGCCCTCTTTTGCGCCTCCCGTAATATCTCTTCAGACCCCTCCATTGCAGCCACGCCCCCTCCGACCTCCTCCAGGCAGGCAGCATTGACCATCAGATCGTCCATTATCTGGTTCAATCTTGAGAAAGACTCTCCCGACTCTGACATTATTGTTGGAACGCTACCGCAAACGAGATCGAGCGAGGACCTGACAACCGAAAGGTCTCGGGCAAAATCCCCATACTCCTTGACAGTCATGAGCCTTATCGAGATCTGCTCGAGCACAAGGGAAGCAGTCGTGATCACCTTGATGAGCTTTCTCACTTCGCCGAGCTCATTGGCGTATATCTTCGCTCTCCTCATATCCCTGTTCTGGTAACTCTGGACGACCTTCTCGAACAAGACCCTGTCATAATGCCTGATCCTCGAGAGTTTTATG
>JASFYK010000033.1 GCA_030055545.1 Thermoproteota archaeon | reverse complement strand
GCGCCTGATCCTGGATGTTGGCGTCAGACCGTCCGAGGCAACGATCAGCTGGGAGAACCTCTCATCAATAAACCGCAAGCTCCTCGATCCGGTATCTAAGCGGTACGTATTCATCCCTGATCCAAAGGCAATACTCGTCGAAGGGGTCGACAGGGACCTCGAGGTGAGCATACCGTTGCATCCGGACCATCCTGAGTGGGGTTCGAGGCGCTTCAACATAGGCCCCGACTCTAGGATAATCGTACCGTCCTCGGATCTGATTGGAGAAAAAAGGATCCGGTATCTGCGCCTCATGAATCTCTTCAACATCGAGGTCACCTCTGATGGTGGCTGCAGGTTCCACAGCGAGGGCGTAGCCGAAGCCAGATCGCTTGGGGCACCGATCATACAGTGGCTGCCCGAGGGTGCCGGGGTGCCTATCAGCGTAGTCAGGCCTGATGCCTCTAAGGAATCAGGTCTTGTCGACTCCGGTGTGCTCAACGAAGATCTCCCCCAGACTTTCCAGTTCTACAGGTATGGGTTCGTGAGGGTGTGCAGGTCGGGCGGCGTACTGAGAGGGTACTTTGCGCACAACTGACCCTGTCCGCTTACCACAAAGCTCATAAATACCCTCCCTTTTGTCTAATTGAAACAAGCGATGAAGACATCCGAGGTAAAGGATATGTCCAAGAAACCAATATTTGTGAGGTTTGACGTGCCTCCAGAGATAATGGAGCGCGCTTATGAAGCGGTAAAACTGGCAAAAGATGACGGGAAGCTAAGGAAAGGTGCGAACGAGTCCACCAAGGCGGTCGAACGCGGGATAGCCAAGCTGTTGGTCATAGCCCAGGACGTTGACCCGCCTGAGATTGTTGCCCACCTCCCACTCCTTGCGGAGGAGAAGAAGATCTCGTACGTTTATGTCGATTCGAAGGTGAAACTCGGCACTGCTGCAGGAATAGACGTCCCGTCGGCTGCCATCGCGATAGTAGAGCCAGGCAAGGGGAAGCCTCTGGTCGATGAGGTTATCTCAAAGGTCTCTTCGCTGAGACTGAAGGGGACTGCCGAAGAGAAGGCAGAGGAACCGAAGCCGGCACCCAAGAAGGCAGAAGAACCGGCGGCTGAGCCAAAGAAGGAAGAGGCCCCAAAGAAGGAGAAGCCCAAGAAGAAGGCAGCAAAGAAGGCACAGGGCGAACCTGCGGAGACCCCCAAAGAGGAAGCTTAAAACCTGGTGATATCCGATGAGCCGAGAAATGGGCGACGTCTCTCCTGCCGAAGTAATTCAGATAGTGGGCAGGACCGGCGTCACCGGCGAAGTGATCCAAGTCCGCGTCCGCGTCCTGGAGGGGAAGGACAAGGGGCGTATCATCACTAGGAACGTCAAGGGCCCTGTGCGAATCGGGGACATCCTCATGCTCAGGGAGACCGAGCGCGAGGCCAAGAAATTGATGCCAAGATAATTTGATTGGGCTGATGCCATATGGTCAGAATCCAGAAGTGTTCATTCTGCAGCCACGAGATCCCTGCTGGGACCGGACTCATGTACGTCAAGAATGACGGTACCATACTCCGATTCTGCTCCAGCAAGTGCCGCAAGAACATGCTCGAGCTGAAGAGGGTTCCCAGGGATCTCAAGTGGGCATCCTCCAAGGTGTAGGCAGATGATAGAGCGCACCTTTTCAATGATAAAGCCCGACGCCGTGCTGAGGGGGATAGTCGGCGAGGTCATAGCTAGAATAGAGAGGAAGGGCCTCAAGATAGTCGGGATGAGGATGATCAGGGTCTCTGAAGACCAAGCGTCGCGGCTTTATGCAGTACACCGGGAGAAGCCATTCTACGGCGAGCTGGTGTCCTTCATAAGGTCGGCACCCGTCGTGGTGATGGCAATAGAGGGCGAGAGTGCCGTTTCGGTGATGCGCAGGCTCATAGGATCCACCGATGCGAAGGAGGCGTCCCCGGGCACTGTTAGGGGAGACTTCTCCTGCTCGAAGAGCATGAATGTGATTCATGCCTCCGATTCGGTCGAGAATGCGCAGAAGGAGCTTGCGATCTTCTTCGGAGAGGGCGAGCTCTTGTCATATGAGCGCCTGGACGCAAAATGGGTGACCTGACCCGCTCCTAGAACCCGCAGATCCGCTTTTCCTTTTTATTATTTTTTTGATCTCCCTCGAGCATCACTCCGCATGATTTATGAGTGAGCTGATCTTCTCTACCCTTGAGAAGCCATTCCGGGGTAACTCAGATGCCGATCCGACAGCCTATAGTTACTGTATTGGGGCATGTCGATGTGGGCAAGACGCTGCTCCTTGACAAGATAAGGGGGAGTGCAGTGATGGCGCGCGAGGTTGGGGCCATGGCCGTGGCTACTTTGCCAAGGTGGTAAACCCAGCACATCGGCGCCTCGTTCTTGCCAATCGATGTAATCGAGCGCTACTGCTCACCAGTAGTCAAGGGTTTCCAAATGAAGGTGACGATACCGGGGATCCTCGTGATCGATACGCCAGGACATGAGGTCTTCACCAACCTAAGGGTCAGGGGCGGCTCGGTCTCTGACATAGCTATCCTCGTCATCGACATCCTTGAGGGCGCAGAGAAGCAGACCGAGGAGTGCATCGAGATCCTCCGCTCCAGAAAGACCCCCTTCATTGTTGCGGCCAATAAAGTAGACAAGGTTCCGGGTTGGAAACCGTTCCCCGAAAAACCCTTCTTCGAGTCTTACAAGGCACAGACGAAAGCCGTCCAAGAGAAGGTAGACGAGATGATTTATAGGATCATTGGTGACCTGGCAAGGTACGGTTTCGCATCGGATCGCCTCGACAGGATCCGCGACTTCACAAAGTCGGTCGCCATAGTCCCCACGAGCGCCGTCACGGGCGAGGGGATACCCGAGCTGCTTGCCCTCCTCTGCGGGCTGGTTCAGCAGTACCTCCTCAAGCGGCTTGACGTTTCATTGGGTCAAGGCAAGGGGGTAATCCTTGAGGCGAAGGAGGACCTGGGGATAGGACACACCATAGATGTCATCCTCTACGATGGGCTGCTTGAACGCGGCGACAGAATAGTCGTCGGCGGGTTCAACGAGCCAATTGTGACTAAAGTGAGGGCCTTGCTGCTCCCGAAGCCAATGAACGAGATCAGGGATCCGGAGGACAAGTTCCAATCGGTCGACAAGGTTGTCGCCGCGGTCGGAGTGAAGATTGTTGCCACAGGGCTTGAGGATGCAGTTGCGGGTGCCCCGCTGATTGTGGCCAACTCCGACGCCGAGCTCGAATCCGCACTCAAGAGGATCCGCGAAGAGATGTCGGAGGTTCGGTTCTCCACCGATTCCCAGGGTATTGTCGTGAAAGCGGATACGCTCGGATCCCTAGAGGCACTTGTGAACTTCCTGAGGACCCAGCAGGTACCCGTGAGGGTTTCAGACATCGGCCCCGTCTCGAAGCGGGATCTGATCGAGGCCACAATAGTCAAGAGGACAAAGCCAGAGTACGCGGCGATCGTTGGCTTCAACGTCAAGGTCACGCCAGAGGCTGAGGTTGAGGCAAAGGAAAGGGGGATACCGATATTCACTAGCAACGTCATCTATCACATCGTCGACGACTTCAAGGCCTGGTCGGCAAAGCTGATCGAGGAGATAGCAACTAAAGAGTTCGGCAGTCTGACGATGCCGGGGGAAGTCAGGATCCTCCCCGGTTGCGTTTTCAGGAAGAGCTCGCCCCCCATATTTGGCGTCGAAGTACTGGGCGGAAGGATAAAGCCTGGTTACCAGCTCATGAAGGAAAACGGTGAGGTCCTCGGCTCGATAATGCAGATACAGGACAGCGGGAAGAACCTCCAGGAGGCAAAGCGCGGTGACAAGATTGCGATCTCGATGAAGGGCGACTTCATGGTCGGGAGACACGTCCAAGAAGGCGAGAGCCTGCTGGTCTCGATCCCAGACAACGACCTTTTCATACTCAGGGAGAAGTACAAGGACCGGCTTGGGGAAGACGAGCTAGGAATAATCGACAGGATATTGAAAATAAAATGGAAGTCGTCGGGATTCTGAAAACCACAATCAATTGTACCCATCAGCTGAGCCCAAGAGGACTGCGAAAGGGATATAAACTATCTTACACTTCGAACTGTGATCAACAGTCATTATCTCGGTGATGCACATTGGTAGAGTTCAAACTTGTGGTCTCAAACCCGTCTGATGGGACGTCGAAGACAGTGACAGTCTCAGATCCGCATTCACAGGCGCTTATCGGCCTGAAGATCGGAGACACCTTGAATGGTGATCCGTTCGGTCTGGCAGGTGTGGAGCTCAAGATACTCGGAGGAACGGACCGGAGCGGGATCCCGATGCGCAACGACGTTCCGGGCGGTTCCAAACGGAAACTCCTGCTCTCTTCGCCTCCTGGCTTCAAGCCGTGCGAAGACGGCGAAAGGAAAAGGAAGCTCGTCAGGGGCAATATGATCACTGAAGACATTGTACAGATCAATGCAGTAATCGTGAAGAA
Source organism: Thermoproteota archaeon (assembly GCA_030055545.1). Classification (GTDB taxonomy): domain Archaea; phylum Thermoproteota; class Methanomethylicia; order Methanomethylicales; family Methanomethylicaceae; genus Methanosuratincola. Next base: position 5,104 of record JASFYK010000033.1, on the reverse strand, counting down.
AGAGGAAGCAGGGAAGAAGAGTGAGTAGAGAGAGCAGGCAGCCCGAGTGCAACATCGGTCTCACGGGGCATGTCGATCACGGGAAGACTACCGTGGTTTCTGCCCTCAGTGGAGTCTGGGCTGCCCATCACAGCGAGGAGCTGAAGAGGGGCATCACGATCAAGCTAGGATATGCAGACACGGTCTTCAGGAAGTGCCCCATGTGTCCAGATCCTGAGGCTTACACAGTCTCAGAGGTTTGCCCCGTCCACAACGTGAAGACCGACGCCCTCCGGAAGGTTTCGTTTGTTGACGCGCCAGGTCATGAAAGCCTCATGGCTACGATGCTCTCGGGCTCAGCGCTGATGGATGGCGCAATGCTGATAATATCCGCAGCAGAGGATTGTCCTCAGCCCCAGACAAGGGAGCACCTCGTGGCGCTCGAGATCATAGGAGTGAAGAACATAGTCGTCGTCCAGAATAAGATCGACGCAGTCGATCGCGAGAAGGTTCTGGAAAACTATAACCAGATCCTGAACTTCGTTAAGGGAACGATAGCAGAGGGGGCGCCAATAGTCCCGGTATCCGCCCTTCACGGGGCGAACATCGACTACCTGATAAAGGTCCTTGAAGAGGCGATCCCTACGCCCAAGCGGGACCCCTCAAAGCCCGCCAGGATGTACGTGGCACGTTCCTTCGACATAAACAAGCCTGGAACCCCGCCAGCCTCCCTCCACGGCGGAGTGCTCGGGGGATCCCTGATCCAGGGCAAGTTCAGGGTTGGCGATGAGATTGAGATAAGGCCTGGGATAAAGGTCGAGCAGAGCGGCAAGGTTACCTATGAGCCGCTGTTCACGAGGATCTCCAGCCTCATGTCTGGGAGCTCGGAGGTCGAGGAGGTAGGGCCAGGGGGGCTTGTCGGTCTGGGGACGTACCTCGATCCTGCCCTCACTAAGGCTGACAACTTAGTTGGAAGCGTCGTTGGCAAACCAGGGACCCTGCCACCTACCAGGACCGAGCTCAAGCTTAAGGTCAATCTGCTGGAACGAGTGGTTGGCACAAAGGAGATGCAGAAGGTGGAGCACCTGAAGGCCAGGGAGAACCTGATGCTCGTCGTCGGTTCGTCAGTGACTGTTGGACTCGTCAGCGCAGCATACAAGGACGATGCACAGCTCGTCCTTAAGCGCCCAGTCTGCGTGGAGGAAGGCGCGCGGGTCGCGATCAGCCGGATGTTAGCCAACCGTTGGCGGCTGATAGGATATGGCTTTGTCCAGTGAGAATACGGGTCTAGTGATCTTGGACACTAACATACTCATCTATTCTGCCTCAAAGCCCTTCAATCTAGAATCCGAAATGAGGCGGATGGGGTTTTCTAGGATCGCAGTCCCTTCTTTTGTGCTCGATGAGCTGTGCTCAATCGGGAGGAGCTTTGACAAGCGAGGGAAGTTTGCCAGGCTCGCCCTCCAGATTGCCCAGCGTTTCGCTAGGATAGAGTCTGATGTGGGGGGAGCCGACGTGGATGTCGACGAGAAGATAGTGCAGCTGGCAAGGGCGATGGGATGCACAGTCGCGACAGCCGACGCGGCTCTGCGGAGGCGCCTCATGTCTGAGGGGATTCGCGTCCTCCTCCTAAAGGATAGGATGATCATCGACCCAAGGGGATGAGCTACGCTAGAAGCGGCTTAGGCGTAATAGGAATAGGTATTGGTCGGTCAGAGGACTGTTTTCACTTTACAGCAAGTTTTTATATGTCTTTGAATAGCCTTTACCATAATCATGGTTTTAAGGTGATTGCAGTGTACAAGCTTCTTCATATCAACGATGTCGTCCGGATCCCGCCCGACAAGTTTGGGCAGCCGCTTGAGCAGGTAGCTTCCGAGGTACTGCGCTCAACATATGAAGGGGTGGTGATGCGCGAGTTCGGCGCAGTGCTCGCTGTGCTCAACGTCAGCGTCTCGAATGTGGGCAAAATACTCCCCGGCGACGGCGCGATATTCCACCGCGCCTCATTCGACCTCTTGGTCTACTCGCCCATAATACAGGAAGTCGTGGAGGGCGAGGTCGTGGAAGTAACCGACTTTGGCGTATTCGTGAGGATGGGACCGATGGATGGCCTTGTCCATGTCTCCCAGCTTATGGACGACTTCATAACATACGACGAGAAGAGGGGTGCGCTGATAGGCAAGGAGACCCACCGCGTGGTTGAAAAGGGGATGAGCGTAAGGTGCAGGATCATCACCGTCAGCCTCGGCAGCGGGGCCTCGAGGAGCAGCAAGATCGGGATGACGATGCGGCAGCCCTATTTGGGGGCATTGGGCTGGATCGAGGAAGACCTCAAGAAGGCAAGGGGAGAGCAGCCCAAGCCGGCTGAAGAGCAAAAGAAGTGATGGACATGAGCAAAGCAAACCCTTCATCAAAGCAGCTCGCGTGCAGGAAGTGCAAGTTTGTCGTCTCTGGCGAGGAGAAAAAGTGCCCAGTATGCGGCAGCACAGACCTCTCTGACGAATGGAACGGACTCGTAATAATACTCGATGCTAGTTCGAGGCTGGCCGAGGTAATCGGAGCAAAAAGGGAAGGGCGATATGCGATAAGGGTGCGGTGAGCTTTGGGTTATCTGAAGCTCCCTGAAAGCCTCAGGCAAGAACTCGCTAAGGAATATGGCGTTCTGCTCGCCGGATCGCCCGAAGAGAACGCGGCGAGGGCAATTGATCTTTTCAGGCGCAAACACCCTCCCAAAGTAATTGTCGTGGGCGACTTCACCTTAAAGTCCCTGATCGATCGTGGCTTCTTCCCTGACCTCGCGGTCTACGACAAGAAGACCAGGCGGTCTGGATTCCAGAAGCTTGACCTGCGCCCGTCTTGCACGGTGGAGAACCCTCCAGGGACGATAACCGACGAGTCTTTCTCTGCAATCAAGGTCGCCTTGGAGTCCAAGAAGCGCACTGCAATCTGCGTGGAAGGCGAAGAAGATCTGCTTTCCATCCCGGCGATCCTTCTATCCCCGATAGGTTCGATCGTTGTTTACGGTATGCCTGACCGGGGGATGGTGCTTGTGGAAGCAGACGAAGAGACAAAAAATAGGGTAAGGTTGATACTCGACCGATTTGAGAGGGTCGAGTGATCGGGCTGGTCGATCCTAAATCCATCCCCTAAGCTTCATCGCTTTAACTACTCTGTCGACTGCACAGACGTAGGCGCCCATCCTCATGTCTATCTTGTTCTTGCTGGCCTTCTCATAGACGTTGTTGAATGCCTTCACCATGAGGGCGTCCAGCCTAGTCCTGACCTCTTCTAGCGTCCAGTAATAGTTCTGGAGGTTCTGCACCCATTCGAAGTAGGACGTGCTGACCCCTCCTGCATTGGCCAGGATGTCTGGGATCACCATAATCCCCTTCTGGAACAGGATCTCGTCTGCGTCAGGGGAGATCGGACCATTCGCGCCCTCGGCTACGAGCTTTGCATCTATCTTGTCTGCGTTCGAGGCATTTATCTGGTTCTCGAGCGCGGCAGGGATGAGTATGTCGCATTTGGTCTCGAGCAGCTCCTCATTTGTGATGCTCTTTGCACCCGGGAAGTTGACCACACTGCCAGTCTTTGCCTTGAAATCGGCAACTGCCTTGACGTTCAAACCGTCCTTGTTGTAGATCCCTCCCTTCGAGTCGCTGACCGCCACAATCTTGGCGCCGCTAGAGCTAAGGAACAGTGCGGAGTATAGCCCAACATTGCCAAAGCCCTGAACCGCGGCCGTCGCATTCTTCAGACTTATGCCGCTCTTCTTAGCCGCCTCGCAAACTGTGACCCAGAGGCCCCTTCCGGTCGCCTCGGTCCTCCCCTCGGACCCTCCTATGTCCAGTGGTTTGCCAGTGACGACCCCGGGGACGTTGTAACCGCTATACCTGCTGTATTCGTCCATGAACCATGCCATCTCCCTGCCTGATGTGTTGACGTCCGGCGCGGGTATGTCTTCCTTGTCTCCTACGATTCTGCTGATAGCAGCGAAGTATCCCCTCGAAAGCCTCTCGATCTCGCCCACGCTCATCTCCTTTGGGTTGCAGACTATCCCGCCCTTGCCGCCACCGAGGGGTATTCCCGCAACGCTGCACTTCCAGGTCATCCACATCGAAAGTGCCATCACCTCCTCGATCGTGACGTCCGGGTGGTATCTGATTCCTCCCTTGTAGGGACCGAGCGCGTTGTTGTGCTGGGATCTGTACCCATTGAAGACCTTTACCTTACCATTATCCATCCTCACGGGTATGTAAACCGATAAGACTCTATTGGGATACCTGAGGATCTCCAAGGCATTGGGATCTAGATCCATTATTTTGGCGCACTTTTCTAGCTGTTCGACTGCCATGTCATATGGCGTTTTCTTTGCCATCCTTAAAGCCTCCTGATTTTTTCTATTATGCATGATAGAGCTTCCTTATTAATTCTTCTTTTGTTTAATTTTCCTTTAGTATTACCAGAGAATTTTGTCGTTTCATTTAATATTGGGGGCTCTCAGGGATCAAAATTTATAAAACGGGGTTTACCTTTTAGACCCAAAACAGGAAAGCTAAAAAAGGAGCGCTGTTTTTTTAATTCGAAATGGTTGTGGTAAGATGTCCTCTCAGGATGCTGCGTACCAAATATCGATCGTTGAAGAACGAGTCAACAGGCTCATGGAACGACGCGAACTCAAGCTCGAGGTAGCCTCGCAGGCCTCTCCAAGGAGGGATCTGCTCAGGAAGGCACTGGCCTCAGCGCTCAAAGTCCCAGTCGAAAATGTATACATAAGGAACGTGCTCTCCTCGTACGGCTCACAGGTCTGCACTTGCACTGCCCATGTCTATGACGATGCCGATAGAGGTAAGGCTATCGAGCCTAAGCACATTCAAATGAGGAACCTCTCCAGAGAAGAGAGGAAACAGGCCTCGGCTCCTGCGAGCGCTTCATCATAAAGGGGTGACTGATTTGGTAAAAGCTCACGAACTCTATGAAGTCGACTACACTGCTGGCACTGTTAAGCCTAAGAACAAGAGATGTTCAAGATGCGGCAGGATGATGGCAAAGCATATTAAGCCATCACAGCGGTGGGCATGCGGCTTCTGCGGCTTCACTGAATTCATCAGATCCTGAAGGC
>JASFYK010000032.1 GCA_030055545.1 Thermoproteota archaeon | reverse complement strand
CAGGTGCGTCAGGGATATCCCCAAGGGCAAGGTCGCCTCATATCGCGATGTCGCCTCATGGCTTGGGAATCCTGGGCTCGCGAGGTTCGTCGGCAGTGTGATGTCCAAGAACCCCTTCCCGCTGGTGGTTCCATGCCACCGGGTCATACGATCCGATATGTCGCTGGGCGGTTTTGGATACGGAGAACTCGAGAAGAAGGCCCTCCTGGAAGCTGAGGGCGTCGAGATCGAGAATGGCAAGGTCATGGGGAGACATCGCCTGGCTCGAGGAAAGTGATCTTGTCGCTCTTCGATATGTCCCTGATCCTATCGACCCCGCCTATCTCCTTGATGATGCGGACGGTCTCTGGCGGGACAAGGCTCTCCCAGTCCGATCCCTCAAGGATCCTCCTCCTGATCTCTGTACCCGAGTACTTGAACCTGTCAAACATCGCCGGGGTCCTCACCTCTACCCCCTCTTCCGTGAATAGCCGCTTCGCCAGGGGGTTTCCGGTGTATACCACCTCAAATTTCGGCGTTAGCGATCTCACGTGCCTGACCCAAAGGGCGTTGTTCCATACATCGTTTATCGGGATTATGTAGGGGCACCTGTCCGCGAGCCCGTTGGACTTGAGGACCGATGAGACCATCGTCATCCTCTCCCCTGCAGTGAAGGGGTTCTCCAACGTATGGCTAATCTGGGCGCTCCCTATGCCCACTATGAGCTCGTCGACCTCCCTCAAAATGTTCTTTATGACCTCCAGGTGACCCTTGTGGAATGGCTGGTACCTTCCTATAAGGAGGCCCCTCATCTTAATCACAGAATTAATCACCCGCTGGGCAAATAAAAGAGTTCTTATGGCGCGGGGATCCTACACGGTACAATTATGTTGCAGCGTCCCCTGCCTCGCCCACCGAGCCCCAAGGCTCACGGCGAGAATCAACCCTTCACCACTTCAGGCTAACCCTGCTTCCGACCGTGCCTCCGGTGACTGAGCGCGCGCTCTCCCTGTTCGCAACGATCTCATAGAAGCCGGCGCTACCCAATAGCAACCCCAAGCCGCTTCTCAGTTCCGAGAAAGTATCGACTTTGGTCGCCGTGAATGATCTGCCCCCAACCACCAGCTCCAAACCGTTATTCAGCTCCACATCGCTTCCACGGAGGCTCAGGGTCAGGTTCCCGAACCTGTCGGCGTATATTACCTCGCAGTCGGCGCGCCTCTCCCCAATGCTCCTCCAGAATACCAGCCTCTCCCAGTCCTCGACCCGCCGACCTGAATCCCCTATCGGCCTTCCCGAAGCGATCATAGCAGCTGCCGGGGCAAATACGTCCCTCCCTTGGAATGTGCTGGACACCTCTTGGAGCATGAACTCACGGTTGCTGATCTCGAATGCCGCCTCCACCCCGTCCTCTTCGGATGCGGGTGAAAGGACACCGTTGTCTGGACCGACGAAGAAGTATCTCCGGGTCTTGAGCGCGAGCGCCCTCCTTCCGGTTCCGACCCCTGGGTCCACAACCGCGACGTGGACTGTCCCCTCGGGGAAGTACTTGTATGAGGACATCAGCACAAAGGCTGCAGACCTAACGTCCCACGCCTCGATGTCATGCGTCAGGTCGATGACCTCAACTTGCGGGGCAATCCTCTTCAGCACACCCTTCATGATCCCCGCGTAGTGCCCTCCGAAATCCGTGGTCAGCGTGACAACGGTCATGATCATCCACTGCCCCTTTCGAAACGTATATTAAAAGATCCTATGATATTACGTTGAGGTTTGGCTTATGAGCTTACCCCAACTCATCATGCTGCCGGGTCCTACCAACGTCCCGCCGCGCGTCTACGCGGCTATGTGCAAGCCGATGATAAACCACAGGGGGGCTGAGTTCCACCAGCTCCACTCAAGGGTCCTAGATAATGCCAAGAAGGTCTTCCAGACGGAAAACGACCTCTTCGTGCTCACTTCCTCTGGCACTGGGGGGGTGGAGTGCGCGGCAAGCAACTTCCTCTTGCCCGGCGAGAAGATAGTGGTTCCGGTCGGAGGCACATTCGGCGAGAGGCTGGCGGACGCATTCCGCACCTATGGCGCAAATGTCGTTCCGATTGGCGTCAAAATGGGATCGACGCCGACGGCAGACCAGGTGCGTGAAACGCTGGCAAGGGAAAAGGACGCCAAGGCAGTCGCAGTGATCTACAACGAGACCTCCACAGGCACGACCGTGAGGGATCTGCAGAAGATAGGCGAGGTCGCCAAGTCGTCGGGAGCCCTATTCATCGTCGACGCCATCTCCGTCTTGGGTGGAGACGAACTCCCTGTAGACAAGTGGGGGATCGACGTATGCATAACTGCCTCGCAGAAGTGCCTTGCAACCCCGCCAGGCCTCGCGCTTATCTCCGTCAGCAAGGATGCCTGGAGGCTCGCAGAAAGGGCAAAGCCGAGGAGCGAGTACTTCAGCCTCATAAAGTGCAGGAAGTTCAGGGACGAGAAGATGGAGACCCCGTTCACGCCTGCCGTCAGCCTCTTCTTTGCACTCGACGAGGCCCTGCAGATGATACTCGAAACCGGGCTGGAGAGGTGGATAGGGAGGCACAAGAAGGCGTCTGCGGCATATTACGCTGCATTCAGGGAGATGGGCCTCAGCTTCTTCGCTGAGGAGGGCAGCAGATCAACCGTTGTGATAGCCATAAATATGCCCCCGGGGATCGCCGCTAAAGACCTGAGGGAAAGGCTTAGGACAAAGTACGGGGTAGTGGTCGCAGGGGGCTTTGGTTCGCTCAAGGACGCGATATTCAGGATAGGCAATATGGGCATAGTCACCCCGAGGGAGGTCCTGACCACGATCTCTTCAGTCGGCGCCGTCCTTGAGGAGCTCGGCTTCAGGGGGCGCTTGGGCACCGGGCTCGAGGCCGCCCTCCCTATGGTCTCCGAGATCTGATCCTTAGATCCGAGTACTTGAATGCTATCGCGCATGTCCCCTCTATGCTGACCATGCAAGGACCGACAGGGCGCTCTGGAGTGCAACCCCTGCCGAAAAGCGGGCACTCCTCGGGCCTCAAAGTACCGAGAAGGACGTCCCCGCAACTGCACCCCTCTGGCATACTTCCCCCCCCGACCGCGGCGATCCCGTACCTCGCCGCCGCGTCATACTTGCTGCACTCCCCGCGCAGAACGAGACCTGATCCCCTGATCGTTCCGATGCCCCGCCAATCTGCATCTGAAACCTGGAAGGCTTTTTCCATTGCGAGGAGCGCTACCTTGTTGCCAGGGCCCCTCACTGCCCTTGCGTACTCATTGTAGACCTCGGCTACGCCCCTCTTCCTCTGGAGTGCAATGTTGAGGATTGCCAGCATTATGTCGAGCGGCTCGAAGCCGGCGACTGCCATCGGCTTGGCGTACCTCGACGCGAGACCCCTGTAGGCGTCCGCCCCGATTATCGTTGAAACATGCCCCGGGCATATGAAGCCGTCTATCCTCGCTCCAGACTTGAGCAAGTGCTCCATCGCAGGCGGTATCAGCTTGTGGGAGGTGAAGACGCTGAAATTCCCGGGAGGTCCCTTAATCACTTCGACTGCAGTTGTGGGGGCAGTCGTCTCGAAGCCAATCGCAAAATGGACAAACTCCCGCCCCGTCTCCTGCCGCGCCATCCTTACGGCATCCGAGATCCCGTAGACCACCCTGACGTCCGCGCCCGAGGCTTTTGCCTCTGCCAGCGACCCCTTTCGTCCTGGCACCCTGAGCACGTCGCCGAAGGTGGTGATCACGACACCCCGTTCCTGCGCGAGAAGGCAGAGCGCGTCTATCTCCCCCCCAGGGGTCACGCACACTGGGCAGCCGGGGCCGGCTACCACTTGGACGTTCTCCGGGAGGAGTTCCCTCAAGCCGTTGTGGGTTATTGCCCACTCGTGGGTCCCGCAGACGTGCATAATCCTGAGGGGCTCTCCATTTGCAGCCTCAGCTATCCTCTCCGCAGTTTTCCTGACGAGATTTCTGTCCCTGTACGCGGAGAACAAGGGGATACCACCGCTTTATCCTTCGAGCTCGGCGCGGGCGACGTCCTTCCAAGCCTTAAGGATCTCTTCCGCCTCCGCCTCGTCCAGCTTTGTTATGGCGTATCCCGTATGGATCAGCACATAGTCCCCTATCTTGACACCCTGGTCGGAGACGAGCTCCAGCGACGCCTCCCTTCTGATCCCTCCGATGTCGACCTCGGCCCTCTCGCCGTCAATCCTTGTTACCTTCCCGGGGACTGCTAGGCACACTTCCCAGCACCTGCCTTGATAAATCCCTTGATCCATTAGATAAGCCTATCTGACTTGCCCGCTCGGCGGAGATCATTTTTATCAGACAGAACCGGCTGAATCAGGGAGCGTGGTGAGCTTTTTGGTCAAGTTCTTGGCCCTCTCGGACATCCACGGGAAGCTTTCGAGCCTGCGTCCCATAGTGGAAAAGGTCCTGGGGGCACAAAAGATCGACGCCATAACCGTCTCGGGCGACGTATCCCACTACGGCGACAGGGATGAGGTAAAGCGCATATTGGATGCACTCGGAGCGCCGGGTCTACCGGTGTTCTTTGTGCTGGGCAATTGCGACCCCCGGGAGGCGTCGGACCTGTCAACCGAGATGGCGATCCAGCTCGAGAATAGGTGCGAGCGATGCGGCGGCCTACTGCTCACGGGCGCAGGCGGATCCACGCCCACCCCGTTCGGGACCACCTTCGAAAGGGAGGAAGAGGAAATCGTAAGCCGGATCAGGGAGAACCTCGGATCATGCAATTCCGAACCAAGCAGTCTTTACCTGCTGGTGCACAACCCGCCTTATGGCACTTCTCTGGACAGGACCTCGTTCGGCCGGCACGTGGGGAGCAGGAGGCTAAGGGAACTCATCGAGGCCATCTCGCCCGCCGTTGTCCAGTGCGGGCACATCCACGAGGCAGCAGGCGTCGAGCGGATCGGAGACACAGTAGTCTTCAACCCCGGCCCTGCGATGAAAGGGAACTATGCGCTGGTGGAGGTGGATGCCGGTGGCGTCGCCGTCTCGATCGAGAGGGCTTGAGCGCGACATCCTGCTCTACAACAGGCTGGTCCCAGCCCTCGAGGCGCTCTGCAGGCATCACTTCAATGAAATCGGGTGCCACGGATGGGAGCACGTCCAGAGGGTTCGCGCTCTCTCCCGGAGGATAGGCTTAGAGGAGGGAGCCGTACTGGAGATCCTCGACCTGGCTGCCCTCTTCCACGACTCGAAGAGGGACGAGGACGACCATGCAAGAAGGAGCGCCGAGTACGCCGAGGCAGTCCTCAGGTCGGAGGGGTTCTCGGAGGCCTTCTTGAAGGCCGTGTGCGACGCCATATCCTCCCACAGCTACACCTGCGGTCGCGTCCCGCAGTCCCTAGAGGCGAAGGTGCTCTCCGATGCGGACCGACTGGATGCTATGGGTGCAATCGGGATCTACAGGACAGTCCAGTACAACTTGGAGAAGGGCTACACCGCCGCCCGGGTAGCCGAACACATATCCGAGAAGCTCCTGCGCCTCTCCGAGGGGATGCATACGGCGACTGGCAGGAGGATGGCAAGAGAACGGGAGGCAATCCTCAGGCTCTACATGGATTCCCTGCTCAGTGAACTCCGGGCCTCGAGCAGCTCGACGTAGGACTTCGTCGTGAAGCGATCCTTCTTCACCCCGATCAGGGCAGCCACGCCCTCGACCAGGGCCGATCTCTCCGACTCGCTCCCGATCCCAGGCGCTTCGATCTCGATGAAATCTCCGAGGCCATCAACCCTGTCGATCGCCACACCTGCGCCGAGTAGCCTGTACTCCCTCCTGACCTTACATACCCTCGCCCCGACCTTGAACCCGAGCCTGAGGAAAACCTCCATTGCCGTACTCCCGTCCGCGACTGCGAACTCCAACTCCTCCCTAGACTTCAAATCCCCCCTCGACCTCGCCCCCTTGAAAGTGACCACGCACCCTCCCCCCTCAAGCCTCAGCCTCAGGGCTTCGTCCGCTTCCCTCAAGTCCCTGCAGGGGTGCGAGAGGTAGATGTCTACCTGCGCCTTTTCGCCGAGGAAAACGCCCCCGCTTTCCCTGACCTTGCTTTCGACCCCGAGGGCATCCTCCACAGGCGCCTTGACTTCGATCTCGTAGTTCAAGCAGGAAGCCCCCATGAGCAAGTATTCGCCGCCAAGTAAATCCCTTTCCCCGCGGCAGGCAAAAGATTTTAAAGAAGATCTGGTTTAGCCGTTTGTGGTGTGTCATTGATGGCTATTAAGAGTGGAGATTTCGTACTCATAGACTACCTCCTCAAGGTGAAGGAGACTGGGGAGGTCTTCGATGTCACGATGGAGGATCAGGCAAAGGAGAACAATGCTTACGCCCCTGACCAGATCTACGAGCCCAGGCTTGTTGCAGTAGGCCAGGGCTGGACGATAAAGGGGATAGACGAAGCCCTCGTGGGGATGGAGGAGGGAGCGGAAAAGGAGTTCGAAGTCCCTCCGGAGAAGGCATTCGGGGAGAGGGATCCCGCGAAGGTGAGAATTGTCCCAGCCCGCGACCTGGCCCGCCAGGGCGTGACGCCAAAGGCCGGGGCCCGGATAGAAGTTGGAGGCTCACTCGCAACCATCAGGAGTGTGGGGAGCGGGCGTGTCACGATTGATTTCAACCACCCGCTGGCTGGCAGGACGCTGCTGGCGAAGCTCTACGTCAGGAAAATAATCGAGGACCAGGCAGAGAAGATCCGAGAGCTGATCCACAGGAGGGTCCGGAACGTACCGAAGGAAAAGTTCCTTATAACCAGCCTCGGAAACGTCATAACGATCGAGATGCCTGAGGAATCATTCGTGCTCGAGGACATACAATTTGCTAAGAAGGGGCTGGCACGTGAGATATCCAAGTACTTCCCAGATGCGACCAGCGTTCAGTTCATTGAGACCTATGTGCTCAAGGCGCCAAAGCCAGAGGCAGCGGCTGAGCCTGCAAAAGATACGGCAGCAGGCGCACCAGAAGCTTCCGAGGAGCCAAAGGCAATCGAGGGTGCCCCAAAGGAATGAACGGGCACCATCATGCCTCGTCCATTGCCATTCCTGCAACCTTTTTTAGTTTTTTACCGCAAACCGCCCTCTCCGAGACGTCCTCGATGACCTGACAGATCTTGACTTTAACCTTCTTCCCTGGCTCCACCCACTCTGGGCAGCAGTAGACCTTGAGCGGGCATTTCTTTCCGCACTCTTCGATCAACGGCTCCACAGTCGCCCCCTCCACTGCGAGGTTTGACTTCACGAGCACCTCGACGGGGGCCTCGGCTACCTTGACGACCTTCACAGTCCCCTCGTAAAGAGGGCAGTAGTGCTCCTTGTCCTTCAACTCGACGACCTCGTAGACCTTGCCGGGCTTGAGTTTCGACATGCACGCCAAGAAGAGCTTGCAGCCCCTGCAGACTTCCGGGGGCTGAGACGCAACAAACCTGAATCCAACTTTTGCTTGGACGTCGCCAACGAATGTTACGATCTCTCGCCTCTTGATTCCGCCTTCGGACATCAGTCTATCACACCCGTTATCCTCGCAAGGTCTTCAGCAGCCTTCCTTGAGATCCCGCTCTCCCCCAGGATCGTGTACCTGTCGGGCCTCATCATATGAGCGATCGTCAGCGCCTCCAGCACCTCGTCATCGGATACGCCAAGCTGCCTCGCGGTCGTCGGCGCCCCTATCTTGTTGAGCACCGTCTTGATCGCCTGCCAGTCGCCCCCGTGCATGTACATCATCAGGATGGTCCCGACGCCGCACCTCTCACCGTGCAACGATCCGTTCTTGCTGACCTTCTCAAGCGCATGGCTGAAGAGGTGCTCGGAGCCGCTGCACGGCCTGCTGCTTCCTGCTATGCACATCGCATAGCCGCAGCTTATGAGGGCCTCTATAATCGTCCTGACCCCGACTTCGAGCCCCCTCGCTATAAGATCGACGTTCCTCTTGAGGAGCTGGGCTGACATGAGCGCGAGGGAGGCCGCGTACTCCCCGTAGTACTCTCCCCTTAGCCTGTGTGCAAGCCTCCAGTCCCTCACCGCTGTGAACTTCGCGATGATGTCACCGCAGCCGCTTATTATGAACCTCCTCGGCGATCCTGCAATTATCTGGATGTCTGCCAGGAGAGCAACCGGAGGCTGCGCCATCACCGACGTCGAGAGCTTTCCGTCCTTAATCGAGGCAATCGGCGAGGCTATCCCGTCGTGGGCCGCGGAGGTTGGTATACTGATGAAAGGGATCCCCTGCCGGTGGGAAGCGATCTTAGCGACATCGATTATCTTCCCGCCCCCAACGCTTATCACCATGCACGACCTCGTCTCCTTGATAGCCCGCTCAACCTCGCCGACGACGTCGACAGTTGGTGCTGAGACGCAGACCTCATGGACTGGGAGCCCCATATCCATAACGTATTCCTTAACCAACGAAGCAGGGTTCTTGGTGAACCCCTCCCCTCTGACAAGCAGGACGTCCTCCCTGACGAGTAGCCTGCTCAGCAGCTCGTCTATCTTCGGTAACACGTTGTCCCCAACGATAACAAACCTCGGGAGGTTAATCGCATGGATGTGCATCGCCTGCACCTCTTTCGGGTCCGATGAGCCAAACACATTGATCAAAAGGTTGCCACACCTATTTTATCTTAACCAATGTCCTTCCGGACCATCCATCCGTTTCCAAGGTCAGGGAACCCTTAAATACTTGGATTTGTTGGTTTTATTTAACTTCGCTCATTCTCCCACGTCAGCGGAGGCAAAAGATTTGTTACCCCAAGAGCTAAACGAAAGGAAGGTCCTGTACGAGAAGCTGAAGCATGGGACCACCACTGTCGGCGTGGTCTGCGCCGACGGCGTAGTGCTGGCAACCGACAGGAGAGTAACCTCAGGCACTTACGTTGCACACAAGAGGGGAAGGAAGCTCTTTATGCTCGACGAGATGCGGGTCGCTACCATAGCAGGGCTGGTCGCAGACGCCCAGATGATAATGGACTTCTTGAAGTCCCAGATCTCGCTCATGAAGCTCACGAACCGTGGGCCTGTCACAACCAAGTCCATCGCGACCTTCGCCTCAAACATACTCTTCAGCTCAAGGTACTATCCGTACATCGTCCAGTTCATCATCGCGGGTTACGACGAGAGGGGGCCATCTATGTACGTCTTGGACTGGTTCGGCTCGCTGACCGAGGAGCGTTTCATAACCACCGGCTCGGGTTCGCCCTACGCCATAGGGGTGCTCGAGGCCAACCTTAAGAAAGACCCTCGTGTCGCTGATGCCCTTCCGGTAGTCGCGAAAGCGGTCCGGTCCTCGATCGAACGGGACCCGGGCAGCGGGGAGGGCATAGACATAGTAACAATTACTGAGCGTGGTGTAAAGGAGCTTAATGATTCTGAGATAGCAAAACTTCTCGCATAGCGCTCCTCCCGCATCAGAAGAAGGTGCAGCGGATGGTAAATTCGAGTACTGTAGATACTTTCGGATGGATAAAAGGAGTGATAGAGAGGGAGATCCCGAAGGAAGCCGGACTTACGAAGGTCGACTTCGAGGGTCCCTCGATAGTAGTATACGTCACGAACCACAATCTTTTGCTGGAGAACAGCGAGCCGATAAAGCGGATAGTCCGGGAGATCAAGAAGCGCGTTATAATAAGGGCGGATCCTTCCTCGCGCAAAAGGCCGGAGGAGGCCAAGAAGATCATCGAGGGCCTGATACCTCCAGAGGCAGAGATCTCGA
>JASFYK010000031.1 GCA_030055545.1 Thermoproteota archaeon | reverse complement strand
CGTATAGTCCATTCTCGTCAAAGACAAAAGGATCCCCCCTGAAGACAAGATTCGCGACCCACGGCTTCATCGAGGTGTCAGGAACGAAACTCAAGTATTTCGGAACTGTGTAATGTTTTTCTCTCCCGTATACCAGGTAAGCGCCGAGAAGCAGGAATGGCATCAGCAAGGCAACTACCCGGGAAAACTCTCTTAGGCTTGAGGCCGCGTAGAACGGTAGCGAGTATATGAGATTTGCGCGTTCGGTCTGAACCCTGACCCCTTGGACTTCTCTCGGGAAGCCCTGAAGATCCGCGAGAGCCTCCCTGGGGAACAGCAGCTCAACCTCGAGAAGCTGATCCCTCTGAACAGAGCCCAGAATGAAGACCTGCCCGCCTGTCTTGGCAAGCTGCATAGTGAGCGGACGGACAAATACATCGGTTATATCTCCTGACGGTGGAGAAACAACTCTGATGGCGGCGTTGCGGTATTCAAGGTGCTGGTCAGCAAGCCTCAGGTTGATGTGTGCATCAGAGCTGTCATACTCGATAGGAGGGCATATCGAAAAAACGTACCGCACCCGGTATGTCCCTGCCTCAAAGTAGGAGGGAGCGTATATCCCGACCTCGTTAAGCTCGGAGTTCGAGGCTATGAAGTCGATAATCGAGGGGGACTGGTTTGAGGGAGGGACCCAGACTTCTCCAGAGGAGTACCTCTGGTAGGGGACTGGACCTGAAGGCGCCTCGTAGGAGACGAGCTGGATATGTGGAATTTCGAGCGGAGTGCGTGAAAGCGGTGCGTCCCAGCCACGGTAGAGCATTCGGTATTTCCCCGAAACTGCCACTTTGTAGACATATTCCTCAACGAGCGTTCCATTAGGGTACACGCTTGCGTCATAGGACTCTACCCACACATCTTCATTGAAAAAGGCAGGCGGGTGCTCCAAGAGGTAGAATCCCACGATTGCAATGGAGACCGCGAGCACGAATAGAATCGTCATCTGCTTGGTCTCTGACAACTCAAAAACCGACCTAGAACTCTACCTTCGGGCGCCTCGCGGCCTCTTCCTCGAACTGGAGATACTCCATTTTTTGGAGACCCATCAAACTTGCGACCATGTTTGTAGGAATCGTTTCGGTCTTTATATTGAACTCCTGGGCTATGTTGTTGTATGTGTAACGATGCCTAGCAATCTCCTCCTCCAGCCCCTTCACAGAGTCCATGAGCGAAACCACAGTCCCTGAGGTCTTCAGGTCCGGATATGCCTCAGCAACCGCAACAATGCTCCCGAAGATCCTCCTCGACTCTGCATCGGCACTCCTCAGGCCCTCTGCGCCAGCCTTCCCTATCTCTGATCTGAGACCGGTAATCTTCTCGAGAACCTCCTTCTCGAACTTGGCATAGCTCTTGACCGCGCCGAGCAGCTGCTCGATCATGTCCAGCCGCTTCTTCATCGCTACGCGGACCTGCCCCAAGGTCGCTTGTGCCGAGTTTGAGAGCGTCTTGAACCTGTTGTAGACTGAAACAAAATAAAGGGCGAGTCCGATTACAATTATCGCGACAATCCCCACGAGTAGGATCTGGAGAATATCCATAAGATCACAGTACTCAAATCATGATTTTGAGATTTAAAGCTTTGTTAGTTCTTTGGATGGATCTGAATGTTTTTTCTGAAAAGAGGGTGAAAATTAGAAAATCACAAAATCAGTATATTTTGCCCTTGATGGCAGCGGTAGGGTGAATCACAATGATCCCTGCATCCTTGTAAAGCGAACCGTTGACCTTCCCGTACAATTTCAGCTCGCCACCGTGGTTGTGCACATCACCTTCGACCTCGCCGTAGAGTTCAACATAAGAGCCCCTTTCGAGTATCACATCCTGCTTGACTATCCCATTGAGAATTAGCTTACCACCATTCGACACCACTGCACTACCGGTTATGGTACCGTTAACAGTGAGCTCTTCAGCTACCTTAATGTCGCCCTCTATCTTCTTGTTCTCAATCCTCATTTCAACCACTGTAGAATAAAATATCAACCAGTACTCTTAAAAAACTCTCCATATATACCAATATATATCTATATATAGATAGTATTTACCTTAAAATAACAATTTATATTTTATATTCTAGAATATATTATAAAATCTACTTATGCCCGCCCTTGACTTGATCGCTCATCTCATCGCATTTACGGATTCTGCGCATCAACCCGATCGGAGGGAAACGGAAAATGCCTATCCCGTCTTCCACAGCCAGCGGCACGAATTTGTCTATGTCTGATTCTCGCAAGTAGGGCGAGAGCAAACCCTCACGATCGATCTCATTTATCCCAGAACCTGCCGAGAGTGGGGAGAAGGCGGGCAAGACCACTAGCCTCTTGCCTCTGTACTTCCCGACAAGAAAGCACTTGAATTTGTATCTGGCACCCGACGAGTCCAATGATGAGACTGCAGGGTGCTCGTGACCGATTACGATGACTTTTGTGCCCTCAGGAAGCTCGATCTCTGAATGCCCGTGCATGAGCAAGATGTGGTCGATCATCATGTAACTCTCATGGAGGTGAACGCCATACCTTGAAAGGATGGCGATCACGTAGTTGTCGTGGTTGCCGCGCACTACATGGGTCTCGACGCCCATGGAGCCGAGTGTTTCGAGCAGATCCTTCACTTCAACCCACTCTTGGGGAGAAGGCTTGCCGAACTCGTGCTTCAAGTCGCCGAGAATCACGAGCCTCTTGGATCCTGTGGTACCGAGCAGCTCTTCGATCCGATGGCGCATGGCGGCGTAGGAGTTCTGTGGCAGGAATACCCCTTTCTGGCTCAGCGAGCTTTCGAATCCTATGTGGAGGTCTGAGATCACCAGTGTTCGATACGTGGGAAGGAATAATGCAGGGTACGCCCCGACTGTAACGCCATCCTTGAAAATCCTCATGGGTTGGATAAAATAAAAAGGTGATTAAATTATTGTTTATCTATGCCCTCATGAGATCCTCCTGCTTGTACCTGTACAGACCCAGATCCTGGAGGATCTCGAGGAATTCTTCGTCTGAGACGGCTCCCCTCTTCTGCAAAGAGACTTCGTATACCCTTCCCAGTATCTCGGGGTACCTCTCCCTCGGGATGTCCAGACCGAGTTCCTTGAACTTGAGGTCGAGGTTGTATGGCCCGCTCTTCTTGCTCAGTATGATCCGCGGCTCAGGGTGGCCCACAAGATCGAACGCAAACGGATACGAAAGGTAACCCTCTTCTGCCTTGGACGTCCACTGCGCCGACTGGGCGGACTCGATGTTGAAGACGTTCATGCCCACTATCGGCTTGTTCAGAGGGATCGGGAAACCGGAGATGTCCGCCACAAGCTTGCAGAGGCGGTATAGCTCCTCCAGCTTGATGTTTGAGTCGACTCCCATGAGCAACTTAAGCCCAAGCGCGACCTCGCTCAACGGAGTGTTGCCTGCCCTCTCGCCCATACCATTAACGGTGACATGTACAGCCGATGCCCCCGCAGCTACGCCTGCCAAGGTGTTCGCTGTCGCCATGCCAAAGTCGTTGTGGCAGTGCACCTCAATAGGCTTCGTGGTCATCTCGCGCACCTTCCTGACCAGCCCGTACATGGCCATCGGGAGTATCGCACCGAAAGAGTCGGAAAGAGCGAAAGAATCGCAGTATTTTTCGGTTCCAGAGATTATCTTCCTCAAGGCGTCCAAGTCTGACCTGGTCGAGTCTACGAGGAGGAGTAATACTTGCATCCCCTCGGACTTTGCGTATGCCGCATTCTCGGCCGTCTTAGATACTACTTCCTCCAAATTTGTCGAGTAGCTCCCCTTCATCATCACCTCGCTCGCAGGTATCTCAATCGTGACCCCCCAGCTATCGCAGTCCTTCGCAGCGGATATGTCCAGCCTGTTGTTCCTGCACCAGGAGAAGAGCCTGCTTTCGAGGGAAGCGGCGACCAGCGCCCGCAGTGCCTCGCGATCCTCGGAGGAGAAGCCGGGCGTTCCGACTTCTATCCTGTCCACCCCGGCCCTGTTGAGGGATCTTCCAATCGCTATCTTGTCGTATTTCGTGAATACGACCCCTGCCTGCTGTTCTCCATCCCGGAGGGTTACATCATGGAACTCGACCTTCTTAACATCGGGTGGCTTGGGTACAATGGAGCTGTCATAGTTGAATGGGCTCACAAACCATTTGGAAGTCATCCAAGGTTTATCCATTAAAAAGTTCCTCCATGATCATATATGCCCCTAGGCTTTTAAAAACCCTTTTACCGTCTCCTATAAGCCATTTATACAAAAGGAATAAGTAATACTTGACTTTAATGCAAAGTCAAGGCATGGGATCTCTATGAGCGTTGTTGTAGCGCAGGAAAAGAAGCCCTTGATAAGGTTTGATATCAAGAAATGCGCGTTCTGCAAGATATGCGAGTTGAGCTGCTCGAAATACCATTACAAGAAATTCGGGGACTCGATCTCGCGCATAACTATAATCAGGAAGGGCCCGCTGATGTTCAAGTGCCACATTTGCACGAGGTGCGAGAAGCGCTTCTGCATAACCGCCTGCCCTACGAAGGCACTGTCTTACAAAGGCGGCAACATTGTGGTGGATCCGAAGCTTTGCAACTCATGCGGGGACTGTGTGAAGGCGTGCCCATTCCACGGGATAAAGCTCCACCCGGAGACCAAGCTCCCAATCATATGCGATCTATGCGACGGGGACCCGAGCTGCGTCAAGGACTGCCCCAAAGGAGCCCTATCGCTTGTATGGTTACCTGAGGTAAGGAAGTGATCATGATGAAGTACAGCGGATATAAAGGCAGAGTATTGGCAATAAACCTGACTACCAAGAAGACTTCCACCATAGAGGTGACGGACGAGTTCGCCAGGAAGTACATTGGGGGCAACGGTTTTGCGGTAAGGTACCTCTTCGACATGGTCGATCCAAGGATGGATGCGTTTGACGTGACGAACGTTGTAGCTATGATGACTGGACCTTTCCAGGGGATCAACTCCCCGACCGCGGGCAAGTACTACATGGCTACCAAATCGCCGCTGACTAACGGCTACTTCGACAGCGTGAGCGGAGGCTTCATCGGGGCTCAGATAAAGTACGCCGGGTATGACGGCTTCCTGATCACAGGAAAGGCCGACAAGCCGACCTACCTCTTCGTCGAGGACGGGAAGGTTGAGTTCAGACCCGCTGAGAAGTTGTGGGGCAAGCTGACCGGCGAAACCCAAGAGATGATAAAGGAGGAGGTGGGTGACCCTAACCTCTGCGTTTCTGCAATAGGTCCCGCTGGCGAGAATCTGGTAAGGTACGCCTGCGTGATAACTGAGTACAGGGCTGCAGGCAGGGGAGGAGTCGGCGCCGTGCTCGGCTCAAAGAAACTCAAGGCAATAGCAGTGAGGGGTTCGGGCACGAATGAGGTTGCGGACCCCGAGGCTTACGAAGCTTGGATGCGGTGGTATAAGGAGGAGGCAAAGAAAGTCCCCGGAATAGCAGTCGGTCTCCCGACGTACGGGACGCCGGCACTTGTCGCAAGCATAGGGAAGATGCTGGGCGCGATGGGATCCTACAACCACCAGACAGAGTTCTTCCAGAACTGGGAGAACATTTCGGGAGAGAGGCTGAAGAAGGAATTCTGGGACAAGGACACGGCGTGCCCTGCATGCCCGATCGCCTGCAGCAAGGTGTTCTCCGCAAAGTCGGGCAAGTGGAAGGGCGCAATATCCGAGGGACCTGAGTACGAGACGATCTACTCGCTTGGCTCGATGTGCGGAATCGACGATCTTGGCGCGATCATCAAGGGCGACAGCCTCTGCGACGAGTGGGGCATGGACACTGTGACCTACGGTGTGATGGTTTCGTTCCTGATGGAGGCTTACGAGAAGGGGCTCATAACCAAGGAAAACACGGATGGCGTGGAGTTCAAGTTCGGTAACGACGACGCAATGATCGCATACATCGAGAAGACGGCGAAGAGGGAGGGGATCGGGAACCTGATGGCTGAGGGCTCTCTGAGGGCTGCCAGAGTCATCGGAGGCGGATCAGAGCGGTTCGCGATCCAGGTCAAGGGCCTCGAGATACCAGGCCACTCTGCGAGGGCGCTCAGGGGCATGGCGCTCGGCTACTCAACTGCGACCAGGGGAGGGAGCCACCACGATCCGAGACCTACAGGGGAGTATGCAGGTGCCTCGGACAGGAAGGCTGTCGAGGGCAAGGCTGCTTGGGTAATAGGCACCCAGCAGATGACCACCATCGGGGACAGCCTCGTGAACTGCCACTTCCTAGAGAGGCTGCTCGGGTTCACGCTCACCCAGAAGTGGGTGGACATGATAAACCCCGTCACAGGGTTCGGCTACACCCTGGAGGAGCTCACCACAGTCGCCGAGCGGATACTGGATCTGGAAAGGTCATTCAATGTTAGGACGGGCATAAGGAGGAAGGACGACACGCTCCCGAGGAGGTTCCTGGAAGAGCCGATACCAGAGGGCCCGTCACAAGGCATGCACACCGACGAGCCAACCCTGAACAGGATGCTCGACGAGTTCTATGCGCTCAAGGGATGGGATCCCAAGACCGGTGTGCCTACAAGGGAGAAACTAGTCAGGATGGGGCTCGAGGACGTCGCGGACTGTCTGATCAAGAGCGGGATAAGCTGTTAGAAGTGAACCGACACAACCTGCTTCTTTTTTTATCTTTTTTTTCCACAATTTTGAATGATCGCTCGATCCCAAGCACCCGCTTTCTCCAAGAAAACCGAAAAAGTATTAAAACAGCCCAAGACGACTTCAAATGAGGTTTTACCCAATGAGCGAAGCACAGTTATTCGAGGAATTGGCACATGCAGTCTACACGGGGGATGACTCCAAGGCAGTAGAGCTCTCAAAAAAAGCCCTTGACGCAGGGATCGAGCCCCTCAAGGCAATAAACGAGGGGCTCATGAAAGGGATGAGTAGGGTTGGGGATGATTTCAGCCAGCTCAAGATATACCTCCCAGAGGTGATGCTTGCGGCTGAGGCAATGAAGGCGGCCCTTGCGGTTCTCGAGCCCGAGGCGCTCAAGAGAGGAAAAGCCACCGTCAAGAGCAAGGTCGTAATCGCCACCATCACGGGTGACATTCACGACATTGGCAAGAACATCGTTGCGATGCTGATGAGGGCAAACGGGTTTGAGGTCTATGATCTGGGCAGGGATGTTCCGATAGATGAGCTGATAAAGAAGGCAGAGGAGGTCAAGGCTGATTTCATCTGCGCGTCCACGCTCCTCTCCACATCGATGCCGTATATGGAGGACCTGATCGCGCTCCTGAAGGAGAGAGGGATCAGGGAAAAGTACATAGTGATGGTCGGTGGCGGACCGGTAACCCGTGAATGGGCAGCCGCGATCGGCGCCGACGGCTACGGTGACGATGGGGACGAGGCGGTCAAGGTGGCGAAGGAGCTCCTCCAGAGGAGAGGTGCCCAATGACCTCGATCTGGGAAGTAATCGACAGGACTGAAACAGGAACATACATGGAAGAGGCCGACTTCGACCTCAAGATCGTCGCCAAGAGTTGCAGGGAGCTCGTCAAGGAATACGACATAAGGTACGACCCGAAGCAAATAATCACCTCGGACGACTCGCTCGCTGACGACGTCTTCGAGGCGGGGCTCAGGCTGGCGCTGGATTCGGGCATATACTGCATCGATACAAAGAGGGTCGTCAAGTTCGACGAGTATGAGCTGAAGGAGGGAATAATCTCTGCCCCCAGGAGGCTCCTTATAGGTCAGAACAAGGATTCGAGGATACTCTACGCCAGGGGGATAGAGGACGAGCGCGCCCCGATAATCTGCGGCGGACAAGCTGGAGCGGCTATACCTGAGGAGTGGTACCTCCCGATGGCTATATCCTACATGAAGGAGCCCCTTATCGATATGATCAACAACGGCGGGCTCGCAGTGGTCGAGGGCAGGAAGGTCAGGACAAAGACGCCCCTTGAAATCCAGGCTACAAGGAGAGAACTCTCGATGCTTAGGGAGGCCGCTAGGCGCGCCGGGAGGCCAGGCATCAGCTTCATAGCCGCAGAGAGCAGTGTCTCGGCTATGGGTGACCTCGCAATAGCCAGCGACAGGTACATGAGGAGGACTGACTCGCACCTTGTTGCGCTGCTGAACGAGCTGAAGACGGACTTCGATAGGATCTCTAAGGTAGTTAACTTCTACGAGTATGGGGCGCACAATGTGACTCTGGTTGACCCGATCATCGGCGGCTACGCGGGCGGACCAGAAGGGGTAGCAGTCTGCTTCGTTGCTTCGTTCCTCCTCGGCAGGGCCATGTACGGATCGGACTTCCATGTATGCCACCCGATCCACTTCAGGTACATGAGCACCAGCGCTCCAGAGTGCATGTGGAACCTGAATATAGTCGGGCAGGCAATGGCAAGGAATGCCCCATTCATAATTATGGGAGACGTTTGGACTTCGGCGGGCGCCGGGAGCGAGATGGTATTCTACGAGACGGCAGCGAATACGATAACGAATGTGGTGACAGGGAGCCACCCGCTAGGGGTCTCCGCCACCAACGGAAAGTACCCGCATGCGACTGGACTCGAGACTAGGTTCATGGCAGAGGTGGCACATGCCGCAGTCAGACAGAGGCTCACGCGAAAGTCGGCCAATGCGATCGTCGTAGAGCTGGTGAAGAGATATGCCGATAGGCAAGGAAAGCCTGACGTGGGCAAGCCGTTCCCGGAACTCTATGATACGGCAAAAGTGATACCCAAGCCCGAGTGGAATGCAACATACCTTAAGATGAAGAAAGAGATCGCTGAAATAACTGGGCTGAGGTTTTAATTGGGGCGGGATGCAAAGTGAAGACTTACAGGCTAGACGAGGTGACTAGGCGGGCTCTCGAGGGTCCGTTCATGGAGGAGAAGGACTTTGACATGAAGCTGGTCAGGAGGACCAGAGAGCTCGTCAAGGAATACGACATAAGGTACGACCCGAAGGAACCGGTCTGCACCGATGACTCGGTCGCTGACGACGTCTACGAGGCGGCGATGAGGCTCCTGCTCGAGATGGGGTTCTACTGCCAGACCACGAAGCGCGCCATAATGTTCGAGGAGGGCGAGATAAAGGGCGTTCTGAGGTCGCTCCCCGAGAGCATAGTGCTCGGCACCGGCAAGGACGCGGTCACAATGAACATGAGGCGTGTCGAGGACCCTCGACCGCCTGTGATACACGCAGGCCCGACGGGCACACTCTGCACTGAGGGCGAGATCTATGTCAAAACAATGCGAAGCTTCGCACAGGAGGAGGTCATCGATTCTGTAGGCGCTGGGACGCTGGCTACGATAGACGGCTTCAAGATAAGGAAGGGGACACCGCAGGAGTTCAGGGCGGCGCGGCTCCTGGCCAGGTGGGCAAGGGAGGCGATAAGCCAGGCAGGCAGGCCAGGGATGCACATAAACGACGTTGCGGTCGTCAGCCCCGAGGCGAAGCTTTGCGCACTGGATCCCGCATACGGATTGAGACCGAGCGACGGCATCATAGTCTCCCAGATGATAGAGCTCAAGACGAGCCTCCAGCACCTCTCGCTGGTGGAGCACCTCCAGAGCTACGGGATTCACATCGGCAACCTGATGACCCCGATCCTAGGGGGGTACTCAGGGGGACCTGAGGGCACGGCTATAGTGAATGTCGCAGAGCACATCGCAGGCGTTTTGTGCTACAGCGCGAGCTACCACTACTGCAGCCTTACGAATGTGAAGAACCTGAACGGTACAGATAGACCAGGCCTGTGGGCCATAAGCACGGTCGGGCAGGCGCTATCCAGGAA
>JASFYK010000030.1 GCA_030055545.1 Thermoproteota archaeon | reverse complement strand
AGATTACAATGTAATCAATTTTGCCGCAAATACCAGGATCCACATGGTTATTATCAAGGCGGATATGTGATCGGAAAACCTTTCAAGCCTGAGGCTCTCAAGCAGACCTTCAAAGATCTTTCCCCCGTCCATCAAGGGGGCGGGTATGGAATTGATAACCATGAACCAAAAAGACACTGCCGCAAAAGGCACTAGTTGAGGCACTCCAGCCAGACCTGCTGCCAGTGCCAGTAGAAATACCAGAAGGTTAGCGCCAACGCCACAGGAGAAGAACGGGAACTTGATTTTTTCATAATCTTCCTTGGGGACGTCTGCCTTGACGTAGCCCCCGATTACTCCACTCAAAGAGATGCCGAGCACTTCGGCTTTAATTCCATGATTGGCAAGTGTTATGACGTGGGAGAGCTCATGGATTGCAAGGGAAGATACTAGTCCTGCAATCAATGTCAAAAACCCATATAGATTGTCGATCTCGGGGACGAGAATTGATGGAAGAGATCCTTGAGCAAAGAAAACAGTTAAAAAAGTTAGAGTCAGGGGTACGGAAACAGCTCCTAGGGATGTCGCTACAGTCTCATAAGCCTGAAATGCCTTTCTCCCATTCGCAAGCCTGAACACTGCATCGATAAGGGGGCGGCTCAGGCTGCGTGAAGCCCGGCTCTCTCCCCTCATGCCTGTTTCTTGAACTCCTCGTAGGCTTCGAGGCCTTCTTTCGTGAGGGTGAGCTTTGAGCTCAGCAGACCTTTCTTTTCCTTCAGGTATCCCATAGCCACGAGATCCTTGACCGCGAGCCTGAACATGTCAGCCCAGCCTTTTGTGCCAGCGACACCACCCTTGGTCCCGCTGTCTTTCCTCTTTGTCATCTCCTTCGATATGTAGCCAAGTATCTCGCCGCTGCTGAGCTCTGTGTTTTCAAGCTTGCTCCGGTCTTTGACTTTCTGCAGTATGGCCTCGATTGTCAACTCCTGCATGACCGTGAATTTTTTCTTTTCCATAAATAAAACCCGAAGTATTATATATCCGGCGAATATTAAAATTTTTTCAATTCGACGGAGTTGGTAAACATCAATTACCTTTCAGTTTTTAAAGCAGCCGTCTTCCTTTCATTTCCCTCCGCCTTGATCTCGCATTATCTTATGGCGATAATCCTTTGGTACAAAAGCCTTGACCTTCTGATCGCCGCCCCCTCCCTCTCTGCTTATTTCCTCGGCTTCCTGATAGGCGTGGTTTACGTCCAAAGATCCCCCTCATCCCTGTCGAGGCTCGCTGGCATCTTTCTGTCCTCCCACGTCATTACGACCATTGCACTTGCTGGTTTTGGGTACGGATACCTCACGATCTTTATTACAGGGCTTGTGGGGATAACCTCGGGCGGACTGCTATCTCTGCCGCTCTCCAAACTGTTGTCTACATCAAGGGCTCTGTTGCTTAGCGCATTCCCCCTGATTGGCGCGTTCTTGTTGGTGAATTTAGGGGCAGACTCCCCTCTAGTTGCATCCGCCTTGATCTCCTTCATAGGGGCGGTGCTGGTCTTCGCGTCCTTGAAAATTATGGTACCAAAGCCAGTCCTCCTCGCCAAGGCGAGCTTGCGGCTACCGAAGGAATTCGGAGCATTGGCTCTTGTCACCTCCATCGGCTGCTCTCTGGGGACCCTTCTCACCCCAATTGTAGCTTTGGTGGAGTACTCGATCGACCCCCTCTGGATAGGCGCCCTCATAACCGCATCATTGCTCCTTACCAACTTGCTAGGCAGAGCACTTGCCTCCCAGAAGTCCCTCCAAAGAAGTATGGTCGCAACCATCGGATTTTCGCTGCTTCTAGTCTTCATCGTGTTGGGGATCTCACCTTCTCGGTACTTTTTCATGGTGTTGTGGCTTGTTGCACTGATCGACGTGAGTGCATACAACACTTTTGTAGTTGCTGCGGTCAACACGATAAAAAAATGCGAAGCCCAATCCTTCAATCTCTTCTCTTCAGCGGTAACCCCTCTTGGATCGCTTCTGGGAATGTTAATCTGGGCAGTGGGATCATACCAGTCTATGTTCTTCCTAGCAGCACTCTTCATCTTAATAAGCGTCCTGATACTACGTCTTTTATTGAAGGGTGAACAGACTAATGCGGGGCCTTGATGCCCTCTTGGACCCCAAGACATACGCTATGATCTCGCTGGCTTATCACAAGGCCCTCCAGCGCTTGCCGCTCACAGCATGCATGACGACCGGCGTGGCCGTTCTTACCTACTCGTTGATTTTCAACGAAACTTTTCTTGATGGGGAGGCGCTCTATATAGTGCTTTTCGTGGTTGGCGTGCTTACACTAACGACCTCTTTTGCCTTGGAGTACGATACAAGGGAGGAGCTCGAGGCGCTCATTTGCCATGGGGTGTCTCCGTCAGACATCTTCAGGCTCGGCATTCTTAGGATACTCACATTCGCTCTGATCGGTTACTTTATTGGGCTGTTGGTCGCCATTCTGATTCCCGCTTCACAACTCCAAAATGTAAAGATATTCTACTCTCTCTTGGTCAGCTTAGCTTTTGGGACAGTCCCTCCTTCCTATTCCGCTATAAAGTCGCTCAGGATCAGCCTATTGGGCAGAGGTGCCTTCAGACCACTTTCTGATCTTGAGGTCCCCTCGCTGGTTTACCCGTCCGAAGCTGATGATTTGAGGTCGTTCCTCGACGAGGTCTTGAAGGATCGCTCGGAGCTTATGATAATAGAGAATTCAGTCCTGAGGAATGAGTACACTGAGCTGCTTGTCAGATGCAGGTACTTGGGCACGAGCGGCGGAGAGTCGAGCATCTTTCTTGCAAGTGCGGGTATAAGTTTAGACAAGGCATTCCGTGACGACGAGACACTGCCCCTACTGAAGGCTAGGTTGAGGCTTAGAGATGGCAAATGCCCGCTGCTAACCTGTTCTGAAGTTAAAAAAGGGCGTGACATTGAGAACACTTTCCTCGCTAAGAACCTCGGCGCTCTGATCAGGCAAAGCATAATCGAATATAAGGTCTACAAGGGATCCCGGAGGGCGGAGAAGCTATGATTATTACCGACGCTCACATTCGAGCTATGATTTAAAATTCGATCCTTCCCTTGTTTATGTAGACCCTCAGATCCGCTTCCCGTATTATCGTGTCCTCCAGCGTTGTGACTATGTAAAGGGACCCTGCCTCCCTCTGCTTTGCCTTCACCAGCTCTGCTATTTTCCTTGAATTCTCGGGATCAAGGTGGGCAGTCGGCTCATCCAAGATCACGATCGGAGGGGAGCCTATTATGGTCTGCGCAAGGCTTGCCCTCTCGTATTCCCCGCCGCTTACCTCGTCCGGTTTGTGCATGATCCTTTCACCAAGGCCCACTTCTTGGAGCAGCTCCATCGCAGCCTCAAGAGCGCACTTCCTAGGGACATAGTTGAACAGGAGCGGGAGTGCAACATTCTCCAGTATTGTCAACTGCGGTATAAGCTTGGGATCCTGGGGCTTGAAGCCGAACTTCTTTCTCCTGAACCATGCCAGTTCGTATGCCCCAAGGCGGGTTATGTCCACCCCTTCCACGTAAATCGATCCCTTCGATGGCAATTCAAGGCCAGATATCGCCCTTATGAGCGTGCTCTTTCCCGCACCTGACGGTCCGGAAATGATCACGATGCCACTGTCGGGCAAACGCAGTGTGACTTCATCCAGAGCCGTTATCTCACTCTTGCCCACTCTGTACTTCTTTGAGACCTTTTCGAGGTATACCTCGGGAATAAGCGCACCCCAAAAAAATTTAGCGTGCGGTTAGGCTCTTGACTATGCCCACCGCCGATGAGGCATCCTTGCCCCACATGTCAGCCCCTATAGACTTCGCGTACTCCATGGTTGTTGGAGCACCTCCGATCATCACCTTGACCTTGTCTCTATAATTTGACGCAACGAGCTGATCGACGACTTTCTTCATGCCAGGCATTGTTGTGGTCATGAGGGCAGACATTCCAATCACCTCTGCGCCGTTGTCCCTCGCGGCCTTGACGAACTCCCCGATTGGAACATCCTTCCCGAGATCTATCACTTTGTAGCCCGCGGCGTCCAGCATGATCTTCACAAGGTTCTTCCCGATGTCGTGGATATCCCCCTCGACAACTCCGAGCACCACTGCGATCGGCTTTGCGGTTTTGTCTATCTTTATGTGCGGCTTCAGAATCTCAACGGCTACATTCATGGCACTTGCAGATAGAAGGACCTCTGGGACATAATACTCCCCCTTCTCGTAGAGCTCGCTCACCTTGTTCATCCCTACCGCTAGCCCTTCCATTATCGCTTCGTAAGCATCGATATTCCTCTTCACGACTTCCTCTGCTAACTGCCTTGCGCCTTCTTCGTCTCCATCGACAACGGATTTGGCTAGTTTTTCGAACAATTCTCTTTTTTCTGACATTCTTGACACCTCTATTGATAGACACCATATTTCTTAACTGAATTAACCATTGCTGCAATGTTTTCTCCCGGGACTGCTGCTGGTATTATGCAGCCCGAGGCAAGAACAAACCCTCCTCCTTCCATCGCCTTCTCAAGAGCAACCTTGCACTCTTGCTCAACATCCTGCGGCGTCTTCTGGAGGAGTGTTACGCCAGGGCTGATGTTGCCCATGATGCAAACTCTCTTTCCGATGAGGTCTTTGGCTCTTGCGAGATCCACTTTCTCGTCCACGCTAATTGCATCTGCACCAGTATTCGCCATAGTTTCCAGCCTGTCGTTCACATTCCCGCAAATGTGCAGGAAGACCTTGGTTCCCATGCGTTTGAATGCCCTTATCTGCCTGCGAAGGAATGGGTACACAAACTCCTCGAAAGCCTTCTTCGAGATCATATCCCCCGAGGATGTCGGATCCGATACCCAGATCAGGTCCGCACCAGCCTCAACCACCGCCTCGCCATAGACTATGCAGCTCTCAGTGGCTATGTCCAGCAGTTCCTTGAGGGCGTCTGGATTCTTCTTCATGTCAAGTAGTGCCCTCTCAGTCCCCCTCATCATGCAAGTGTGCCTCCAACAGGCCTGGACATATCCCATCACAGGAATCGTGCCACCAACAGCCTCCTTTAGCCTCTCAGTCCCTTTCAAGATAAGCGGCAGCCGCCCGTCTCTCCTCGGATGAGGTATCCTGATTTTAGGAAGATCCTTTGAGTAGTCGTTTACTGCTGGGATGTCGACCGAGGGAGGCGAGTCGTCCGGAATTTTCAACACGCTTCCCATCGCCTCAGATTCGGCATGCACCGCCAGCAAATCAAGAACCATGTCGTAGCCATATTTCCTTATCGAATACAACTGGGAGTACACGTACTTCTCCGTGTTGTTCATCACCTCGGAGAACTTGTACCCTGCCTGTCTAACGCACCATTCTCGGACGAATGGGGTCACTGGGACTCTGTCGGGCTTTTTCAACTCAAAGGCAGCCATCAGCCTCTCGTACGGTGTCATTTCTTCTTTCTTAGACATTTTTCTCGCCAGCTGATATTTGTATGTGATAATTTTAAAAAGGTTATTGATCCTTATTTTTTGATTAGCTATATATGTCAAATACAGGATACCTGGCGATTAAATTAAGTTAATGCATTACAAAATATTACAAAGTACACAAAAGATGATTGGGATCACATAGGTAAATTAAAATTGCCAAACTTTAAATAATGTTTGAGCAACTTGATAGATATGATTGGTGGTCTGTCTTGGGAGCAACAGAAGAGACCCGACTAGCCGAAGTTCTGAAGCAGAGTGTAATCAAGGGCGATGTGAAAGCGACCGAGCAAACAGTCAATAAACTCTTGGAGATGGGCACGGGTGCTAGAAAGATCTTTGAATTGCTTTCAGCTGGTGTTTTACATGTGGGCGAGCAGCTTTCAAACAAGGAGGCGTTTCTGCCCGAGCTCGTTGTGACTATCGACGCTTTCAAAAAAGGATTGGCTTTGATTGAGCCAAAGCTCAAGTCCGAGCCCAAAAAAGGCAAACCCCTAAGAATAGTTATAGGAACCGTTGAGGGCGACATCCACAATATAGGCAAGAACCTCGTGAAGACGATGCTTGAAGTCTCAGGGCACGATGTATTCGATCTGGGCGTGGACATCCCTCCCGACCTCTTCGCTGCAAAGGCACAGGAGCACGATGCTGATATCGTGGGAATGTCTGCACTAGTTTCTCCTGGTCTCATGTCGCTCAGGAAGACGGTAGAGAGAGTGAGGCAGGTTAGAGGCGACCGGACACATTTCATAATAGGAGGTTACGCGACCAGCCCAGCACTGGCTGAGGAGCTGAAAATAATGTATGCAAAGGACGCAATAGATGCTGTAAACAAAATACATGATTTCATAAATAAAGGAGGAGCCTGAAATGTCCGACTTTCCGAAGGAGGAAATGAGCACATTCGATCGGGTTTCCGCGACTTTCAGAGGCGAACCGACCGACAGGGTGTGCATAGGGTGGCTCGGCCGCAAAGAAACGGGTCTAGGTCTGCCGCAAGTGACAGTGGCTGATGTGGTGAGAGACAAGAGCGGGGTGCTGCTTCACAAAGGGATCAAGGCAATAACCGAAAAATTCAAGCCAGACATGATCTCTGTAACTACCTACACAACCGTTGAGGCTGTGGCGATAGGCACTAAGGACAAATACTTCAAAGATCAGTTGCCGGCGCCTGTGGATTATGTAATAAAATCACCCGAGGATCTGGATAGGGTACACATACCCGACCCGAGGGTTGATGGCGACCTTCCGTGCATCTACAACGCTCTCAGGAAAGTGGTCCGCGATTTCGGAAATCATTATCCTATAGGCGCTGGGACGGTTGGGCCATTCTCTGTAGGCGCCAGGATAAGGGGCCTCTGGGACATCTCCTTCGACATCATGCGCCGGCCTTGGTTCGCCCACGATGTTGTAAAATTTGCGACGGAGGCATGCATAAATATAATCGAAGGCTGGCAGTCCGCTGGGGCTACTGGCTTCGCTTCAGGGGCGGGCAGCGAGACGGTCCTCAGCCCCGAGCACTTCAGGCAGTTCTGCGTCCCGTACGAGAGGCAGTACCTGCAGGCAGCAAAAAAGATGGGCTTCCTCAGCTATGCCCGCCACATCTGCTCCGGTCCAAGCGCTGATCTTGTCGTCGACGAGATGGCCAAATTCGGATTGGATGAGATGCCAACTCTTGTCTGGGGATACTACAAGGATGCAGAGACTATGGCACAGAAGAAGAAGTTCTTCGCAGAATTCTCTCCGCGGGTGGCAGTCGGCGGCACATTCCGAGCCTCGGATCAGCTGGCGTTCTGGTCCCCTAGCGAGATCGAAGCAGAAGTTAAACGCCTTCTAGACGTGTGCTACCCAGGCGGAAAGTATGTTCATGTTGCTGACTGCTGCATACCGCCTGCAACGCCACTTGAGAACATCGAAGCCTTCGTAATATCCGCGAAGAAATACCGACCTAAATAACACATTTTTTATTTTTTCAAAGGTGTAAAGATTTATGACGGAACCTTGGGAGGAGGCTTTGGTAAGGGACGTGTCCAAAGCAACGGCAGAGATTTACGAGTGCCCGCACTGCCACTACAGGTTCTCTATTTTCCAGTCTAGAGGCATTGCATGCGTTGGCTGCAGGGAGGCCGTGTTTAATTGCCCCAACCTCCGGTGCCCAAGGTGCGATTTCGAGTTCAGGCTGGATCATGGAAAGTCAGACGTCGGAGATGCGATTTTCACTAGGAGACTTTCCTCTTTCATCAGAAAAGACATGAAGAATTTTGGTGAGCGTTTTGGTTAAGGACAAGGAAAGAAAAGATGAAGCAATTCCGGACTATGTAAAGTCCCTTGAAAAAGTATTCAAGGAGTCAGACAAGAATCGCCGGACGGCCTTCTACAGATATGGGGCCTGGCGGCAATCCAAAAGGAAAAGGGAGTTCTACGATTACGCAAGGAAACTCGAGAGTGAGCTTGGGATCCCGAGATACAACCCTGAACTAGGTATCCCGCTCGGGCAGAGAAAGATCGCCCCGTACGAGATAAGCAAGGAAAAAGTCGTTGTCGAAGGGGAGGATATGCACATATGCAACAACGCCGCGATCATGCAGCTTTTCGATGACATTGCCAGGACTGCCATAATGGATTTGACTCCCGCTCACGAGATACTGCAGAAGAGGCTCGGGAAGGCCGTCACCCCTGAGACGCTCAACCGGGTTATGGAGGTATGGAACCACACGATAGGGGGCGCGGCGGCAGTGCAAGAGCACATGTTCGAGATAAACCCGCTCCTGGTCAGGGACGGTTATGTCAAGCTCTTCAGCGGCGACGACAAGGTTGCGGATCTACTCGACAAGCGGATAGTCTTGGACATCAACCGCCTTTTCCCTCAGGAGAAGGCAGACATTCTGAAGAAAGCGATTGGCGACAAGATATTCGCTTTGGCAAGGATACCCACGATCGCGGTGAGGAACTACGGGTCGGCCATGACAAAGCGCTGGGTTGCCACGACCTGCCTCTCCGCTTTTGCCAACGTTTACGGCATCTCTGGGGAGACTGCGATTAACACTCTGGTTTACACACTAAGGCACCGCACGATAATAGGTATAGGCGACACCATCGCAGTGCGATACGGTAGGGGAGAGAATTCCCCCGGCGGCATCCCGTTCGGATACATCTGCGACATAGTCCAGACTGACAGGGTCTACCCTGACGATCCTGTGAAATACCTACTTGATGTAGCAGAGATATCCTCGATACTTCTTGATGCAGGCTGGCTCCAGCAGATGCTCTCAGGGGGGCTTGGAGCCCCGATCAGGGTCCTCTTCCTCATTAGTAATGAAGTCTTTGACAGCATTGTGGAGCACATGGCAGGCTGGGTTGTCGAGAAGTATGGCGGCTACGGAAAGGCTCCTTGGACCATTTCTACCATAGAGGAGGTGGCCAAGGCGGGATCGAAGTACTGCCAGGACATCTACGACTCCTCGCCGTTGGTCTGCGAAATGCTCTTCGGCGGGTCGCTCAGGTCAAGGGTAATGGCCTACTCTACTGCGATAGCCGGAGGCCTGGCATCCGGTCATCCGATGATAGGCGTGGAGGCCGCTCACCTGAGCCAGATGATAAGGAAGGAGCGGACTGGCAGGCTTGGCTTCTTCGCCCAGGATCAATTCCACAACCAAGGTCAAGCTAACGATTGGACATTGCTGACGGACCAGGCTCAAGTTATGGAGATGCGCAATGCGAGCTACCCTGACTACAATGTGGTCGCAAACCTGACCACATTCCCGTCCGCAATAGCCGGGGCTTACATCGCTCGAGGAGGCGCATATGCCTGCAACCCGCTCGTGAAGATTGCCTTCTCAGAGAATCTTGCTGGCTTCGACTTTGGAAACATAAGGAAGACGCTCGTCAAAGGCGCGCTGCGCGAATTCATGCCTGAGGGGGAGCGTGACCCCGTTATACCTCCGCACTAGGTGATCCCGATGGTCAATCGCAATACGCTCGAATCAGAATGTGTTGACATCTACAATGATTGTGGGAAATTGGTAGCGGAAAAAGTCCCCGTCGAAGGCCTGGATCCCTCGAGAAACCACGCTATAGCGAATATGCTATACGAGATGAAGCGGACAGTTGTGATCGACCTCGACAAAGTCCAGAAATCGCTTCGCACCGGAGAGCTCGGCGGGGAATACTGCAGATTGCCTCACTATGCCATTCCAGATATCGCAATTCTGGATAGGGCCGAAAGGATACGCGATCGCGTCGAGAGCTTCGTAAGGATTTCTGATGGTGATGACACAAGGGTGGAGCTTTTCGACAAGGGCAAAAGGCTTCTCATACAGCTGCCGAAGCCGATTATGGAAGTTTCAGCTGAC
>JASFYK010000002.1 GCA_030055545.1 Thermoproteota archaeon | reverse complement strand
CGCTGCTCTTCCAGACGCTCGAGATCCAGGGGACGGTACATACGGGCTTTTGGGGCGGGGGAGGCACGGGTGGGCCTTGTGTAGGCATCCAGAAGACCCTCGACGGCGCCTTCACCAATGCCACCACCGGTGAGGATCTTTCAGAGAGGACCAGCCTCATACACATAGGGAATGCCAATCCTCCCCATTTCCCGACAAAGTTCAAGCTTACGATTTGCGTCCACAACTGCGGCAATGAGACGCTTTCTGGAGTCCTGATCACGGACCGGTTGGAGAACCAGTTCGGGCCAATCAACTGGACGGCGGGAAAGGGCAACGTGAGCATATTGAGCTTCCCAGGACCAGGGAACTACAGCAAGGACTACATAATCTGGGAGGTGGGTGAACTCTCCGAGGGCGAGGGCGTCTGCCTCGAGCTGTGGATCCAGACCCTCCAGAACCCTGCCGGGTGGTACGCACCGACCTCGGGCGGCACAACATACATTGTCAATCAGGGGGCAACGGTCTTTGCAACAAGCAACGAGGGAGAACTCTTGGCGAACACAGGGAGCGTCGCAATATCGCTGTCGCCGGAGGACGAGAACCACATAGCCACAATACTGACTGAGTTGCCTTACTCGACACCTTGGGAGTACAGCCCCTGAACTTAATTTTTTGTAAAAACTTAATAATTTGAAAAGGAATGGTATTATTATGAGAGTTTCCATATTAAAAATTGCAATCATTGTATTCGTAATAACTTCAATAATAAACGCCATCGGTCTTTTCTATGCTTACCAGAGCCCAACGGAAACGGTTGAAATCACGACCAAGGCAGCGTACAGGCATTCGGGAAGTTACGATTTCGTCGCGCATCTCGCCCCCAACTTGATATACAACAGGACCGAGGTCGGCCCAGAGGTACAGAGGGTCTACACCAACCTGCTGGAATGGATGGATCTTCGCTTTGAGTACGGCTTTGTCACGAACGCGTCCATCAGCAGTCTAGACACGGAACTGTCTCTCAAAGTAGCGATAGAGTCGCCCAATAGGTGGAGCAGGGAGTTGAGTCCGGCGGAGGCATCTGCCCTGCTCAACCTCAGCATGGGGGGGAGAGAGTTCTACCTCGCCGTTAACAAGAGCGCCCTAGATGCATTCGTGAAAGTGATCGACCTTGAAACTGGCACGAGCACGACTGAGTACAATCTGAAGATCACGCCCACTATTTCCTCAATCGCGGTCACTTCGGCTGGGACTGTTCAGGACAGCTTTGTGCCTCAGGCGAACGTGTCCTTCAAACAGGATATCGCAGGCAGGTACTTGACGGTTTCCCCAATCAATACCATTAAGGACGGGAAGCTGGTGGACACGAAGAAGGTCGTCTACGAAAGCGTGAGCATGCAGAGGATCTTGTTCGCAGTAGCTCTCGTTGCATCCCTGGTCGGGCTCGGCGTGACCTGGTTCATGAGGCTCAGAAAGCGGCTTCCGAAGGGTCCTTCTGAGACAGTCAAGCAAATACTGGGAGCAAACAAGGACATAATTGTTGAGGCTGGGATCGAGGAAGAGGAGGCGCTAAGACGAGTGGAAGTCAGAGACTTCGAGGAGCTGAAGAAGCTCGCCGAGATTTTGGCACGACCAATCTTGCATACACTGATTGATAAGGAGCACCACTTCTCGGTGATAGACAACGGCACCAAGTATACATACAAAGTTTCCGAAGATTGACACTGTTTTTTATCTTTTTTATTTAATTATTGTATTACAGATAAACATAATAATGTTTTTATATTTTCATAATAATAATGTAAACTGCAGATTTTAGTTTCCAATATCGCTTACGATCTGGCAGCTAACGGGGGATAGGTTTGGGAAAATCCAAGAGGGCACTATTCGATGTCCTCTCCTCGATACTTGAAGTGGCGGATAAGAAGGGCGGGGTGAACAAGACTGCAATCGTGTACAATGCGAACCTCAACTTCCTCCGCGCCGAGGAGCACATAAAGCTGCTGATCGACCACGGGCTCCTGAGTACCTTCGGAGACGGGACGAAGTACTGCACCACAGAGAAGGGGAGGGAGTTCCTTCAACGGTACAGAAGCCTCTTGCAACTAATCAGCCAAAACAATGGCAGGAAGAATTAATTTTCAGGCGATCTCGAACTGGTATTTTTCAGCAGCCCTCCATCAATCCGGAGGTCATGCAGGTCATTATTGAGATAATTTTGCCTTCTGGATAACAGACGATACACCATCAGCCTGTGCACACAACATGTATGAACCGTTGCTCTTACAGTCAAAGGATTTTCTACAAACGACCGAGAGTTCACAAGTGATATATCTTTAACGGAATAGAAATGCTGCCAGACCGGTGATATATGGTGTGCAACTGGTGCACTAAGCACGGCGCTGGGAAGAAGTGGTACATGAATGCCAAGAACTACTCGAATGAGCTGGCGGACGAGCTGAGGGCAAAGGAGTACCTCACCGAGCAGTGGACCAACTTTGAGCAGGTGTACATAAGGAAGATCATGGGGATCTCCTCGATCGATCTAGGATACAAGCTGAAGCTACCGATAATCGGGAGGGTTCTCAGGTGGCAGGCCGAGAGGATGATACACAGCGAGTCCAAGAATCGGAACCCAAGAAGGGCAGATGGGCACTTCGGGCAGGTCGTACCCCTCGAGGAGGCCAAGGTAATACTGGGTAACCTCGCAGCCGAACCGATAATCGAGAACTACTGCATGTGCAGGTGGATGCAGCGGGGGATAAAGGAGAGGTGCTGCATAAACTTCGGGGTCCTCTCGACGGTGATCGAGAGGCTCCCGCGCTTCATTCCCGAGAACAACACAGCCAGGATAAGCAGGGAGGAGGCGATGGAGAGGATAGAGGAGCATAACCGCAGGGGATACGTCGCTTCGGTCTGGTTCCAGCCTGTGCCCTACATAAATGCCATATGCTCATGCGAGAACCCTGAGTGCGGCGGGCTCAGGCTCAGGCGTGACTTTGGCTTGCACACGGTATACAAGTCGGAGTATGTGATGAGCGTCGACGCGGACAAATGCCAGGCGTGCGGTATGTGCGTCCACAGGTGCCAGTTCGGCGCGATCAGGCTAGTCCCGTCGCTGGGGAGGGCCATTGTTGACCCGAAGGTCTGCTGGGGGTGCGGCGTCTGCAGGCATTCGTGCACCCACGACGCGCTTGGACTCATGCCGCGCGAGGATGTCCCGATCGCAAGGGGGAGGTACTAGTGCTTGGTCTGCCGGAGAAGATACGGATCGAGATAGACTACGAGAAGTGCGGGGAGAAAGGCAAGATCGATCCGAGGGAGTGCTGCAGGTGCCTCCGCGTCTGCGACCCAGCCGTGTTCATCATGCACGAAACAGTGGGGCTCGAGCAGGACCCTATCGACCCGCAGTACTGGAGGATCACCCCGGTATGGAACTCGCTGTGCACTAAGTGCATGAAGTGCGTTGAAGTCTGCCCCGAGGGCGCGATAAGGGTGTGGTGACAGGATCACCCATTTTCTCACTCTAATAGTGGTAGCCTGGTGCGGTTAGAACTTTTTGACCAGGTACTCCGCGACGCCGTACCCTGTTTCCTTGCCCTGCTCGTACCTTGCTAGCGGCTCATACAGGAGGGATAGGCGCTTTCCGTCTTCGCTCCTGAAAGGGGGTGTTGCCATTTTCTCGACGTTTGCGGAGATGTCGTGGAGCCGCCCCTCGCCGTCTTTCAGGACCATCTTAAGAGAAGCTGGACTCCCGTCCTCTGAATATTTGGTCTCTATCTTAGCTGAGATCACGGGGATATTTCTACCCCTTATGTGTACGAAACCGGCGTCGACTTCCTCGTCGCCCATCACAAGCTTTGTGACGTTCAGGGCATGTTCCTCAGAGAACTGGCAGGTGAGCCATATCCACATCTTTGGGGCGTTCCAGTCCCGGACACCCCACGAGTGATCCCGCTCCCCGAGGGCATTGATCTCAAGAACGGAATCGCCCACGCTCATCGAACCGGTGGCACGGCCGAACTGCTCCAGGTGCTCTGAGGCGACCCGCCCGGAGACGATCTCCTTGTGCCCGCTAACACAATCCCTGTAGTCGAAAATCTTATTCAGGGACTCGAAGAGCACTTTGAACTGGACCCTTTTTGCACGACCTTCAAGAGAATCCGGACCCGGCCGGAATAGCGATCCGTCGAAAGAAAGGGACCAGAGCTTTTCGGGCGCGATCTTCTCGAACCGGAGGGACCCGGCTTCCAGCGGCTCCCCTAAAAGCGGCAGTTCTGACTTGTTAATCAAGAACTCGCCGTCTGGCATGATTAGCCCGCAGAAGAAGTTCTTTTTGCCCTTGTTGGGCGTGATCCCGATTCTCATGAATGCCAGGATCCCGTTCTTTCGGTCGAAGTTGAAGCTCTCGCTCCAGTCCGGATCGGTCCCGGGCTTGTGCGGAACATCTGTATTTTCAGGAACCATGTGGCACAACCCCTCTCAGGCTGTCACCCGAGCAGCAATATCACTCCCTGATTCCCGTCCACTGTAACGGTCTGACCGGTACGGAAGATGCTCTTCGCGTCCTTTACCCCGGTTACCGCCGGGATCCCATACTCGCGGGAGACGACTGCGCCGTGGGACAAGATTCCCCCGGTCTCGGTGATGAGGGCGCCCAGCTTTGAGAAGACGGGTGTCCAGCCAGGGTCGGTGTTCGAGGTGATCAGCACATCTCCGGTCTCGACCTCGCCTAGCCCCTCTATCGACTCGACCACCCTGACCTTCCCGGTCGCTATCCCCGGGCTCGCCGAGGTCCCAATCACCTTCGTAACCCCCTTGTCGAGGGTCACCGTGTCGTCGAACTCGACTTTCCCTTTAAGAAACTTCGGCGGCAGCCTGTCCCTGTACGCGTCGAATTCCCTACGCCTCTCCCTGATCTTTTCCCTCATGTCTGGAAAGGCCCCCTCCGCCATAGCGAAGATCTCCTCCTTGGTGAGGAAGAAGACGTCGTCCTGTTGTTCTATCAGGCCCCTCTCGACAAGCCTCCGCCCGTACTCCACGAAAATCCGCCTCTGCCTGTAGATTATGTGGTCGAGGTAGAAGCGCTGGTTCTCTCTGAACTGCAGGTAGATCTGGGCGTACTTCATCACAGTTCGGAAGATCCGCTTTCTGAAGAAACCGAAGCTGAGTCGCGAGATCCTCTCGAGTATTTCCCTCTCGGCGGCAAGCCGCCTCTCCTGCTTCTCCTTCTCGAGCCCCTCGATGTCGATGTCAGGCGAGTTCGCAAGGGATTTTAGCATATCGACAACCAAAGTCGGGTCGTCCGCCCACCTCGGAAAGTACATCTCACGTGTGTGTGAACGGTGCCCGTAGTCCTTAAGAAATGAGTCGAACTTCGCTGCGAAGTCCTGCAGTGCAGGATCGCTCCGGAGGGCACTGAGGAATTCCTTGGAGGGCACGCTCCTTATCAAGGCAGAGGCGGCGGAGTCGTTCCTCAGATAACGCGCGAGTCCCAAAAGGGCATTGTTTGTTTTTATGGTCTTGTTGTCCGGCAGCCCGGAAACGATGCTGGCGTAGAGCGCACCCGAGGCGTCCCCCAGCCACTCCGAGAGCCACCTCTTGACGATCATGTTGGTCCCGATGCTGTGCGTGACCATGCCGTACCGGATAAGCCTGAAGTGCTTCAGGAACTTTTCGACCATTCCGGAGTACTGCGAATGGAGCTCGGCGTCGGATAGCGCCTTGAGATCAAAGCTGTCGAATTCTTTCATCTCCTCCAGGAACTTGGCTGCCCACTCCTCGTATGCCTTGTGGGTCCGGGTTATCATCCCGTCCCTGTCCTTGAAGAAGATCCTGATTTCTGCCCAGATGCGCCTCAAGATCTTTGTCTTTGCGTTGGCGACCCTCTCCTGGTCCTTCTCAGGGAAGTAGTTGAGGAGCTCCTTCGTCCGGGAGAATCGGGGGTTGAACGTGAAGACCGCCTCGAGCACCGCTGTGTTGAAGTAGATGTGCCCCTTGTGGAGCTTCAGCAGCTCCAGCCCCTGGAGCTCCCAGTATCCCATCACCCGGTAGCCTTCCTCTAGGACGTACTTTGAGAGCCACTCGCCGAGCCATGAGAAGAATAGGGGCGAGGTTACGTCAGCCCAGTATTCGTCCCCGTATGCACGCGTCCAGAGCGCCTCCTCCTTTCCAACGGTCGTCACCGGTCGGGACTGGAGCATGTAGAACTCGCCGCCCTCCAGAGCCCATTCAACGTCCTGGGGTGCTCCAAACCGAGCCTCTATCCTGAGGCCTAGGTCGTGAAGCGTCCTGAGTTCCGAGTCCGACAGGGACGACTCCGCCCGCAGCTGAGGGTCCACATCTACTGGCATGCTACCTGATCTCGAGAGGTAGATCGCGGTCGGCTTGCTTCCGATCTTCATCTCCTTGACCGAGAACGGATCCTTGCTGATCACGAAACGGTCAGGCATGATCCTCCCAGAAACCACCGAGTCGCCGAGCCCCCAAGTAGACTCAACGACGATCTCGTCCGCCCCCGAGACAGGGTTGCAAGTGAACATTACACCGGACGAGGAGGCGTTGACCATCTTTTGGATAACCACCGCCATGCCACCGTCCTCGTGCGGGATGCGGTTGCTCTGGCGGTAGGCGATCGCCCTCTCGTTCCAGAAAGAAGCCCAGCACTTCACCGCGTCCTTGATTCCGCTGGTCGGGACGTTTAGGTAGGTGTCCTGCTGCCCTGCGAAGGAGGCTGCCGCCAGGTCTTCGGCGGTGGCAGATGATCGGATTGCCCACAGAGCGTCTGGGTCGGCTTCGGAGAGGGGAGACATCCGCTTCTTCGACATCAGGGGAGAGGGGCTCCGACAGGATTATCGATTTTATCTTCTGCGAGGCTTCAGAGATCCCCCTCTCGTCGCCTTGGCGGACAGAACCCGTCCTCGCAACAATCCTTCATACTACGAAAGAATGGCGTTTTGAGCTCTACTTCAAGAGCTTGCCGGTCATCATATACCAGAGGTAGAGATCCAGCTCGGCGAGGCTTATGCCCAGAGAGGCGGATATCTCGGACAGCAACCTCTCGAACGAGAGGTACTTCCTGCGGGAGAGGGTTTTCGGGATTGAATCTATAAGTCCCTTCTGCTGAAGGAACCGGAGGATATGCCTGTCGACGATTGCGACGTCCTTCCTTCCGATGTTCCTAAGGAAGTGGCTCGCCTCCTTGTACCCCAGACCCTTCACGTTCTCGACGAGCCACTCCCTAGCCCGCAGGTCGTCCATCCCAAGCGCCTGGAGGATCCCGTCGCAGAGCCGCCTCGCACCGCATATGAACTCAGCGCGCTTGTTGGGGAACCTGTGCCCGAGCGAACTCAGGCACTCCGCCATCTCCTGTATAGGCTTGCTCCTGAAGTGCTGCGCCAGGCTCCGCTGTATCCTGATCCCCCCCTCCGCGGTGTAATTGGCAGTGAGGATGCAGAAGCAGAGCTCGCTGAAGACCTCGTCCGGATCCTTCCTGCGCCCCAAGGCTTCGAATTCCCTGATCCGCTCATCGACCCTTGGGCGGATTTCACCAATGACGCGCCTGATCTCGTCGAGGAAGTCGATCCTGGCATATGTGACTTCGAAACCTCGCTCGATCTTCGGATAAGTAGAGCACTGCCACGCGGCGTACTTGACGCCATGGCACTCCTCCAAGATCGCTGCGAGATCGTCGAAATAATCAAACGCGCAGCAGCTCTCTGTTATCGCTCCGCGGAAGAGGACTACGAGGCGCCGCCCCGTCTCCTCCAGCACATCGGCGCTGACTTCACCGCGGTGCAGCGCGTTGAACCTCTCGATCGCCTCCGAAGTTCTGGATAGCACGGTCATCGGCTAGGATCTCAGCCGTTCGATAGTTAAGCTTTTTCTGGCCTCCCTCTGGTTCAAAGCTTATTAAGAAGGAAGCTGTTATAAGGATAGGTGATTAAAATTTCAGAAATTAGGAGTCTGCCTCTCATAGGCGACCAGGCGCCAGCATTCACGGCGCAGAGCACGAAGGGACCGATAAACTTTCCAGCCGACTACAAGGGCAGGTGGGTCATACTTTTCAGCCACCCGGCGGACTACACTCCTGTCTGCACGACGGAGTTCGTTGCTTTCGCGAAGAGGTACGACAAGTTCAAGGAGCTGAACGCCGAGCTGGTCGGGCTGTCCATCGACCAGGTCTACTCGCATATAAAGTGGGAGGAGTGGATAGCCGAGAAGCTTAAGGTGGAGATCCCGTTCCCGATAATCGCGGACAACACGGGGAGGATAGCGACGCTCTACGGCATGCTGCATCCGGAGGCGAAGGGGACGCAGGCAGTGAGGGCGACGTTCATCATAGACCCGGACGGCGTGATCAGGGGGATACTCTACTACCCGCTCTCCGTGGGGAGGAACATGGACGAGATCCTGAGGTTCCTGAGGGCGCTCCAGGTCAGCGACAGGGAGAACGTGGCGCTCCCGGCGAACTGGCCCAACAACGAGATCATCGGAGACAAGGCGATAGTACCGCCGCCCAACAACGTGAAAGACGCGAAGGAGAGGCTCAAGAAGTACGAGGGCTTCGACTGGTGGTTCTGCTACAGGAAGCTGGAGGGGGAGAAGAAATGACGGAGAGGTTACAGGTCTACAAGTGCGAGGTCTGCGGCAACATAGTGATGGTGATGCATGCCGGACCAGGTCAGCTCGTCTGCTGCGGGAAGCCGATGAAGCTCCAGACGGAGAAGACCGCGGACATGGGCAAGGAGAAGCACGTCCCGGTGGTCGAGAAGACGGAGAAGGGCTATAGGATCAAGGTAGGGTCGACGCCGCACCCGATGATGCCGGAGCACTACATAGAGTGGATAGAGGCATCGACAGGCGACACGGTGATGATAAGGTTCCTGACCCATGAGGATAACCCGGAAGCAGAGTTCGAGACTACCAAAGAAGTCAAGAAGGCAAGGGAGTACTGCAACATACACAGCCTCTGGGCATACCAGAAGTAGCCCAAAAATTATCCTTTTTTTATCTGCCGCCTTTTTCACTACCATCGTAAAATTTTTATAATATGTGCGAACTATACTGAATAATTTTTAGAAATTCTTTAGAAAGTTTTATATATGAACAGAAATATCTTGTTTGGATTGTTATTTGATCGGTGGGAATATGAAGAACTTCAAAGATGCAGTCTGGAAGGAAAAAGTGACCCAAGTGGTCCACGAGATAAACGAGAACA
This sequence comes from Thermoproteota archaeon, assembly GCA_030055545.1. Taxonomy (GTDB): domain Archaea; phylum Thermoproteota; class Methanomethylicia; order Methanomethylicales; family Methanomethylicaceae; genus Methanosuratincola. The sequence goes on along the minus strand of JASFYK010000002.1, from coordinate 21,916 downwards.
ACATAAAGTTCGCCAGGCTCCATTTCACGGACCTGAACGGGGTTCTGAAGAGCCTGGCGGTGAGTACCAAGAACATAGAAAGCATCTTCGAAAACGGGCAGGCTTTCGACGGCTCCTCGATCACCGGCTACAGGCCGATAGAGGAGTCGGACATGGTACTCTACCCAGATCCAACCACGTACGCGGTGATCCCGTGGAGGACCAAGGAGAAGTCCTCTTGCAGGTTGATCTGCGACGTGTATACCCCGGACAACAAGAGGTTCGAAGGGGATCCTAGGTACATCCTCGAGAGGGCCTTAGCGAAGTGCAAGGATGCAGGTTTCAGGTTCTTCTGCGCCCCCGAGCTCGAGTTCTTCTTATTGAAGGAGGAGGAGAATTCACAGGTGCCGAAGCCGATAGACATGGCCGGCTACTTCGACTTCCACCCCGGGGACCTGACCGACGAGCTCAGGAGGGAGATCGCGGACACCGCGGAGATGTTCGGGATAAACATCGAGATCTCGCACCACGAGGTCGCCCTCGGGCAGAACGAGATAGACTTCAAGTACGACGAGGGGCTTGCGACGGCGGACAGGGCGATAACGATGAAGATGGTCACCAAGGTTGTTGCCGCAAGGAACGGCTACATAGCGACGTACATGCCGAAGCCTTTCTTTGGGGTGAACGGTTCGGGTATGCACGTCCACCAGAGCCTCTGGAACCTGGACCTCACGAGGAACATGTTCTATTCCGAGGACCCTAACTCGAACTACCTGTCCGAAATCGCCAGGTACAGCGTTGGAGGGCAGCTGAAGCACGGCAGGGAGATGTGCTCGGTCCTCGCTTCGTGGCCGAACTCTTACAAGAGGCTCGTACCCGGGTATGAGGCCCCCGTCTACGTGGCATGGGCGTTCAAGAACAGGTCTCCGCTCATCAGGATCCCGAACTTCGGGGGGAGGAAGAACGCGGCCAGGTTCGAGATCCGCTGCCCTGACCCGGCTGGGAACCCGTACCTCCAGTTCGCGGTACTGAGCATGGCGATGCTGGACGGCATAAAGAACAAGATAGATCCCGGACCGCCGACGGAGCTGAACGTGTACAAGATGAGCTACGAGGAGAGGAAGGCTCGGAACATCGTCTCGCTACCCGAGTCACTGAAGGAGGCGCTCGACGAGACTGAGAAGAGCGAGTTCATGAAGGAGGTCCTCGGGGAGACTGCCTTCGAGAACTACCTAGCAGTGAAGAGGAAGGAATGGGACGCCTACAGAATCCAAGTGACGAACTGGGAGGTCGAGAGGTACATCCGCAGGCTCTGAAAAAGCCCCAAAATTATTAAAGATATTTTATAACTTAATTTTTTTATTAAAATTAATTTAACCATAATTTTTATGATTTTATTAGATATCTATTATATAGAATTCCTTTAAAATAAAGAAATATCGCATAGTAATTGATAATTTTTGTAACATTATTCCTAAAGGCCCCAAAGACGGTAGTCATAAACCCGTATATGGAAAAACAGGAAAAAATCATTTATTGATTTATCAGAATGAAGCGTAATATTCCAAAAAACTATATATTAAACAAATATATTTGAATAGAGCTACTTTTGCATGGATCCATAAGCCTATAATTGTATGCCTTAAAGGTACCAAGTTAGCTACACATGTGTTAGCAGGCCCTTATGTTGATTTCAATGTACATTCTGGAAAACATTTGAAAAACCACTTCTGCAAATATTGCCAGACGGATGCGTATACCGATCAGAATTAAGAGCAGATACGAAAAGGTACTTTCAGATGCTTATTTTTTCTACAACTTTGGCTTTTTTACTTCGGACTCTAATTTAAAAGACTTCTGTATTTTTATGAGACAACTCTGTAATAAACCATTATAAAAAAATTCTCAGTGCACTTTTAGCCGATTTCTAATGACGGAACGATCATTCTCTCAAAACGATCTATCTTATCCTCATTCTCAGAAAATAGAACTGATGACTAACCAACATTAGCGTTATTTTAAGAAAAAACCTATTTCCGATAGGTTCCTCTGGTTAAGCCAAAATCGAATTCCGTTCAAAGCTTGGCAGCTACCTTCGCATGGTAACAATCAAACAGTCAAGCTATGGAGTGAGGTGGGGTCGACTCAATATAACCTCGAATAACCTCTTAAAACAAACTACATAGATGCCTTATCGGAAGTTCGACTTTTTCGTGACAATAACACTGTGGGCTAATCTGTTCTGTGCCAGCCGCTTATGCATTCCTCCTAGCCACGATCGAGTAGTCCTTCCCGTTTATCGTTAGCCACACCTCGTAAGACTTTTCGGGCAGCGGGACCGGCGAGAAAGCAGTGACCTGGACGAGTTCCCCCGGGGCGATCTCCCGGCACGAGAGCGAGGTCGCCCTGACGTCACCCGAGCCCGGCACGCGGAGGGTAACGGACTCGACCGTCAGCGGCTCGCTGCACGTGCTCTTCAGCCTTATCACGACAGCGCTCCCCGCCTCCGCGTCCACCACGGTCGGGACGCCCATCGTCATAAAGGGGCGCTCGTTCTCGTCCAGGGCGAGGAGCCAGTTGTAGGTCGCGTAAAATGAGATCGCTACGAGTACAAGAAAGATGACCACTAAAAACCGCATCTTGTATCTCTGCTCACGTTCGTGACCTAGCTCGTATCTCCCCCGCATGGAATTCTTATCTCCATCCATCTAAGCCCACCTTTCCACAAATGATATGATATTTGTAAAGCTATAGAAGAACCTTAAATAAGATTCTGCTCAATCAACATTTTATAACTTATTTATTTTCCATTTATATTTCAAATGACCTATTTAGAAAACCAGTTTAAGATGCCACCCATACAATTTTTCGGTGACAAAAACAGCTTATTTCATTGTTTAAATAACATTTACCAAATTTAGTTTGCAAGTAAACTCTTTAGATCATCAGCTTTTGTACGAAAACCAAGGCGTATGTGAGTGGGCGCATATAAAAAGCCATAGTTTATGGATAGGTGCAAGAAAGCTTCTTCGACACTGACAGAGGATATCTCAGGAGAGGTGTGCCGCGACCTGGCTAAGCGTCCCCTCCGCTGCGACGTAGTAGCTGCCGGTGGTGGCGCTGACGCTGTACAGCGTTATCTTCGCGATCCCGCCCTCGTCCGACCACCAAGCCGAGTAGGAGGAGAGCTCCTGCGCCGCCGGCTTCGAGGCTATCGACCCCCACGACCGCGTCAGGTAGCTCCCCGCCGGGTCTAGGACGCACAGGTTCCCGCCCTGCACGGGGATGAAGACGGCGAGGTGCGCGGAGTCGGCGGAGTTGAACTCGATGTAAGCCAGGTACAGGCTGTATTCCGTCCCGTAGACGTACTTCATGTAGTACTTGAGCATCGCGTACGCGAGGATCGCCTGGTCCTCGCAGTCGCCCTGCTCCAACTTGAGTGTCTGTGAGGGGGACTGGACGTAGTTCCGCCACGTGCCGGTGCTGACGCTCTCGGCGTACTGCGACCAAGACCTCCCGCCCGCGTCGGGCAGCGAGACGTATTGGATGCGGCTGATGTATGGCACCTCTACGTCGTTCACGTAAGTTATGCGGGACTTTATGTAGTTGTAGATCCTCTCGTACGAGGCCCACGTGTTCGACGCTGTGACTCCGGCGGAGGAAACTGCGGACGCGGTCGCCTTCACCTCCTTGTCGTTTATCGTCCTCGGGAACGCCTCCGTGAGCGACGCGTACGACAGGATATAGTCCATCGTGGCTTCTACGCTCCTGCTCAGCTCTGCGTACTCGGACAGCGCCGAGGAATACCTCGACTGGAGCGCGTTGTACGAAGACTGGAGCGAGGAGTAGTCTGAACTGAGGAGCGAGAGGTTCGCCGAGAGGGCGAGGTTCTCAGCCCGGAGGCTGGAGCTCTCCGACCACGCTTCCGAGAGTTGCGACTGGAGGGACTTCGCGAGCGCGCTCTGGGCGTCCAGGGCGGCCCTCGTCTCGTCGAGCTGTCCCTTCAGGTTGAAGGAGTAGAGCGCGAACCCGGCGGCGAGCGCGGAGACTATCAGCAGCAGCGCGACTGCCGCACCCGTGCTCGATGCCCCGCCTCGGTTCAGGTTCGGCGATTTCAAGCTCGTTTCGATCAGTGTCATTCTTTCTTACCCACTGGTGTGGAAATTTTGAGAACTCATCTTGCCCTGGACTGGACGCGCGGCTCTATAAGGGTCCATAACCAGTCTGCGAATTCGCGCGGGTTCTTTGTCTGGAGGAGGACTTCTCCTGGCCCCGTTATCCGGGTGACAAGACCCTCGCCGCTGAGCAACGTCTCCTTCATCCCCCCGAAGCGTTCGACCCTGTAGGTGCACGTGTTGTTGAATGCCACCAGGTGGAAGTTGTCAACGATCAGCTGCTCGCCTTGCCCCAATGTGTGTCGGTCGATAGCGCCGAATGTGTTTATGAAGAGATCCCCTGTGCCCGTGGCCTTAATCATGAACAACCCTTGACCAAAGAGCCCCTTCGTGAACCCCTCCCATTTGACGTCTAGGTAGACGGTCGGCGAGGATGCGACATAGGACTCCTTGCGTATGATCCAGCCATTCTTGCCATCAAGCGCGAGGTGCTCAATGTCCCCCAGAGGGGCTGAAACGAAGGCGACCTCGCCTTGGCCGCCCTTCGCAGAGTAGTCGGTTACCCAGAAGGATTGCCCTCCTAGCAGCTTCAGACCAAGCGAGCCAAGGATCCCTGACCTTGTCCGCGTACGGGCTTCGATGTTCGGGGTCATGTACGTCATTGCGCCGGACTCCCCGACAACCGACTCCCCGTCTTTCAGTTTCAGAACCGCCATCGAGTAGGAAGGTTTGTACCTTATCTCGTACTCCATAATCTATCCCTTTTAAAAACAGCAATACGAAGATTAATAAAAATTGGTTTTCAGGTTTTCCTCTTCTTGGTTGTGACTATCGTGATTACGTCACGGTCACGCAGCTCGTAATCGTTCGGGAGCCTGATCCCGCTCACAGAGTCTATCGCGTACAGGAAGTTGTCATAAAGCTCGGAGTGGATCTGCCGTGCGAGATCCTTCGGAGTGGACCCCTGCGGCATCAGATAGGCGTCGGGCAGGACGTTCCCCTTCCTGTCTGAGTACTTCTTCGCGTCCTCTACCGGGTAAACGACATTGATCCTGAGGAGCTTGAGTACAGCAGTCGTGATGGCAAGGTCGACCCCGGTCCGGAGCCATTTGTCAAATACCCTTGACTGGATATACTCTAATGCCCACTTCTGTCTGGGGGTGAGTTTGCTGGCATCCTTGACGACGAATTTCTCGTCCCCCGGCGTGTAAGATATTGCCCCCGCCTTCTCTGCACGCCTCAGCAGGAGCTCGACCTCTGCAGACACAGGGATCACAAAGCTCCTGCCAAATGTCTCAATGAGTCCATTCAGGTTCTTCTCGGCAACAGGCCTGTCCATCTTATTGGCAACTATGAGCGTAGGTTTCGAGAGGTACCTTATCTCGGTCGCGAAAGCCCTGAACTCGTCCTCTTCCCAGTCCTCGAATGGAACCTCCAAGAGCTTGGTCCTAGAAAGGGCCTCAATAATCTGGGGGTAGGTGACCTTAATCCCTGAGAGGATGTCATAAAGCGCCGAGGGCAGATTGATCGACTTGTTCTGAAGGGCCCTCCTCACTTTGTCAGCATTCTCCAAGAGATTCTTGGTGTACCACTTGATCAGCTCCTCCTCGATGTCGTAATAATCAGCCAAGGGCGATCCCATCCCAGGCTCGCAGATCTCCCCTTTCGCATTTATGCTACCTGAGGCGTCCACGACGTGCAGGATCACATCCGCCTGGGCTGCGACTGACAGGAAGCGCGTGCCTAGACCGAGACCTTCGGATGCCCCCTTTATAAGACCGGGGAGATCCACCACCTCAACAGGTATGAAACGCCAGCCATCTACGCAGACAGAGTTCTGTGGGCTGTCCTTCACCCCAAGTTCCTTGCACATGCACGCGGTCTTAACGTAACCGATGCCAACATTCGGGTCCTTCGTTGTGAAGGGATAGTTCGAGACCTCTGCGTTCATCATCGTGATGGCGTTGAAGAGGGTCGTCTTGCCGGCGTTTGTCTTCCCTATGATGCCGATCCTTACCATAAGTAGTCCTCAATTAATAACCGGCGTCGACCGATATATTACCTTGCGTGACAGAATGCTTTTCTGGACGATGCCTTTTTTATATGCCTGCTGCAAAGCTATCGCTGAAGGTGTCCCATGATGATCCTGAAGGACATGAATGGCTTCGACTTTGAGAAGGTGGATAAGTCTGTCGCGGTACTCCCTGTTGGCAGCATAGAGAGACACGGAGACCACCTGCCCCTGGGCACGGACAGCGAACTGCCCGAGCACATTGCGCGCAAGGCTGCGGAGTTGACAGGCGTGATCGTGCTGCCGACGATATTTTACGGATCCTGCCACGCAATGCGTGGTTTCCCCGGAACCTTCGACATCGATTCTGAGATCCTCTTCAAATACATCGAATGTATCCTCGAAGAGGCGTGGCGCAACGGCATCAGGCTCGTCGTAGTCCTGAATGGTCACGGGGGGAACACGACCCCGATACAGATGGCAGCCAGGCAGGCAGCCAGCAGGACAGGGCTCTCTGTTGCAGTGCTCGATTGGTGGAGAGATCTAGGAACCGGCAAGAAAGACATATTCTCTTCTCCAGGACATGCAGGTGAGGACGAGACGAGTGCAATGCTGGCAGTCGCCGAGGGCAAGGTCAACATATACCTTGCGGGCAGGCACGAGGTCGCTTACCCCGAGGTGAAGGTGTACTCGAAGAGGATAGACGAGAGGCTCTATGAGATCGCCCTCACCGGCGATGCTAAGAAGGCGACCAAGGAGAAGGGTGAAGAGCTGATCTCTGCGGTGGTTGAGGACCTTGCCAAGATCATTGAGGACCTGCGCACAATGCTCGAGCTATAAGCTGAAGCCTCAACTTTTTACGCCACCTTCCCCTAGTTATTTCTGGTGTCAAACCTGAAGTCATTCACAAAACACTTGGTCCTCGACACTGGGAAGAGGAGGGAAGCGATCAATATCACTAGGGGGGTTCAGGGGGCAGTTACTGAGAGCGGGATAAATACAGGGCTTTGTGTAGTCTTCACTACCCACTCCACGAGCGCCATAATAGTCAATGAGGACGAAGAAGGGCTCAAATCAGACGTGCTCAGGAAGACTGCAGAGGACTTTCCAGTAAACAAGGCGTGGGCGCACAACAGGATAGACGACAACGCCGATGCGCACTTGGCAGGGACCTATCTCGGCCCTTCGGTTGCGATCCCCGTCGTTGGTGGTAGGCTGACCCTAGGCACGTGGCAGAGCATATTCTTCCTTGAGTTCGACGGTCCCCGATCAGGCAGGAGGATCGTTGTCCAAGTGATGGGTGAGTGATTGAGTCAGCCCCTGGAGGACTTGAGCGACTCGGCTAGGGAGCGGTATTTCTCGCTCTCCTCCTTCCTGCCCAATTTCTCGAGTGCGAGCGCCAGGTTCTGTGCAGCCCTCGCGAACCGCGGTTCTATCTTCAGCGCCATGTCTAAAAAAGGGATCGACTCCTCCACCAGTCCTTTCCTCATAAGGGCGACCCCCTTCCCCTCCCAAGCGAAAGCGAGTTCAGCGTCGTGAGAGATCGCCTTGTCGAAGCACTCGAGAGCCTCGTCGTACATGCCTAGATTGACAAAGGCGATTCCCTTGCCCGCCCAAGCCAAAGCGTTCTCAGGATCAATTTCCAATGCAAGATCAAAATACACGATCGCGTCCTCGTTCTTGCCGAGCTCCAGGTGGATCCTCCCTCGCGTGATCATCTCGTTTAGTGCGCTCATTAGAACACCCTAGGAGGTGGCAAATATCCTATTCCCAAGATCGGCTAATAAGGATTGCATCTGTTTCGGCTAAAGACGGGCTATTTAATAGGAATCCTGATGGTAAAACGCGTACCTTTGCCCAATTCGCTCTGCACGTCTATCGACCCGTGGTGGGCCTCGATCATCTTTTTGCATATGGCTAGTCCTAGACCCATCCCCTTTGCCTTCGTGGTGAAGAATGGATCGAAGAGTTTTTTTATGTTCTCAGGGGATATGCCGACCCCGGTATCGCTGAAGGATACCTGGGCGTAGTCCCCTTCCCGGCTGATCGAGACCTCGAGGGAGCCGCCTTCCGGCATAGCCTGGAAGGCATTAGTTATCAGGTTTATGAACGCCCTCCTGATGAGCTGGGGGTCGCCCCTTATCAGACCGAGTGCCGGGTCGGTCTTCACTACTACCGCAACATTCTCTGGCCTGCTTACCGATTTCAGCGCCTCCTCGACTAGCCCGTGCAGGTCTATTGCATAGAACTCGGGCTTCGTAGACTTGGCATAGTCTTGGAGATCGGTAACCATCTTGTTCATGCAGGCGACTTGTTTCTTCAGCTTCTCAAGGAAGGCAATGAAGCCACGCTCCTCCAGCAATTTTCTCGTGTCCTCAGGCAGACCCCTGATCTCCTCCTCAGTGTCGTAAACGGAGTAAACAATTGCCTGCAGGGGGTTCCTGAGATCATGACCAACCATTGCTGCGACCTGTCCCATCGTCGCGAGCCGCCTGACATCTTCAATATTGGATTGGTCGGTCCCGAACATCTCTGAAAGGCGCCCGTCCATAGATTTCAGTGGCCCCATCGAGCTCCTTGCCAACGAACTCCCCTCGTCCATTTTCTTATGTATCTTCATCAGTCCGTAGAGGATCAGGATGAAGCCGCCTGCTATTAGCAGGCCGGCCATAAATATGCTTAAGACCTCGGGCTCAGCCGTGAATTCACTAAGGAGGTCTACAAGGAACCCCAACACGATAGCCGCCCACCCGAGCTTCAGGTAGGCACCCGTATTGCGCAAGAAAAAGCTGCCCAAGAGCAGCACCGCGAGTATCGTGCTCTTTATGAAGATGCTATTGTAGTCGATTTGCGCGTCCGGCGGGAAAATCGAGAGCCAGGAAGCCAAAAGAGCGAATGCCGCAGTCGCGGCGGTGAGATAGATCAGGCGCTCGCTTCCCATAAGGCCCCATTCCTTCAGTCATAAGTATGCATACAATCCATTAATTAGACTTTCTACTATCATATGCGTATAAAAAGTGTTTAACAGAAAAAAGTTTTAGAGTATCTTTGAGGCGATCTTCATTGCTAGGATTGGATGCCTGGAGAACTTTGCTACGACCCTCTTCACGTCGAGACCGTTCGCCAGATCTACAATATCGTCGCCGCTCATCATCGAACCGAGGAGGTTCAGATCGTCGTCGCTGAGCGACTCGAGCGCCCTGAGCACCTTGAGGCTCCTGCTGATCCTAGCCCCCCAGTACTCGCCGTACGCTGCAGGGTATTTCTTGAGCGCGCCGTTGTCGCCTGCTTCCAGCGCCTCCGCAACACAAGCACCGGCGATGCTGCCTGCCCCCATACTGGTCCTAATTCCTCCGCCTGTGATCGGTATCACCTGCCCAGCAGAGTCCCCACAGAGGACGACATTCCCCTTAACGATCTCGCTGATCTGACCGCCAACCGGTACGCCGCCGCCCCCCTCTTTCACAACCCGCGCCCCTCCGAACACATCCTGATGGGATGCGATGAACCTGTCCAAGTAGGGCTTCGCCGGCTTCCCCCTGACGCCTATCCCTACATTTGCAACATACTCGTTCTTTGCGAATATCCATACGTACCCAAGCGGGGCAACTTCATTGCCCATGTAGATGCGGATGATGTCTTTCTCTGGAACCTTACAATTGACCATCACGTACTGGATCGTGGGGATTATCTCAAAGCCAGAAAGGTCGAACCCACATGACTTCGCTACCTTGGAACCGACGCCGTCCGCACCCACGAGGTATTTGAAGGTGATTTCCTTGTCCTCACCCTTGTGTGAATAGATCAGGCTCTTTGCAGTTCCCCCTTCCATCTTCACATCCTTGACCTCGCAGCGCATCTTGAGGTCAGATCCCGCAGAAACCGCCTGGCTGGCCAACGCGTACAGGAACTGCTGCTTGTTGAGTATGTACCCACGGTAGTCTCCCCCAGAGATCTTGACCCCTTTATTCTCGTCGGGTGGGAAGACATATGCCCCGTTTATTGTGTTGGAGATGAGGGATGGCGACGGAGGGATCTCAGCCGTCTCGAAGGCAGAGACCGAGACAGCCTCGGCGCATGCCCTAGTGCCGAGGTCTTTCTCCTTCTCAAGGATCAGAACCGAAAACCCCTTGGAAGCGATCTTCCTCGCAGCCATCAGACCTGCCGGACCTGCACCCACGATCACGGCATCATAGTCCATTTCGGTAAGCCCCCGTAAACGATAAGCCCGCCTCTATATAAAAATCCATGGTTACCTCTCCAGCACTGCCCTGTTCCTGAGTGTGCCTATCCTCTCGACGGTTGCCTCGACCACATCCCCGTCGTGCAGCTGCCCTATCTTCTCAGGGGTCCCCATTGCAATGAGAGCACCGGGCTCTAGTGTCGTGAAAGAGGAGATGTATTCCACCACAGACGGCACGTCGAAAAGCATCTCGCCCGTCCTGGAGCTCTGCCTGACTTCCCCGTTAACGCTTAATGAGAGGGAAAGAGACATCGGATCTCCGATTTCATCGCCAGTAACAACGAAGGGCCCAATCGGAGCGAAAGTGTCAAAGCCCTTTGACCTAAGCCATGGGCGCGCGAGAGAAAAGTCCCTCTGCTGGATGTCCCTTGCAGTGATATCGTTGAGTACCGTGTAGCCGAATATCTTGGAGTAAGCTTCGGAGCGCGGGATGTAGCGCCCGCCCTTCCCCATCACAACGCATAGCTCGACCTCGTAGTCGACCCTCGTCGAGGCTTTGGGCAGCACTATCTCGTCGTCTGGGCCTACTACAGACCTCGAAGGTTTCATGAAGACAACTGGCACTTCAGGGACCGGCCTCTTAAGCTCAGGGGCATGCGACCTGAAGTTGAAGCCGAGGCAGAAAACTGCAGGAGGCCTCGTGATCGGTGCCCTCAGCCTCACTTTATCAAGCCTGAATGCTTCTCGCCTGTCTGCCATCCCGAGCAGTTGGATTCCGGACAGGGAGTCGACCTCCTTCTTTAGAGCCGAGAGGAGCGATTCGTCTGCGAGCTCTATAAAGGAGAGCAGGGAGAGATCGCCCCCGCTTACTAGACCCTTGATAGGTTCTAACAAGTCCAGGCGGATCACGTATTCTCCGACCACGACGCCAGGGAAGAGTTTTGAGCCTTGCTCAAATGTGGCGAATTTCATAATAACACCTGCGGTTTCAGAGTCTATCGGATCGGATCTTTAAAAAGATTGGGTAGGAAGGGAGGGTTTATCTACCCTTGGAGAACACGATGAAGAGGACTGCTGCGAGCGCCAAGATGACGATCCCAACCCCGATGATGTAGATCATCGTATTGTCGGCACCCCCAGCGTATTCGGCAGTGATCGTCAAGGGTGAAGAGGTGGACGAGGCGTATATCGGTCCCTCAGCAATGCCAGCTACTACAGACCAGGTTCCGCGCTTGTTCAAATTCAGCTGTATGCTGAACTCGGAGTCGTTTGTGTTTACGGTCATGTTAGTCTTCACATTCGTGGGGTCGGTGACCGTGATTACAACCTGGGTCTCGGCGACCGGCGGGTATATTCTGCCATAGATAGCAACCGGAACAGAGGTCGCATTCTCCGAAAGCGTGACTTTTGTCTTCGACGAATTGAGAGTAACTGTGGGGGCTACCTTCACTCCTGGGCTCACCGTAATTGTGACGGTCCCTGATTTGTTGGCGAATCGGCTGGCATCGCCAGGCCAGACAGCGTAGAACGAATAGACGCCCCCTTCGTTGAGGACCATTGTGTGGAAGAAGGTGCCCTCGATCAGGGTAAGGTTTGCGATTTCATTGAAACCCGATCCGTTCACCGAGCCGTACAGCCGTAACATTCCGTCCTTCAACGGGGCGGCGATCCCGGTCAATTTTATCCTCGATCCAGGGGGGACATCGGCTGCCGTGGAAGACATCGCTATCTCAACGGGTGCCTTCGAGGAGGGAGGGAACGCCTCGATTGAGAAGGTGTTTGATTCGACAGGGTTGTATTGATTGTCGCCTGACCAGTATGCCCTTATCTGTATCGTGCCAGGGGCGTCTGCAACGAGGCTGAATGCGAACCTGCCCTCAGTCATTGATGAGTTCCCAGCGTAAGCGAAACCTGTACCATTCCTGGACACAAAATACACTACCGTTCCGTCGCTTGAAGCCTGGGACGAACCGAAAACGGTGTATTCTTGTCCTACCATGACGTTTGTGTACTCAGATCTTATGGTGAGATTTGTGTTTTGCTTCGGGGGTCCGTGGACAACTCTGCCAGCAACCGATCCCTTTGGCATCTCGACCAGAGTTATGTCTGCCTCGACGCCCACTTGACCTGCAACGACTGTGACGTTAATCTTGCCGTCGTAGTACCCCTTTTTCGATGCGGTCAGTGGCACAGTGATGGAACTCTGGCCGGCGGGCAGGGCAATCTCGATTGCATAGCTCCCGTCGTCCGAGCTCGATGTGTAGTCCGATGGGGAGAACACCATCGCTGAAGATACGGGGTTGTTCATGGAGTCGACCACCCTCCCTGAAACAATTACTTTTGCAGCCCCAACCGTAGAGAGTTTGAAGTCAATATTCTTTGTCTCCCGACCAGCCGTTACAAGCACAGTCTTGGATTTCGAGAATTCGTTATTGGCGATGACGGTATAGCTACCGGTACCGAGCCCCGTGTTTATCGAATAACTCCCGTCTGCATTTGAGTAGGCATAACCGAAGTATCTGTTGTCGCTGCTGAATGCATAGACGAGTATTGATCCTGCAGGAGAATTGTCAGAATAGACGATTCTGCCTGAGATGATCCCGGATCGCTTGAGAACAAAGTTAACGGTCGACATCGACCCGGCAGTCAAATTCACCGTGACAGAGTCTGAGTTTGGATCAAAAATCAATCCAGTCACATCGTAAATCGTCAGGTTGTACCTGCCGCTGGGGAGATTCGTCGATATGTTGAACCGCCCAAGGCTGTCAGCCTTTTCGAAAGCAAACCGTGACTGCCCATCGATGCTGAACGCTCTCAATGTGACTCCCGGCACAGGGGAACCGCCTTCATCCTTGACCGTGCCAACGATTATGCCCGATGCGTTCAGGCGGAGCAAGACCCCCGACGTCGTTTGTCCCACAGTCGCAGCTATGCCACCGACAGACCCGGTCACATACCCAAAGCCAGAGGTGGGGAAGTAAGGATCTATGTACCCGATTACTGAATAATTGCCAGTTCTCACGTTCGACTCGAAGGCAAATGCCCCAGAGGCATAAGATCTGCTGACCGCCACCACCGAACCGCTCGCCTCGTCCACAAGGCGCAAGGATATGTTGGATACAGGCTCGTCATTCGGCCCCGCGACTATCCCCTCGATTCTAGCCGACGGGCTCAGGTGGATCGTGCCGAGATCCTTTAGGTACCCAGCGTGTATGTCCACACAGCTGAGATAAGTGCTGATGTACCCGGGCGCTGAGACCTCTATATCCTAAGTGCCTGCAGCCAGACCGTCGATTATCGAGAACTCCCCTAAATTGGAGGTCGCCGTCGCGGCAAAGCCGTTATCTCCGGAAACAAAGACAGATGCATTCTCAATAAACATATTCGATTCAATAGAAGACTCGTTAGGATTGGAGCCTACAGACATGACGATGCTGTTCAGATAAAGAGAGAGCAGAAAAGCAACCATGAAAACCTTGCGCTGCATCAATACCACACTTATCATAAAAGCCCTTTTTTTGTTATAACCCTTTCTAGTGAATTAATTTTCTCATTTGAATCGTTTTGGAATTTTAAACTGAAGTTTCCGATAAAAAGTAGTACTTTTTGTACTCCGCACAGTGTCTCCTGAGGAATTCGTCGAAAGCCACCCTGCTCAAACGGTCTGCCTCTGAATTCTCCTCCCTTGGGACCCATTTGAGGGTGGTTTTGCTGAAGCGCTTCAGCAGGTCCTTTGCCTTCCTGTGTAGCGAGACTAAGCGCCTTGCCCTGACGGCATACTTTCCGGAGAGCTGGTTTATGACCAACTGGCTATCCCCCTTTATCTCGACCTCGCCGTTGTACCCGATGGAGATGAGGTGCTCGAGCCCCCTGATCAGCGCATGGTATTCTGCAACATTGTTTGAGACATCGTCGCCGAGCATTCCAGCCCCGACGAAGCCGTGACCCTCATTGAGTTTCTTTCCATCGGAATAAATAGCATACCCAAAGGTGGCTACGCCACCCGGGTTTTTTGGTATGCAGAGCCCATCGAAATAGAGCGTGATCACAGGAATTTCACTCACGTAAATTGGGAGAATTGGCTTTTTAACACCACCGGCATAAGCCAGCTCCCAGCAGGGGTAGATTCCAACACTTGGTTCAGGAAACCATAGGATGGTATTACTATTACTATAGATAATAAATAGATAGATTAAAATATAATATCGTTAGTATTATGCGAGGTGCCGAACATGGCAAGAAGAAGGGGCTTGAGCACTACCGCGATCCATCACGGGCGCGCAGAAGGCGACGACATAATACCGCCGATATACCAAACCGCCATCTTCAAGCACCCAAACGGGAAGCAGATCCGGGGCAGGGACCTCAAGTATAGCAGGGAGGACAACCCAACTGTAAACCTGCTGGAGAGGAAGATGGCAGCCCTCGAGGGCGGGGAGGATTGCTTGGCTTTCTCTTCAGGCATGGCAGCGATCTCGACCCTTCTCTTTAGCCTGACCCGGCAGGGCGACACAATTATCACTTCTAAGGAGATCTACGGGGCGAGCCTCATCCTCATGAGATCGCTGGAGAAGTTCGGTATAAGGGTCAAGTGCGTCCTAAACGACAAGCTGGAAGGGGAGATCAGCGACGAGACCAAGCTCGTCTTCGTGGAGTCGATTACGAACCCGACCTTGAACGTCCCTGACATCAAAGGGATCGCCGAGGCTTGCTGCAGGAAGAGGGCTACATTGGTCATCGACAACACATTCGCCACTCCAATTAACTTCAGGCCGATCGAAGCAGGGGCAGAGTATGTAATACACAGCGCGACGAAGTACTTAGGCGGGCACAACGACGCTGTCGCAGGAGTATTGATCGGGCCGAAGGAAGGGATAGACAATGCCTGGGAATGGAGGAGGAACCTCGGGGGGAGCTTGGATCCATTCGCAGCATACTTGGTGATCAGAGGCTTGAAGACCCTTAAGCTCAGAGTAGAGGAGCAGAACAGGAAGGCCCAGGTGATTGCTGAGTTCCTTGAGCAGCACCAGAAGGTCAAGAAGGTCCACTATCCTGGCCTGAATTCTAGCCCCTACCACGAGAGAGCAAAGGAGCTGATGAGGGGGTTCGGGGGCGTGGTCTCCTTCGAGCTCGAAGGAACAGATAGCGCGATGAGGTTCCTGGGCGGGCTCAAGCTGATCAAGACAGCCCCAAGCCTCGGGGGGGCAGAGACGCTAGTGACGCACCCTGTATCATCATCGCACAAGAACATAAGCCCCGATGAAAGGAGAGAACTCGGGATCACTGATGGGCTCGTGAGGCTCTCTGTCGGACTCGAGGACACGGAGGACCTTATCGCTGATCTCGAAGAGGCGCTGGGGTTAGCCTAAAGTCACTCAGGCGGTATTACGGCGCTGTTCCCGAGATCGTCCTCTATTATGAGCGTGAAAGGCAGAGACCCGGACATCGCCGACCTTATCCTTCTGACCGCCATTTCTGCCTCCTCCCTCTTCGAACCCTCCTCGATCCCTGCGAGCTGCTCAGCGACCTCCAGGAAACGCTGCAGGACTCCCTCTACATTCGTGACAAAACCGACCGGCCTAGAGCCGGGGCTTAGCTCGAGCCCAAGCTCGGGTATCAGTATCTTCCCAGTTGGGGACCTTATCACCCTCGCGCTGAGGTCTTTCCCGCCAGAGACCCGGAACTCGACCTTCCTTATCCCGCGGTTCTCCAGCGGGATCTCGTGGTATGCCCTCACCCCGCACTTTGGGCAGAACATCGACACAAGGACTGCCATACCTAGCCCTGGGATCTCGTCGTAGAGCTCCTCGACTGCAAGAGTCTCCTCGCCGCAGCCAGGGCAGACGGCCCTGTATGAAAAATGCTCCTTCTTTTCCATAGAGACCCAGAGGAATTAATTAAAGCTAGATATATATCGTTTGCACAGAATCATTAATGTGGCAGCAGATGCAAGGAGTCCCGATAGAGGTCGTGCTCTTCAAAACGGAGAACTGCGCAGGTTGCCAAGCTGCAGACAAGATAATATCCTCCAAGATCATGGAGCTGAACTCGAACCAGGTGATTGTCAAGCTCATCAAGTACGACATAGATACTGAAGAAGGGTTCATGGAGGCTGAGAAAATGGGCGTCGAATCGACCCCTGCGATCTTCGTCTCAGGGGAGAGATACAAGGGCAAGATTGGAGACGAGTTCTTCGAGTTTCTGAAGAGTAAGATAAGGGCAGAAGGGAAGGGATAGTGGCATTAAACGGGCTCTGGGCATAGGGTTACACGGAGGAGTCGGCATAGCGGATTTTAAGGGTTGAGATCAGATGCGGGGCAATGAAATGGTTCTCAGTCCGATTGGAATCGTGAGGACTGGATACGCTGACTCAGACGTGAGCGAAAGCTTCGACGGGGTTCGGGGGAGGATCGAGATCTTTGAAGAGTACTCCGAGGGGCTCGAAGGCATTGAGGGCTTCTCGCACATTATCGTCATCGCCTTCTTGGACAGGGTGAAAGCCGACGAGAGGAAGGTGCTGAAGGTCAAACCGAAGTGGCTTGCCAAATACGCAGATGACCCTAAAAATATTCCAGAGGTCGGTGTATTCAACACAAGGTCTCCACACAGGCCAAACCCAATCGCGCTGAGCGTGGTCAGGCTGGTCAGGAGGGATCGGAATGTGCTCCAGGTCGAAGGGCTTGACCTATTCGACGGGACGCCCGTGCTCGACATTAAACCTTACGTGCCACAAGACCAAAGCGGTGAGGTCAGGTTTCCCCCATGGTTCAACGAGATGAGAGAAAAAGTCAGAAAGGTAAAGGGCAAGGAATTGACATTTTGATTGCACGGCAAACAGCTGATGCCAAGGATGGGACGCTGACTTACGAAAAGCAGCTGCAGCCGTCAGGGTTATATTGCATTTGTGTATCTATAGGTTGATCAAAATGGACTTCGGATGGATCATCAACATAATCGGACTTGCATTCAATGGGCTAAGGTGGGTCATAGAGAGCATATTGAACATGACGCTCTTCAAGGTCAACCCTGAACTCTCAGAGGCTTTTGCTAGCACCATAGCCCTCCTAGTCTCGCTCACCGCAGCATACATACTGCTCGTGGTGGTGAGCACCGGGAAGAAGATACTCGGGATAATAATCCTCCTGGGGTGGGCCCTCCTGATAGTCAGCATGATCATCTCTGCGCTCTGACAGTGCGGTTCCAAAGTTCGGGATCGTTCAAGGGATGCCTTCCATAAACACGAGTCATGCAAAGAGAAGGCGTTGCAAGGCATAACTGGGGCGTTCATACCCCAAAGATAAGCCTTATCAGACCCAGCTCCTTGAATGCCAAGAACCCAACAATAGAGAGGGCAACGCATACGGCTGCGGGCATCAGCCCGTCTGCGACCGATCCACCCCGGCTGAGCTTGCCTCCAACGATACCAAGCAGAAATGAATCATATATGACTGCCAGGTACGCAATTGCAGCTGCGAGCTCGAACTGGGATCCTGTCATGAAGGACAACCCGAATGGTAGACCTATGGTCACGCTGCCGAGAGCCCCAGCGAATAGCCTCCCGATCACGTCGACCGCAACCACAGTAGTGAAAGTCAGAACGAGCGTGTTCATGTAGCTCACAGCCGTGAAGAGCCGAGTCTGGGACGAAAGCGCCTTAATGCAAAGGGTCAAGTTCGAGATGAGCTCAGAGAGGTGGTCAAGGCTCTTTGGCTCAGAACCCATCCTTTCAGACTCGTCTATCAGCTCAAATGTCGCCTTTACTACCCATGGTGCGCGTACCGCTTCTGCGACCTCCGACACTGGAACCCCTATCTTCAAGAAGGCAGATATCCTGTGCAGGAACATGTCAAAGTGCCGGTTGAAAGCCCTCGACTCAGAGAAGTGTATTATCGACATGCCAGGCGAGCTCCCCTTCTTGACCTCCTCGGCGACAAGCCTGGTGAAGGCAGGGAGCGCCGCAAGGATCTGGCTGACTTCCTTCCGCATTGGGTAGTAGTACAACGAGGCTGCTGCAAGCGAGCAGAGCAATACTGCCCCGAAGGCAAGGTAAAGAGGCGCAGGGATCCCTGCCACCCAAAGTATGGCAGATAAGGCTGCACCGAGAGGAATGGCTGCAAGAGCTAGCGAGAACACCCTCAGCGGGACAGGTGTCGTTAGCTCCTTCGGGATGGCAGAGTCGATCATGATGCTCAACAAGACTGCAGTGATGCTCGGGAGGCCAATGCAGGCACCCACAAGTGCGGGTAGCGAGATCGTTGAGCTGAAGACCGTACCGAGCGTTAGAACACCCATCGGGACGAGTATGAAAGCTATCATCTCTGCAGAGGCGATCATTGAGAACTTGTCCGAGAGGGTCTTTACAGTGCCCTGGAGGTGCGAAAAGACCTTTATCAGCTCATCTCTGAGCACCGAGGGCACAGCATCGCCTTGCCTCTGGGCGGCGACCACCGAGAAATAGAGGTCCCTCACACGCTCAGAGGGATGGTGCCTTGCCTCGAAGACCATGGCGTCGTACGGGTGGAGGGCATAGAGGCGCCTGACCTTCTCGATCCTCTGCGCCTCGTTTCTGAACCCGTCCAGGAATGCTGAACGCCTGAGCCGCTCAAGCGCCACCTGTACAGGTATGCCCGAGGCCGAGGCAATAGCGAGGAAAGCTGTCAGGAATGGGAGCTCTCTCTCGCAAGCACGCTTCCTCCCCTGAGTCGAGAGGGCAGGCCTTACGAAGAGATAAGCAGGTATCGCCCATGAAGAGAGGGCGACTGCCACGGTTGCCAACAAGAGTTCGAGAGGCACGGCTGCTATGCTGCACAGCCGCAGCGCCAAGAGGGCTACTGGTACGGATGAAAGGGCGGATGAGAACATGGCAGCAACGGCTATGTTCTTACCGTAAGAGTCAGGAGAGACCCCGAGCTCACCTTGGTAGAGGCTAAGAGAGAGGCGGTTGGCGATGGGAATGGAGAGCTTAGTCAGCAAGCCAAAACGGTCCTCAGGCATCAAGTGCTTTCACCCGACCGCGTTTCAACCTATGCACTGTTTGTTGAGGTCCCGACTCGCCATGCAGGTCTGCCGATAGGTCCTCCAGACGCGCCTTGGAGTCCCCGGTGTAGACCAAGTCCTCCGGGTCGAAGTCTTCTGGGGAGGACTGGAATAGCCAGATCGCCTTTGCCACCAGCAAGTATTCCCTGTACTCCAGCCTAACCTTAGCGATCTGGAGAAGCCTAGTGAGGAAATTTACCCGCCTGTGGTACCGCTCTAAGAATGCCTTCTCAGAGAAACCGGTCTCCTGCATTATCCTTTTTGCTGAGTGGGAGGAGATGATCCTAGACTCGTCATGACCGAACCGATCACCCTCGCATGAATAAGAGAAGATTGGCGTTAGACTCAGGTCAGGGTTCAGGTCGTAGTAGTTGAGGACCCGCCTCCGCTGCCTCTGGCGCCCCTCCGCGAAATACGCGGATCTCCCCAAGCAGAGTATGCCTGCCAGCGACTTCAGCGCACCTCTGTCGACGGAGATGGGCTGTGAGAGTAGGCGCTCGAGCGCAGATGAGGGGCTCTCGGCGTGGAGCGATGTGATTCCCCCATGGCCAGTCATTATTGCCTGCGCCCATATCCTGCCCTCCTCCCCCCTCACCTCCCCTACGATGATGTAGTCAGCGGACATCCTTAGTGCCTCCTTTACCAGCGCGAACATCCCTATCTCGCCTCGCTCGTCCAAGGTTGCAGACTCCCTGACGACCAGCGAGAACCTGTTCGGGTGCGCCAGCCTTAGCTCGGGCGTGTCCTCAATGGTGACTATCACTGCCCTCTCCGGGATGAGGTTGCAGAGGGCATTTATCATCGAGGTCTTTCCCGTGCCCATAGATCCGCAGACGAGGAACGCCTTGCGGTGCTCCTCAAGCATCATCAGCCAAGCCGCGATCTCCGGTGAGAGAGTGTTCATGAGCATCAGGGAGGTGATCGACCAAGGCTTCTCGGGGAATTTGCGAATAATGAAGCTCGATCCTTCGACCGAGACCTCCCTCTTGTAGGAGGCGGAGAGCCTCGACCCGTTCGGGAGCCTTATGCTCAGGAGGGGTTTGTAGAGCGAGACGGACTTTCCGGAAAGGTGCACGAGTTTCTCCACGTACCTGTCGATCTCCTCCGGTCTGAATATGACGTTACTCGGCATTGTGCCATAGTCGGAGTGGCTGCAAGAGACGGGGTTATTCGAGGAGGCGACGACGATATCCTCGACCTTCGGATCAGAGACCATCGGGTCTAGCGGTCCGTAGCCGACGATCTCCCTCTTGAGGAAGTACTTGTACCTCTGGTCGCTGAGTCCCGCCCTCTTGAGATAGTCCTCAAAATGGCCCTCGTCCCCCACGGCTGAGGCGGGCATGATGAATAGGAGCTTTGAGGCGATGTCCCCCAATCTCCTGTGCTCCTCGGGTGTCAGTGGCGGGTCGTTTATCAGGTACTCCATGTCCTTGGTTATGTAGACCGTCGCAAGCCCGACAGGGTAACTCTCTATGACCTCATAGTTCGAGAGGCGCACGTATGAGGTCTTGATGCTGAAGGCAGGCAGGTCAAACCTCCCCTTTGTGGAGCTGTAGCGCCGCTCTATTCCTTTAAAGACTTCATCCTCGAGGCTCTCGAAGGATCTTGAGTCGATCCCAACCCTTTCCCTTCGCCTGCCCATCAAACGCAAATGTAAACCCCACCGATGAATTGCACAATAAAAAAGAGGAGGATTATTGTACGAATGCGCTGAAAGGCAAGATTCCTTGGTCAGTGTTCAAGGAACCCTTTAGTATGGTCCCAGTGAAGAAGCTCGTTCCGAAGCTGATGTTAAGGACCTGGCTTTGCCCGGCTTGGATCGTACTATTGAGAACCTTATTCGCGTTCCCCAGAAGGCATGACACAATAGCAGCGTCGGCGTTCCCTATGTTCCTGACAGTCAAGTACAGTGTATCGCCCTGGACCACCGGGGATCCCACAATCATGAGGGCCCCTTGGTTCGCAGCTGCTGCACCCGTAGAGAGCATCCAGCTGACCGCAATCCCCGTCACTGCCAGCGCGGCCACGGTTACGAGTATAGTGATTATTGGGGTCGAGATCTCTCCTCTTTTGCTTCTGATTCTGCGTCTGTTCTTGTTTTCGGACATTTTTCCTCGGAAGACTTGGACGTTATAAAAATCCTGCTCCCTTTGGGCGTTCTAATACTTAGAATGGGCGTTCAGATCAATAGCATAAAATCACATTGAGTCTATTTTATATCAGGTAAGTGTTATGAAGCAGCTTTCACCCTGCAAAAAAGCCATCATCATAGCAATTCCCCTAGTTCTCATTGCGTTTGTCGCTGTATCATACGCGATTAGCCAGTCCCCTGACCCGAACCTCAAACGTTTCTCAAGCATAGACGAGATCGAGAGCTACCTGAAGGGCACAGCCCCCTCCTGGTTCCCTGTCTTCTACTTCAGCAATGACGCCGTCAGGCTGCAAGCTACCACTGCCGAGGGTGGGCTAAAGGACTACTCGACGACAAACATTCAAGTCGCGGGCGTGGACGAGGCGGACCTCGTCAAGAGCGACGGAGAGTACCTCTACATTGCCTCCGGGGACACGGTCTACATCGTGAAGGCCTACCCA
>JASFYK010000029.1 GCA_030055545.1 Thermoproteota archaeon | reverse complement strand
TAGCAAACACCCAGGGATACGAGGAAAACTTGGCAAAGCGATATAAGGAATTAACATGGAAGTACCAGACATCGAGCCTAAGCATCGAGGAGGATCGCAGACTCGTTCAGGAGATATCCGAACTTGAGAAGAAGCTACTCCAGTTCAAGAAGGTAAGGGATGTGGAGAGCGAGATAGCGTCCCTGCGCAAAAAGTTCAACGAGCTCAAGGAGAAAGCTAATGCTGTCCACAAGGAGGTGCTCGCACTCGCCGAAGAGTCTAAGAAGTGCCATGAGAAAATGATCGAGGCGCACGAGGAAGGGGCAAAGATAATCGAAGAGCTAAACTCTGTTCGCTCTGAGATGAACCGGATCTGGGAGACGATCAAGGCATCCAAGGCAGAGCTTTCGGATGCTAGGACAAAGTATGAGATCGCAAAAACTATACAGATGCAACGCAAAGCCCAGGAGCTTGCCGAGAGGGCGAAGCTGCTGATCTCTAAGAGGTCTGAGCTCGTGGCAAGGGCAAACGAGAAGCTGAAGAGGGGAGAGCGGCTTACCTTCGAGGAGTACGGTGCCCTGCTTGAAGAGAAAGAGGCAAACGGCTTGAGCTGAGCATTTTATTATTTAAAGCTTTCTGTTTTGTATAGGAACGTTTTAAATCCATACCGTTCCGGATACATACACAGTGGAACCGATGAGCCTCAAGGGCAAGAGGGTGCTCGTGCTCAGTGTAGACAAGGATGACGATGTAGGGAGCGTAACCGGGATCCGCACACCGGTGATAGGAAGGGAAAATGTTAGTGCCGTCGCAACCCAGTTCGCTATCCGAAGTCCAGAGGACTCTGACGTGAACTCGATATTTGCAGCCATCAACACATACGACTCGATTCTCAGCGAGGGATATGAGTGCGAGGTCGCAGTTATCGCCGGGTCGGTTGAAGGCGGATTCAAGGCGGACCTCAAGATCAGCCGTGAGCTAGAGGAGGTCTTGAGGTATTTCAACGCAGATGGCATTGTCTTCGTAAGCGATGGGGCTGCGGATGAACAGGTGATACCCACGATCCAATCAAAGGTACCCATATTGTCAGTAAAACGCATCTTCGTCCAGCAGCAGAAGAGTGTTGAGGAGACCTATGTCCTCCTCTACCGTTACCTGAAGAAGCTCTCCGAACCGCAGCACTCTAAGCTGGGTCTTGGGGTGCCTGGAATGGTCATCCTACTGACGGTGACCCTTTATTTCCTCAACCTTATCAACTATGCAGTCATCACGCTTGGGATAGTGATAGGCATAATACTCATCATCAAGGGCTTCCACATAGATTCCACACTGAAGGATGTGTGGTCTGAATCCCCGATAAGGTTCATAACGACAGTTATAGGGACCATAATCTCATCGGTGGCCTTGTACCAAGGGATAAGCCTCGCTTTAATGGATGTCGCCCTTCCTGAACAATTGGCACTGTTCATCAGCCGGGCGCTCTCCAACGTAATCGACCTTCTCGTGGTTGGCGTAGCGATATTTTTGGGTGGGAAGCTGATCGTCAAGTACCTTGAAGAGTCGCCGAAGCTCTGGCACGAGGTGGTCGGTCTGGTCGCTCTAATCTTTATAAGGCAGGTGGTTCTTGACGCATCCTTGATAATAGCAAACCCCGCGAGGGATGCCATGCCAATAATAATCTCGGCAGGACTAGGCGTCTTCATGTGCACCTTGCTGGCTGTGGTTTTCACGCTCCCGACAAGGTTCAGAAAAAAGCCCGAAATCCAGGTTACTACAAGGGAGACATCAAACTAACACTCTGCCCTTTATCACGATCCCGGAAATGGGGTCCTCAAAAGCCATTAAAATCCCATCCTCACAATTGTTCAGGCTGAATATCGATGTGTAGGTGTGATTGGACAATCGCTGAGTAGCCGCAAGGATGCCCCAAAATGAAAGTATCGGGGAAGCATCTGGCTTCAAAGATCCATTCTCATAGACCTTGTAAGAGAATTTGATTTCAGCAAAACTTCCAGCGGACGTAGCACCGACCACGTCGATCGATATCACCTTCGCCTCGACCCTGTACGTGTAGCCCGCCGTCGAAACCTCGTAGAAGACGGTGTCCGAAGCGGTCGCGAACGCGGGGAACTCCATCTCCTCGACGAGCGCGTACTTCCCGCCACCGCTGAAGGACGCGTTAGCGATGCAGACGGTGGGCTTGTAGACCAAAACCGTCTTCGTGGTCCCCGGAGGCAGCGTGCCCATCAGCGCGGCCCCGCTCCCGTTGGCGTAGTACGTGTAAGTCTTCGTGCCGTTCGTCACAGCGACCTTCCACCCAGGCTGGAGCCCCGTCACCAGCGCGCCTGTGAAGCCCCCTCCTGACGCCGTCTTGGAGAGCGAGTATGATCCGGTCTGGTTGGAGAATGAGAGAGTAAGCGTGTCCCCGCTCGCCAGCGCCCCGGAGTACTGCGCGACTGCGCGGGCGGACTGCCTGCCCGCGACGACGATCGTGCCGGTGAAGGGGAGCTGGACGCCCGTCACGGTAAGCTCGGAGGCGCCTGCGGGGACGGTCGCGTTGAACGCGGAGGAGCCGTCCGTCCGGAACAGCGTCACGATGTCCCCCTCCCCCACGCCGGTGACCTTGAGCCCTCCCGAGTCGGGGCGCTGGGAGATCGTGACGAGAGCAGCCCCAGACGGGAGCGCCGCGAACTCCGCCGTGGTGTTCGCGTAAAAGGTCCCGCTGGCTGAGGCGCAGGCGGGCACTTCCCCGCAGAGCGCCCCACGCGCGACGGAGACGGGGAGGTCGGTCCTGGCGTAGTCCCAGTAAGCCCTGGCTACGCCGCCGGTGAGGGTGGTCGTGTGGATCAGGATCCCGCCTATCTCCCCGGAGTAACCCCCGCCCGGATAGAAGGCTGCGCTGTAACTGCGCCACATGTTCGCGGGGTCCCTCGCGTATAGATTGATCTGCCAGGCGCCGCTTGCAGTCCTCCTGATCGAGAGGGTGTATCCCGTTACAGCGTCCGACCACGCGTACGTGTTCCCGTTGGGGCCCGCGTCCTGGACGCCGACGTAGAAGGTCGTCGAGTTCGACGAGGAGGACATCTGCGCGTACGCGGAGCAGTAGGCTACGGCGTTCCCCTGCGTGTCGTAGACCGCGACGCCCACGTAGAAGCTGCACGGGAGGGAGCTTATCTGCATGTCCGCGACCTTCGCCTCAAAGTAGAACGCGCCCGCGTGCGGTGCCGTGAGCGTGTACCTGACGTGCGCGTACCTGGTGATGGGCTTCCCCAGCACGTTCGAGGTCGTGGACATCGGGTATCCCCCCGGGACGCCGCTGCCACGAAACGAGAGGATCCCGTTGGAGACCGACACCTCGGCGGCGTACGGCACCCACCTAGACCCCAGCGCCGTCCCGTCGAACTCGCCGTTGAAGACGGGGAGCACGGAAGAGGCGTCCAAGTCCCCGCCCGCGGAAGCCCATGTGGTTGTGAAGCCGTCGTAGCTTGCGAGGGTGGAGAACCACCAGTCGCCCGCGGGGAGGTTCCCCAGCACCAGCGAGGATGAGGATGAGGGCTGCTTGGGCGTTACGGAGGCGCTCTGGAGCTCGAGCCGGTAGTTCGTGCTGTCCTTCACCCCGGGGTCGTTCATGTAGAACATAACCGCGATATACTTAACGGGGAGGTACGCCGTGAATGTGAGGTACGTGGTGGACCCGACGCTCACGCTCGCCTGCTTCCCGTAGCCGTCCATCGAGACCGTGAACGTCGCGGTGTTTGACCACGAGAGCGTCCCGCACGGCGTCCATGCCCCGCCGTAGGCGGACGCGTAGAGGTTGACGTAGTTCGCTGCTGTCCTGTTCACCGCCACCGAGGCTACCGGGACCCACTCGGGGCTGTACAGCGTGACCCTGACGTGCGGCTGCCCCGCCCCTGAGTTGTAGTAGTTCCCGCTCCTGTAATAAAAAAAGCTGGCAGTGAAGTCCAGGCTGTAAAGAGGCTCCGATCCCGTGTCCAGCTCCTTCCACACCGTGAAGTTGTAAAGCGCAGCGGGCCTCGTGGTCGCGGTGTCGGCGTAGTAGCGGAGGACGCCGCCGGTGACGTTGAAGTAAAACCCGGAGAGAGCGGGCGCCGTCCCTGAATACGGGTAGCCGTTCGCAGCAGCCCACTGCGCCGCCGGCACGTTCTGAGGCGAAGAGTCGAACCCCTCTGTCCACCCCTGCCACGCCGGTGGATTCATGGGCAGTAACGAGTACGAGGCGCTCCCGGACGCGGTGCTTGACCATGCCCCGCCCGGGGGCACGAGGAGGATCTCCTCCCCGCTGAGGTAAGTGACGAAGCTGTCCCCTCCGCTGCCGTAGAGGGGCTGGACCAGCGCCGAGGACGCAAGCGCGACAAGGAGTGTGACGGCTAGTGCGAGCAGCCGCCGCCCCCTCCCCCCTCTCCCCTCGGCGCTCCTCCAAACGCGTCCGTGACCTAACACGTTGCCGGTTCCGTTCTCTGGAGCCATCCCGGTTCCTCCTTTAATTAATTCCCTTTCCTTATTTAATCCATTTAATTTCGTTAACTTGCTTGCTTTACTTGCCAGTCCTCGTGTAGGCGTAAGAGTCCCCTCCCTCGATGTCGCCCGCCAGCCACGCGACCGGGCGCATCACCTCGACGCGCCCCGTGAAGGGCATCCCGGGCGCGTAGACCAGCACCTCGCCCCCGCTCCCGGAGTAAGCCAGCCCGTGCGCCATGGACGCCCCCGCGACTCCTCCGGATGAGTCATACACCACCGCCAGGGACAGCGGCGCCATGCCGGTGACCCTGACGTAAGGAAAGGCGGCGGGAGGGACCCACGAGTTCGCAACCATCGCGGGCGACCCGGTCGCGGGGACCGAGTAGTAGTACGAGGCGCTGATCGTCGCGGAGCCGGTAGCCGGGTACCTGTGGACGAGGCAGTCCCCCGCCGGGTAGACTATCAGGTAACCGCCCTCCACCTTCACCACCCCCGGCGGGAGCGGGATCTCGAGCGGCACCCCCTCCAGCGCGGGTCCGGCGTACGAGACGAGCCCTTTGCCTGGGGAAGCAATAGCCGCGAAGGAGCCTGCCGGGAGCCCAATAATTCGTACTTTCCCCTCGAATCCTCCGCTTAACGAACTAGGGTACCTGTGGATCCTCAAAGTTGTTTCAGGCACAACTAAACCGGTTCCATTCGGCTCAGGGAGTTCTAAATCAAAAATTGATAACTGCTGGAGATACTTTTTTATAAATGCGTCTGCGCTTAACGGGTTTCCAGTTTTTGATGCATATGCCGACGCGCTTTTCAGCAAAGTCTTAATTATTTGAGATGACACTATCGTGGGGACTGGATCTCCTTCATTAATTGTCACAAACACCCCCCTCATTGATAGTGTGGTAATGAGCAAAACGAGCACGATGGCAATCGATGTTATTACCAAAGCAAATCCTCCTTCCTTCTTTCTTGTGGTGTTTGCACCGTTTTTCATTTTCATTCGATGACACTCCTTCTGTTTCATACTGTAGTGAACTGAAAGACAATCGGGCAACCTGTCCCTCTTTTTGAAGCACTCGGTCCTTTGATGCCACAATCATCGGTTGGCTGCGATCAGGATCCCTCCTTGGAGCCTTGAAAACGTAACCATCGCCGGAGCGTTGTAAGCGGTATAATTATTAATAATCAGCTTGTACGTGATCCTCAAATGCGTCTCGTTATACGATATTTCGTCGATAATGGATGCTGGGTCCGGAATGAAGATGTCGACCCAGCCGTGACCCGAATTTGCCACCTGGATCACTGCATTAGTCTTGTTACCTTCGCAGACAAGCTCTACTTCATGCCCGCACCAAGGCCAAAGGAATGTCAATGTGGTGCCGGGGTTTGAGAGGTAAACGCTCTGGAGGATGTGGTTGAACGCGGTAATACCTTTTATTCCAGATATATCTTCCACATCCGCATCAAAAATGATGCCCGAGCTAGTCGCAACCGCCGAGATGATCACGAGTCCAATTGCCGTTGTAATGGTGAGACTCATGGCGGCAGCCATCCCCCTGGTCTGGCTACGTTTGCTCTTATGATCTCCAAACAAAAATCCTCGACCCCTTAGATCGCCTAGGATAAATATCCAAGCATAGATGTACTCGGCATTGACATCGACAATGTATCCGCTACTGCACCATGAGTGGGAGAAGCATCACGAACCCATAGATGGGGAGGATGAACCTGACCTCCTTCTATTTTGGATGGGCACTGCGTTGTCCGAGGCCCAGATTCCATCGTGGCCGGATCAGCAAGCCAACACTTAAGGCGGTCATAGGTCATTCATCGTCTTGATAGCGAGAGCGTGACATAATGGAGGGTCGGCTCATCCCTCCCCGGCAGTGGATAGGTAGCAGAACCAGCTGCATTCAGGCTGTTGAAGCTTTGCGATGAAAATGACCAAAGGAGCTCCAACTCTGGAGAATAGACTGAAACGGCGTATCCGTAACCCTCTGGCAGGAGCCCCTCAATCAAACGGTCAATTCCAGCGACATCTTGGGCATGGACAAGTGGAGCTATTTTTCCGTTGCTGTCCAAGAACACAAGTATCTGTGTCGCATATTCGCCGAGGTCGTGCTCATATTCGGGCGGTGGAGCCGGAATTATGGTGACCGCCGTGGCTATGCCTGCTGAAAGTATCATGCACGCTATGATGCAATCATAGACTGCTGTTACTCCTTTGCAAACCTGCCTCTGGCAAAGGTGACCGACTCGAACCACGGATCCGCACTTTGTAAAATTGATCGCTGTCATCGCCTCTGCTTCACCTCGCGAACACTTCGATGCTGAGGAATGATCCATCATCCAATTGGACTGCCTTAATGCACCATGCGAAATAACACTCGGATACAGCAAAGCTTGGATCCTCCTTTACCCACGCGACCTCGACCTCCCCTGCCGGAGTAAGCCGGTAACAGGTTACTCTGATCGAGACCTCGGTCCCTTCTAGCTCCAAGTAGTGATCTGCCGAGGAGCAAGGGCTCCAGTTGAGCCACTTTCCAGTAGACCCTCCGTTTTCATAGGCAATCGAGGATGCCACTATGCAGCTCAAGGATTTCAACGATGGTGAAGATGCCTCATTTATTAAAGATCCGTAAATTGATCCTATGGTACCCTGCGTTAGAGCGAATGCTATTACGAATACAGCGAATGCTGCCGTAGCCTCTACAGCCTGGTCCATTCTGTCTTCCTCCCTGATTCTCTGCGGTCACATGTGCCGCCATATCTTCTTACTATTATCTTGTAGGACACTGCGAGATCACACACCTTCCATCTGGAAATCCTGTCACATTGAAGGCGCTAGATGCTAGTCCAACTGGGGCTATGTCAATCTGGAGATAGAGCGTTAGTGATGCTTTCGTCTCATGTCCATCAACGACCCTTGCGACATCGATATTTCTTCCAGAAGCCTCCACCAAGATTTGTTCTGAGAAAAATATGACTAATGCTGTCGGCACTTCTTGCACCTTCGCCTCGGAAACCGCCCACGCTACCGCCTCGGCCATTTTGTGTGCTGCATATTCTGTGGTGACCTTATTGGCAGCACTCTCTGCCCTTTCAGAAAAAGCGGCGTAGGATGTAAGAAACGTACCCCCGAGTACTAGCATCGCAGAGGTGAGCATGATCATCGTAATTGCCCTCTCCATACACTCACCTGAGGACTATCGGAAATGAATGGCTACAAACTAGATCTATTGTTACCTTGGCACCCGCAGATACGGAGAACTCGACCACAAGCTGGTTATCCACGTAAATCTCGGCATGGCTCGGGACCGAAGTGTACCTTGCATAGCGCATCGCTTCGCAATTTGTCTTCAGTATCAATAGGTCAAATCTTCCAGACGACGAAACAAAACCATCGATGCGGTTTAAGAGTACTTTAACAGAATGAACAGTAACATTTTGGTCACCGCCTGAGCATGAATAAATTATGCCCAAAAGCGGGATCATGTAAGTCACCCTGCCCTGATCGGATTCTGCGTTGAGAAATCGAACAAATCCGCGTCCGTCGTTCGCTTCCACCGCCCCCTGTGGGTTTAGAAGTGTGAACGAGAAGTTCTCCCTGGGGGGCTCATGAATCGCCTCCCCGACAATGCACAGGGCTGTTTTATTCAATAGGACAGTCTGCGACCCTCCCGGGAGTACCATAGTCAGATTGAAAGGCTCCAGCTCGGCATTTTTTATCAAAAGCCGTCCTGTTGAAAGACCGTTTACTATGCTGCTTTCGTTCCTCGATAGCGCAAATCCGATCTCCTGAGCTTTGGTTTGAAGGATGCCCTCTGCACCCTCCCCCACCCCAGTCGAAAGGTGATAACCAGCAAATAAGATCAAGGATATTGATAATATCATTGTCGATAAGATCAGGATTTTCGTGATCGCCTCGTGCATACCTCTTCCCTCCATAGGCGTCCAAAGTCGCTTCCCTCGCAGTTATGCCTGTCAGGACTTTGTGGCAATGAGTATTTTCCCCTCCCTCGTCGGGTTGTAGAGTATCTCTGTCGTGTAACTTGGAAGCAGCTGCATCCAGAGCTCTACCGCTCCATCGCCAAAGTACTGGATCTTTAGGCATTCAGGATACACTATGACAGTTACAGACACGGTAACTTTATCTTCCGAAATGAGAAGGGAACTGTCCACTGGGATTGCCACAAGACCTTCGCCCGGAAGCTCGACCTCAATAAATTCTCTCCCTTCATTTACTCGAAGCGGAACTGCTCTCGAAGGCGCGAAAACTCCCACCAGCCCCGTCTGCCCGTCGAACGGGTGCTCGAACGTCCCCCAGTAGAGCGCCACTTGTACCCCCTCGACGCCCGGCAGGTTCGCGCGGTCGGGCCACCCCCAGTCCACCGCCTCGACCACCAAGCAGGTCCCGTTGTAGGAGTATATCACGGGGGCTAGGGTGGTGTAGTTGACCTTTGCGGTCTCGAGCCAGGAGAGCCTCACTACCTGGCTGCTGCCTCCGCCTCCGCTGCCGGTCTGGAGCATTGACCAGACCGGCACCTCCACGACAGACCTCAGCGAGGACGACTCCATCTCCTCGTAGGGCACGAAGAGCCACGAGTACCCCTGCTGGTCGCAGGGGGTGGAGAGCCTGCTCGCGTTCAGTGCGCTGCCGCCGCCTCCCTGGCTCAGGGAGCTGTACGCGCCCTCCAGCGACGCCATGTACCTCCCCTCCCTCCCTAGGACCGGCTGCCCGTCCGACGCGTAGACGAACCTGAAGGTCGCGTTCACTCCCGTTAAGTTGTAAGAGAACGAGGGGAGCGCCTCCACCGAGTCTATCATCCACGTGCTGTTATAGCAGTAAGTGTTGGAGCCGGCTTTGACGACCGC
Source organism: Thermoproteota archaeon (assembly GCA_030055545.1). Taxonomy (GTDB): domain Archaea; phylum Thermoproteota; class Methanomethylicia; order Methanomethylicales; family Methanomethylicaceae; genus Methanosuratincola. Next base: position 1,117 of record JASFYK010000029.1, on the reverse strand, counting down.
GTACGCCTTGTGCGTCGAGCCCGGCTGGGCGCTCCTGTTGGTCGAAAGGTACACCCCGGACAGGTCCCCGAATGTGACCGAGAAGCGCCCGTACGAGTCGGTCGTCACCTGCGCGGAGAAGTTGTACGCCGTACCCTTGAACCCTCCCGTCGCGGGGTCGTACCAGACCGCGCCCGAGGGGTCGAGCCAGGCGTAGACCGTCACGCTTGTCGGCGACGAAACGTACGGTATCATCCCCGTGACGTTCAGCCCGAAGTTTTCTAATAAGACGGCGCGCTCGAGCTGCGCCCCCGTCAACGGGTTGCACGGGAGGACCCCGCCGGCCGCGAACTGCTCTTCCACGAAAACCGCATGCGCGGTGACGTTGGAGGTCATCGTCCGCTGGTACGTCGGGCTGTACCAGTCGTACCCGTTGACGACCCACCTCGAGAAGATGTACCCGCGCGCGGGGGTGGCCGTGAGCGTGACTGTCTCGCCCTCCTCGTACTGGTGCGTCCCTGGCGCCGGTGTGACCGTCCCGCCCTCGGTGCTCGAGACGGTAAGGTAGTAGTACGTCGGCTGCTCGACTCTGATCGTCAGGTCGTACGTAGCGTTGCAGAACTGCCCGTACCCCTTGAGCCTCAGAGTGTACTGCCCGGGCGGGGTGGTCGGGTAGATCTCGACCCGGATTTCGGAGGAGACGGAGAGCGGGTACTTCCACAGCAGGGTCCCCGGGTCGCAGAGCCCGTACATGACGTCGTAAAAGTTGCACGTGTGCTCGGTGAACATGAGGTTGTCGCATATCGTGACGCTCCCGGCTTCGTAGCCGAGCCACTGGTAGTCAACGTACACGGGCATCCCGTAGCCCTGCCCCACTGTGACCGTGAGCGGGCCCCACGCGGCCTTGCCCGGCTTGAGCGGGATGTTGCCGTAGATGAGGTCGGCGTGTATCCCGTAGTAGCACCACGGGTTCGGCTGACTGAAGTAAACGTCCACGACCTTGCTCGGCGAGTCCCACGTGACCTGGATGCTGGGGGTGTAGTAAGTCGTGCCGTCGGCGACCCACCTCTGGAACTGCCCCCACGGGTAGGCGGACGCGGTGAAGGTCATCGAGGTCCCCGGGAGCATCCTCCACGCC
>JASFYK010000028.1 GCA_030055545.1 Thermoproteota archaeon | reverse complement strand
TTCAGACGCTTGCCTCAAGGGTCCAGTTGGGGAGAGCGCGGCAGACGTCATCGTTAAGCTCAGGATACTCTTTGATCTTTATGCAAACCTGAGACCCATCAAGTCATATCCTGGCGTTCAGGCACTGAGGCCAGATATCGACCTCCTCGTAGTCAGGGAGAATACTGAAGATCTCTACAAGGGCTATGAGTTCAGGGTTGGCGAGGATACCGTCGGACTCCGGGTCATCACAAAGAAAGGCTGTCTTAGGATAGCCGAGACTGCTTTCAAGTACGCCATGAAAAGGAGGAGAAAAGTCACTGCAGTGCACAAGGCAAACGTGCTCAGGGTCACGGACGGGCTATTCAGGGACACCTGCAGGGAGGTTGCAGGCAAGTATCCCGAGGTAGCATTCGAAGAGCTGTATATAGATGCAGCAACGATGCACCTAATCAAGCGCCCGCACGAATTTGACGTGATATGCATCACAAACATGTTCGGGGACATACTGTCCGACGAGGCGGCGCAGATAGGAGGGGGACTCGGCATGGCAGCCGGCGCAAATGTCGGCGACAGCTTCGGCCTATTTGAACCGATACATGGATCTGCGCCGAAGCATGCGGGAAAGAACACGGCCAACCCAATATCAATGATCCTTTGCTCAAAGATGATGCTGGAATGGCTTGGAGAAGAAGAAGCTGCCAAGAAAATAGAGGATGCAGTGATGCGGGTGCTCTCCGAGGGACGCGTCATTACCCCAGATCTCGGAGGCAGATCAAGCACGACCGAGGTCGCCGAGGAGATCTCGAGGAAGATACTCGGTCGCTGATCTTTTTTTATTTTTTGTGGAACGCATCTTTGGCAGTTTGCTACCCTGTTCTTCACTTGGTCTCCTCAATGTCGATTATGCCGTTCTGGGTTATTGCAAAGACGCATTCGCTCTCAGGATGCAGCGGAGAGTCGATTATCCTAGCGATCCTCCGGTTCTCCTTTGACTTCCTGAGCCAGATCCGGTAGGTCGAACCGTGGGCAAGAATGTTCCCGCCCGCTGGCTTGTTTGGATTCCCAAAGAAGACATCTGGAGATGACTGTATCTGGTTTGTCAGAACAACTGCTATGTTATGTATGTCGGCCATCCTCAGCAGCTGGTGTATGTGCCTGTTAAGCTTCTGTTGCCTCGGGGCTAGAGACTCCCTTCCAGGGTACTCCGACCGGAAGTGCGTGATCACAGAGTCGACAACCAAGAGACGCACGTTATTCTCTGGAACGATCGTCACTGCCTCGTCTGCAAGAAGCATCTGGTGGTCAGAATTGTAGGCCCTAGCATATATTATGTTATTAAGGACGGCATCAGGATCAAGACCGAGACCCTTAGCGATGCTCATCACCCTTTCTGGCCTGAAGGTCCCTTCAGTGTCTATAAATAGCGCCCGGCCATCCAGCCCTCCCCGATCTGGGGGCAGCTGCACTGAAACGCAGAGCTGGTGGCAGAGTTGTGTCTTTCCAGATCCGAACTCACCGATGAGCTCCGTTATAGCCTGTGTCTCCAAGCCGCGTCCAAGGAGAGCGTCGATTGCTTTTGAGCCCGTGGTCAGGTATCCAATATTTCCCCTCCTTGAAAGAACCTCCTTAGCAGTCGTGAAGCGGATGTTAAGGAGGGCCCTCGCATTCTTAGTTATGGTCGAGGCCTTCTCCTCGGTGAGATCCGCAATTTCGACAAGAAGGCGGGTCGGCGCGACCGCAAGAGCCTCCACGGTAGAGATGCCTGCTGCTTTGAGTTTTTCTATGGTTGCAGGTCCCACACCATCTACGTCCTCAAGTTCATGCTTTACTGACAAGTATAATCTTCCCCTATAAGAGGGGCGTGAAACGGGGCATTTAAACCTTTCAATCATTGGTCTCAACTGATTGTTGGTAAAAAAAGGGGTTAGTTCGTTACAGTTGACAGAAAGCTTTTGGTCAGCTAAGTGAAAGTATTGTTAGCCAAAAAAGTTTAAATTTAGCAGGAATCGGATTATAGGTTAATTCGACAGCACTCTTGAGGGATTAACAGATGGTGACCGCCTGCCAAACATTTTTTATGCTGTACTAAGCGTAGACTTTAAGCCCGAAGGGGTGCCTGCAATACAATTGATTTGGGGTATCTGAAATGGGCAAGATCAAAGTGGGTATCTTAGGTTCAACGGGATCAGTCGGTCAGAGATATGTGAATGCGCTGAGGGATCACCCGTGGTTCGAGGTTGTGGCACTATCTGCTTCAGAAGCTTCGGTTGGGAAAAAGTACAAGGAGGCAGCAAAGTGGGTGCTTGATAAGGAAATGCCCGAGGGCATGGCAGAGATGGAGATCGTCAGGGCGACCCCATCCGAAATAAAAGGATCGGGGGCAGAGGTAGTTTTCTCCGCGCTGCCTTCAGAGGTCGCAAGGCGGACCGAGATGGAGATGGCTAAGGCTGGACTTTTTGTCGTCGCTGACACGAGTGCGCATAGGATGGATCCAGATGTTCCGCTGCTTATCCCCGAAGTAAACTTCGAACACCTCGCTGCAGTCGAGACGCAAAGGAAAAAGCATGGGGGATTCATCGTAACTGGCCCAAACTGCACTACGATCGGCCTGGCAATCTCGCTTAAACCGATCCAGATTAAGTTCGGCATCAGGAGGGTGCTCGTCTCTACAATGCAGGCACTCTCAGGAGCAGGGTTCTTTGGAGTTCCTTCCATGGCGATACTAGACAACATCATACCATACATCAAGAATGAGGAAGAGAAGGTTGCCTCAGAGCTACTAAAGATCTTGGGAAGCTTCAAAGAAGGGTGCTTCGAGAATGCTAATATCAAGGTTGGTGCAAGCTGCCACAGGGTATGCGTTCTTGACGGGCACACTGAAGCAGTCTTCCTCGAAACTGAAAAGGGAGCCTCACCCGATGAGGTTGCGAAATGTATGTCAGATTTCACTTCAGAACCGCAGAGGCTGAGGCTCCCTTCAGCACCGGAGCGCCCGATAATTGTGAGGAATGAGCCTGACCGACCGCAGCCGAGGCTAGACAGGCTCTCCGGGACTCCTGAACGCGCCAAGGGCATGGCTACTGTCGTAGGCAGGGTCCGGAAAGAAGCCGCACTTGACAACGGGATCAAGTATGTGCTCCTCAGCCACAACACGATCAGGGGCGCGGCTGGAAACGCTATACTTATAGCGGAATGCCTAAAAGCAAAAGGGATCATCTGATATAATATTCAGGTGGTCTGAATGAGGCTGGTAATGAAGTTCGGCGGAGCGCTGATGGAGAATGCCGAACAGATAGCCAACTCCGCGTCGCTTGTGGCAGACAGGGCAAAAAAGGAAGATGAGGTCGTGGTCACGGTCTCTGCCATGGGCGGAGTTACGGACGAACTCATACAGATGGGTGAGAATGCCAAGCTTGGGGACATGGAGAAGGCCCGCGGGATGCTCTCACAGCTCGAGAAGAGGCACCTCGAGGCGGCAAGAAAGCTATGCAAAGGCTCTGCCCTTGACGAAACCTCCGATAAGATAAGGAAACTTATAGAGACGCTGAACCAGTGCCTTATGGGCGTTTTCCTGCTCAGGGAGCTGACGCCCAGATCCAAGGATCTGATACTCTCCTTCGGGGAGCGACTCTCAGCTCCGCTAATGAGGGGGGCTCTAGTTTCCACGGGCATCAAGTCAATAGACCTCACAGGGGGTGAGGCAGGCATAATCACCGATAGTAACTACGGTAATGCAAAGCCCCTCCTCAACATAACGGAGGTAATGGTAAAAGACAGGCTCATGCCAATCCTAAAGGCGGGCGTCGTGCCAGTGGTGACCGGATTCATAGGCCAAGATCAGAATGGCGTCGTTACCACACTAGGCAGGGGTGGATCAGACTACACAGCAACCATCCTCGCCTCGTCTCTAGAAGTCGATGAGGTATGGATCTGGAAGGATGTTGACGGCATAATGACCGCAGATCCGAAGATAATCAAGAGCGCTAAAACCATCCCTGTGCTCTCTTACCTTGAAGTAATGGAGATGGCTTACTTTGGGGCTAAGGTACTGCATCCGCTGACAGTCACCCCAGTCCAAGAAAGGCTCATCCCCCTTAGGATCAGGAGCGCATATAACCCTTCAAACCCCGGTACGCTGATCAGAGAGAAGAGCGTGCCAAGACCCACAGTCAAGGCTATAACCGCTATCAGGAGAATGAGCATAATCACCACAGGAGGGGCCGGAATGATCGGGGTCCCGAGTGTGGTTGCTCGTGTCTTCTCGACCCTTTCGTCGAACGGAATAAATGTAGCAATGATATCCCAGAGCTCTTCCCAAGCGAACATATCCATGGTTGTAAAGAACGAGGAACTCGAGAAGGCACTTAAGGCACTGAAAATAGAGTTCAGGAATGGAGATCTCATAAGAGACATACACTCGATACCTGATGTCGCGATAGTCGCCATCGTTGGGGAAGGAATGCGAGGAACAAAAGGAGTTGCAGCAAAGCTCTTCAATGCGGTCGCCAATGCCGGGATAAACATTCTTATGATTTCCCAGGGGTCATCGGAGCTCAACATATCGTTTGTAATCCAAGAGATCGACCTAAATAGAGCAGTCGAGGCAATACATGCGGCTTTTGAGCTTGACAAAATGGGCGAGAATGCGACAGAGGCGGGGACTCACGCAACTTAACATGCCAGAACCGCAAGCCCCGAAATTTTTCAAAATGATCTTTTCCTACCCCGAAGCGGATCCTAGAACAGAAAATTGTCCGCACAAGGGGGTCAATTTTTTGGACATTGAGCCTGAAGAAAAGGAAAATTAATGGAAAAAAAAGAAAAAAGACTCAAGATAGCTTCTCTGCGACAGCCTTTGCAAAGTCCATGGTGCCTGCTGTGCCTCCTAGATCCCTAGTTATAGTCTTGCCCTCCTCTAGGACGGCGTCTATGGCCTTCTCAAGGCGGCTCCCAGCGTCGACTTCCCCAAGGTACCTCAGCATCATGCAGGAGGAAAGCATGATTGCAGCCGGGTTTGCGTCCCATTTTCCAGCGTGCCTAGGGGCGGTGCCGTGAATGGCCTCAAAGAAAGCGTACCGGTCGCCGATGTTGGCGCTCGGTGCAAGCCCTAGTCCTCCGACCACACCGGCGGCCTCATCAGAAAGCACGTCACCGAAAAGGTTTGTAGTCACGATGAGGTCTATGTCCTGGGGGCGCATCGCGATGCGCATTGCGGCAGCATCCACGTGCATCTCATCGAATGCTATGTCAGGGTAGCCCTTTGCTACTTCTGCGCATACTGACCTGAAGAGACCACAGGTTTCCTTGAGGACGTTGGCCTTGTGGACAGCGGTCACTCTTTTGCGCTTCTCCCTACGCGCGAGCTCGAAGGCGAACCTGGCGATCCGCTCGGATCCCTTCCTAGTTATTTTCCTTATCGTGATTGCAGAGTCCCCGATCGGGTACTCGATCCCCGAATAGAGACCTTCGGTATTCTCCCTCACTATAACAAGGTCCACATTCTTGTGGACCGAAGGTACGTTCGGATGGTTTCTGAAGGGGCGAACGTTCGCGTAGAGATCCAAGATCTGCCGAAGGGTCACGGTGGCGCTCCTGAATGAGCCAGGACCCGGCGGTGTCTGCGTCGGACCTTTGAGGCAGGCATCCGAGGATTTGATTATCTCGATTGTCTCCTCTGGGAGTTGGTTCCCGTACTTCTCCCAAGCGTTAAGCCCGGCAGCCACCTTGATGAACTCAAATTTTAGCCCAAGCGCGTTGAGCGCGTAGATGGCTGCTTCGGTAATCTCTGGTCCGATGCCGTCGCCCGTGATTACTGAGATCTTGTAGGTCCTTCCCATATGAAACTACCTCTCTTCTTGAAATGCTCGACCAGACCTCCGTCTTGGAGGATGGTCATTAGAAAACCGGGTATTGGCTTGAAATAAAAGGTTTTTCCTCGGGATGAAACTCGCCCCTCTGACAGTTGGATCTCTACGACATCGCCAGTATCAACATTGTTGTAGAGGTCTGGGCACTCCACAAGAGGGAGGCCGATGTTGAACGAGTTCCTGTAGAAAATTCGGGCGAATGACTTTGCAACGACTGCGCTGATACCGGCATGCTTTATGACAAGGGGGGCCTGCTCCCTGCTGGACCCGCATCCGAAGTTTTTCCCAGCGACTATTATGTCGCCTTTCGAGATCTTCAATGCAAACTGCGGGTCTGCGCCCTCCATCGCATGCTTAGACAGCTCGTCCAAGTCGATCGTCTTGAACTTGTACTTGCCCGGGATTATCAGGTCAGTCGAGATATCGTCACCAAATTTCCAAACTTTTCCCTTAAGCACATCCATTCCAAATCACTCCGGAACAGTTATCTTCCCATTAAGTGCACAGTAGGCAGCCGTGAGCGGCGAAGCAAGATATATGCTCGAGTCTGCACAGCCCATCCTACCCTTGAAGTTCCTGTTGGTCGTGGAGACTACCACATCGCCCGGCGATGGAACGCCGTGGTGCCCTCCGACGCATGGCCCACATCCAGGAACCCCGACCGCGCAACCGCTTCTCACCAACTCCTCGATTATGCCTTTTTCGAGCGCTGCCAAGTATGTCTCTCTGGAGGCTGGCATGACTATGGTCCTCGCCTTAACCTTCTTGCATCTAAGGACCCTTGCAGCCACTTCAAGATCCTCCAAGCGCCCATTAGTGCATGAGCCTATGAAGACCTGATCGACCTGAAGACCCTCCAGTTCAGAGACCGCTTTAACATTGTCGACCTGGTGGGGGCAAGAAAGCATAGGCTCCAGCTTGCCTGCTTCAATCTCCAAAGTGTCGGAGTAGTGAGCCCCAGGATCGGCGGAAATCTCCAAGAAGGGTACTTTGATTCGCCCCTCGAGGTACTGCCTTGTGACCCCGTCTGATGCGATCAGCCCAGTTTTTCCTCCCATCTCAACAGCCATGTTGGTCATAGCCATCCTGCTGTCTACAGACATTGCCTTGACGGCATCCCCCGTGAACTCGACAGACATGTATGTAGCGCCATCCGCCCCGACTTCCCCTATCGCGTAGAGGATTGCATCTTTTGACATGACGTTTTTCGGCATCTTGCCAGATATGTTGATCCTGAGCGTTTCCGGAACCTTGAACCAGAGCTTCCCAGAGGCAAAGACCGCAGCCATGTCGGTGGAACCAATGCCCGTGGAGAAAGCCGCGAAAGCCCCATGCGTGCATGTGTGCGAGTCCGCACCTACGACTATCCCACCAGGGTATACGTGCCCCTTCTCCGGCAGAAGCTGGTGGCATATTCCCTCCCCTACATCATAAAGAGTGACCCCGAACTTCTTCGCAAAGTCGCGCATCATCTTGTGCAGCGCTGAGGAACCCTCGTTCGAGCTGGGCGAGATGTGGTCAATCACGAAGACTGCCTTGCTCCCGTCCCAGACCTTCTTTGCGCCCATGCCCTCGAAGCTCTTTATCATGAGGGGGGCGGTCCCGTCCTGCGCCATTGCGGCATCAATGGGGAGGACGACGATCTCCCCGGGGGACGGCACCCGCCCTATCTTCCTTGAGATAATCTTTTCAGCCAGTGTCATTCCCATGAATCGACACCAGGCTCTCAATTGAGACACATCTTGCTTTAAACCTATCGCATTTGGCGTTACAGGTAATATAGAGCAGTAGTCGACCCAAAAACTACACGACCAAGGCGGGAAAGGGTTTTAATTAAACTGGCAGAGTTTGATCTGAGGAAGTGCAATGGAAGAGAAGAAGGGCGTCGAGAGGTTTAGCATCTCCGTCGAGCCTGACTTAGTCAGGGAGTTTGACTCGATCGTAGAGAGGCTCAACCTGAACAGGTCTAAAGCAATACAGCAGGCCATGCGGCTTTTCCTGTCTGAGCACTATTGGAGCAAAATAGAGGGAGAGTCTGCAGGAGCCATCGTTGTTGTCTACGACCACGGCATAAGACTCGCTGAGGAAGAACTAACGGATCTCCAACACGGCTTCAGGGAAGTTATAAACTCTGTCCTTCATATTCACATTGACGAAAGGAATTGCCTTGAAATAATCGCTGTGAGGGGAGAGGCGGTCAAAGTAAAGGAACTCACCGAGGCTTTGGAAAGGAGCAAAGGAGTCAAACAGATCAAGCACACAATAGTGACGATTGAGTGATTTTTCAGTAAAGAATTGATAGGATAAAAAATAAATAAAAAAAGTCTAGGGCGTTTAGATTTCAATGCCCTCTCTTGGAACATCTGCTGGGAGGTCTGGGAACTTCTCCTTGACCCTCTGCTCTGCTATCGTCGCTGCCTCCGAGAGGATCCGGCTGGCGTCCTCGTTCGCAGCCTCAAACGAAACGTTCAGATTTGACGATGCACCAGCCTCGGTCACTATCGAGGAGAGGGATTCGCTAAGATACGAGAACCCCCTCTCCGCCTCAGGGACTATTTGGAATATGTTGCTCTGCACTCCTTTTATGATCGATATAGCAGGCGTAACGGTATTCACAAAGTCGCCGTAGTCCTTTACTGTTGTCAGCCTGAGCGAGATCGTCTCGAGGGCAAGCTTGATCTGCGTGACTCGCTTTGCGAGCTTCCTTACTTCAGCCAACTCGTTCGCATACATCAGAGCCCTTGACCGATCATGTTTTGTGTACGAGTCGACGACCTTCTGGAAGATCTGGCGGTCCTTCTCCACTAGTTTGTTGCTGGCAATATCCAGCCTCTGCGTCTGAGCCGAGATGAGCCTGATCGCATTCTCGATAGCGGGCTTCAGGGGGCCGCTCTGGACAGGAGCCTTCTCTTGCCGCTCCCAGTTCTTCGAAAACTCGGGCATTTTATAACCACACCTGATTGAGTCATGCAAAAAAGTAGTTAAAAAGAGTTTCGAACAACCTTCAGCGCTCTATCAAAACCGAGCAGTGTGCCTCAGTTGCGACCTTGCTGCTGACGCTCCCGAGCGGCGCATACGTCGAAGGCTTCTCCTTACTGCCTACAACTATTAGCTCGATGCCGTTCTCGCTGGCGTACTTTATTATCTCATCGGCAGGATCCCCCTCGAGGCGCATAGTCGTGTACTCGATCCCAGCCTCAGAGGCCTTTTTCCCCGCAACTTCAAAAAGCGTTGCCGCGTCTTTTAGGAGCACATCCCTGTAAGAAGGATCCATCGCGATAGTCTGTCTTGATTGAAGGGGGAGCTTTGTCCTCACAACATGCACTATGTGCAGCCTTGCACAATTCACCTTTGAGAGTAAAATAGCCCTCTCGAGGACCTTTGCCGATACGTAAGAATAGTCGACAGCCGCCATTATTGACCTGTAGTGAGACCTGACTTTATCAAATCCATCAAAAAAAGACGCTGTGGGGCAGATTGTTTGGGCACACATACCTCATTCGCATATATTTGATTGGGAGGAGGCTTATATTCGAGTTGGTCCCACTTCCGGATGGAAGGGAAGGCTTTGGCTGAGAAGGCGATCTACCTAATCTCCGGCGGCATGGATTCACCGGTCGCCGCGTACTTGGGCGTCATAAAGGGCTGGACTCCAATATACGTCTACTTCGACAACAGACCTTTTTCTGGTGAAAGGGAGCTGGAGAAGGCAACAGCACTGGCGAGGCGGATTATGGAAGCAACGGGCATCCGAGGGGACATGATTGTCGTTCCGCACGGGAGGGATCTCGACCTTATAGTGAACAGATGCAGAAGGAACCTCTCATGCCTGCTCTGCAAAAGGCTGATGTACCGGAAGGCAGAGGCTCTCGCAAAGATCCATGGATGCAGCGCAATAGTAACAGGTGAGATCGTCGGAGAACAGGCAAGCCAGACGATGCACAACCTTATCCTCAACACTTCCGTGGTGACGATCCCCATAGTCAGACCTTTACTTGGGCTTAACAAAACAGAGGTGGAGGCGATAGCCAAGAGGATCGGAAGCTATGAAATCTCGTCGATAAAGTCGGAGGGGTGTGCTGCAGCTGCCGTCAAGGCAAGGACACTTGCCAAGAAAGCAGAAATTGAAGGCGAGGAGGGACTCCTGCCGATCGACGAGCTAGTAGAATCAGGAATCAGAGAGGCGAAATCGATCCGTCTTCCCTGACCAATGCTTCAAATGTTTTTTTCAGTATTGTGTCAACAGCAGATGGTTCCAGCTCGTCATCGAAGTCAATGCTTTCAGGGTACCTGAATGCGCTTTTTGTGTCTATGCCCATCAGCTCTGCCCAATCGTCAATGATCTTATGCTCCAAGGCTACCAGTGGAAAGAGCAGGGGAGAGTGTTTGATCTTCTCGGATAATTCCTTAAGGAATCCCAAACTTGGTACAGGCATTCCCGAGACGACGGCCGCAAGATGTTTACTCTGGCAGTAATGGGATGCAAGCGCGAGTTTCAGTAAAGGGGTTGGCTCCTCACAGGGGAATATGGCTGCCCTGAGAGGCGCCCCAGTTGACCATTCTGAGAGGACAGCAAGATTCTTTTCAGTCTGCTCACTCAAGACCCCACTCTGACCGAACACCGCTGCCAGGACAGGGGATCCCCTCTTCATCAGGCACCAGGAGGCGGCAACTGATTCA
>JASFYK010000027.1 GCA_030055545.1 Thermoproteota archaeon | reverse complement strand
GTATCCTCGACACGATCGTTGTGCAAAAAGTCAGGTTTGACCGGACTAAAGGGGAGGCTGTAGTATTGGAGTCCTGAAGGGGGCTTAATACTGGAGCTTAATCATTACGAAAAAGACAGCCCTTTCAACACGGAATATTCTGTAGGTGAAGCGCTGGATCATCTTGCTTTCAAGGTGGACGATCTTAATCGTAGTCTCAAGGAAGCGGGTCACCGTGTTTTGATGGAAATGGGGATCAACAATGCCAGGTGGTTCTACGTCGAGGACCCGAATGGAATATGGATTGAGCTATTCTGAGTCAGACTTGGGGTTCCCTAACAGAAATAAGTCGCGGCGGGCAGCTCTTGACCGCCGCCCGCAAGCTTCGCAGAAAGAGAAATCGAGCACGATCAGTCCTTGTTTCTATAGCCATGTGCATAATGAATATTCTTGGTGCGGGGAGTGGGATTCGAACCCACGAAGGCCTTCGCCATAGGAGCTTCCTGGGCGATCGGGACGAACCCGCCCCGCCACTCAGTCCTACCCCTTTGACCTGGCTTGGGAATCCCCGCTCGTCAAGATTAAGGCGCAAACACTTTTTTAACCTTATCGGAACTGCCGATGCCATGCCATGACAAGCGCACCTTGCAGGTTTCTAATTCTAAATTTAAATACCTCCTCGCTCCCCTTATGAAGCGTGCCGTTGCGATGAAAGAAGACGATCTCATCACTCTCGCCGAGAAGATAGTCGACCATTCGCTAAGGGAGAAGGTAGTCGACATGATAAGGAACCCCCGGCTCTCCTTCTTGGAGATCCCCAACTCGACCCAGTTTTCAAAGTCGCCTGCGAGCAAGCGGCGGCACCATTCATACGAGAGCGGACTAGTGGTCCATACCTACTCTACAACAAAGTTTGCGATCGCATTAGCGGACATAGTCGAGGAGATCTACGAAGTTAAAGTCAATAGAGACGTCATAATCGCCGCAAGCCTTCTCCACGACCTCTTCAAATTCGCAACTTACCACCAGGCATATCCCGGGAAGTACAACAGGTCAAAGCTTGGCGAGATGCTCGATCACCTCTCACTCATCACTGGGGAGCTCTATGCCAGGCGCTTCCCCATAGAAGTGATCCATGCAGTGGCGTCTCACCATGGCGACGCCAGCCCGATAGAGCCTAGGACAATCGAGGCACTCATCCTGCACATTGCAGACAACGCGGACGCTGAGATGAACGACAAGGTGTTCTGGGCTGCGAAGGACATTATCAGGGAGTGCCTTGGGCTGGATGTTCAAACGCTCCCGAAGGAGGTCTCGCCTTTCAAGGTAGTCCTCGCAAAGAAGGAAGGGGGCTGCGAAGAGGTGCGCAGGAAGTTCTCAGGCATGCTCTGAGGTGTTGGTAATGGGCGGCGGACATTGGGTGAGGGGGATCGTAGACGAGATAGTCAGGAGGGGCGACGAGAGGATAGTGATCCATACAGGCAAGACCCCTTCGGGCCCAATTCACATCGGGGCTGAGCGCGAACAGTTCATCTGCAGCGCTATACAGCGCGAGCTAGAGAGGCGGGGGCTTGAGTCCACATTCAATTTCATAATTGACTCTTACGATCCAATAAAGTCAATACCTGCTGGCCTGAAGGTTCCGAAGGGGTTCGAGGATGAGCTCGGTAAACCCCTCTCAGCTGTCCCTGACCCTTTTGGCTGCCATGGCAGCTACGCACACCATTTCGCAGACGAATTCATAAAATGCCAGCCCGAGTTCGGTCTTTCTCCGAACATCGTCTATTCGCACGAGCTCTACACGAAGCCTGCCATGAAAGATGCGATAAGGACTGTCCTGATGAAGCTGGACCAGCTCAAGGCAATAAGGAGGAAATACTTGCACCTCCCAGAGGAGGACGGGACTGCTGATGACTGGAACCCTGTGATGGTGGTCTGCGAAAAATGCGGTAGGATCGCGTCGATGAAGAAGGAGGTGATCCCGAACAAGCTCGACTCCTGGGACCTTGAGAGGGACGAACTCACTTACACCTGCTCTGTATGCGGGTACAAGGGACAGGGGAAGATTAGGAATCTCTCCCTCAAGCTCAGCTGGCGTGTGGACTGGTCGGCGAAATGGGCCGTATTCAGGGTCACATGCGAACCAGCAGGCAAGGACCACTGCGTCAAGGACGGGGCATACGACATGGGCTTGGAGGTCTGCCAAGAGATCTTCGGGTACAGAGGGCCGCTGCGCGTCTCTTACGAATGGCTTACACTAGGCGAGCACGCGATGAAGACCCACAAGGGAATCACGTTCACGCCTTTGGAATGGCTCAAAATCGCCCCGCCGGAGGCGCTGAGGTACCTGATCCTGGGGGCTGACCCCATGCGCCATATATCCTTCCTCCCCGAGCGGATCCCCGATATCGTCGACAACTTTGACCGGCTCGAACGTGTCTACTATGGTATTGAGACTCCCCCTCCCAGTGAGGATATTGTGTACCTCAGAGACCTGTATGCCCTCTGCGTAAGGGAAAAGCCTCATGAATCCGCTCCCGCAAGGCTGCCGTACCGCTTCGCAGCAACGATCGTCCAGCTCGAGTCTATCCTGGGAAGAGATAAGGTCCTCGCAAAGTCCGTCGAGTACGCCGCCCGACTGCACGGGAAGCCTGTTCTCTCTGAGCATGAGGCAGCCGATGTGGCGGGGCGCCTTTCCATGGCCTCAAACTGGGTGAACCTCTACGCACCAGCACAGGCAAAGTTTAAGATCTCGGCGGGCGAGTTGGATTTTCGGATCTCCGATGAAGCAGAGCGGAAATTCGTGTACTCAGTGGCTGGTTTGCTGGAGAGGGACTTGTCGGAGTTAGACCTCCAGAACGGGATATTCGAGACTGCTAGGTCTCTGGGGATCGAGACGGGCAAGGCGTTCGCCGTGCTTTACAGAATACTGATAGGCTCAGATAGGGGCCCGAGGCTAGCGCCACTTCTTCTGGCACTGGACAGGGAGTGGGTTGTAAAGAGGCTAAAGTCCACGATCGAGTGACGGCTAAAATGCATTAGTGTACTCATTATTTTTCGCCATTGTCTCTGCAGATATTGCTGCCCAGCTTCTTGTTTGGCTAACCGACTCCGGCTCGCTTGATTTCTCTTCATGAAAGCCACAAATATTTCAGGTCGCTCAACTCCAATATTCATAGTAAGGTTTAGTAGTACTGATTTAAAAACCGAAATCTCTTTAAATATTTTTTATAAAAAACTATTATGGGCACTTATGCAAATACTCGACGCAATACTGGAGCTACTGAGCGACGGGAAAGAGCGGAAATCCACCGACATATCCGAGGACTTGAAGGTTGACATTTCGTTAGTAAACGAAGCGCTCGCATTCCTGGTGGAGTATAATTTTGTGCGTAGGGGGCACAACGGGTCCTATATCCTGGACGAAGAAGTCAAGCGCGTCCTACACATTCACTCTTAGGGCACCAAAACGCCTGTTGTATAACTCGAACTCCGCATATTTTCTCAATAACTCGCTACCCTTAGATGTAATCCTGTAAATCGGTTCGCCTTGGGAGACGTCTATCTTGACAAGCCCTTTGTGGAGCAGCAGCTTCAATACTGCCTTTTTCCTTCTCAGTTCTAGGGGTGAGGCTTTTGCCAGTTCGATCTGATCGATGCCATACATCGCCCGCTCTAACAATTCACAGACGCCTTTGAAAAAGGGCTTTGATAGAGCCAAATGCCTTACCCCAAAAAAGGCCTAATACCAAGTTTCATTATTCAAAGCTGGCATATAAACATTTGTTTAAATAATTGTTTCTCTGTTAAAATATAAAACAATTTTATTGACCGTGCACAAAAGCCTAAGGCCAATCTTCAGGGCATCTTCAAAGCTTTTTTTGGACAGCCAAATTGGCGCCGGGGAAGGGATTCGAACCCTTGCTCCCCCGAGAGGGAACCGGCTTGCCTGTCCCGTGGATAAGATCTCGAGGCCGGCGCCTTAACCGCTCAGCCACCCCGGCTCATTCTTCGATACGCAAAGTTATTTCTAAATCTTTCTCTTCTCCTTCTGTTCACTAACTCTGTTTTATCTTCCTTGACCTCCCATCCGTTTAGACTGGCATGAAAGTCGGTTTTGCATCGGTAGCGACCAGTTCCCACCGCCTAATCTTTTCGACCAGTTCCTTTGGCAGGGCAAAGAGCGCCTGGTAGGTCTTCTCGTCGAGGTACCTGAGGCATTTGAGCCCCTTCCTCGCCGTGGCTTCTTCGAACCTCCCGATTAGCCCGTTGGGGTCGGGTCCTTTCGTTCCGTAGACGAATCCCCACGTGGAATCATACGACGGGACCCAGACGTGGTACCCTCCCGCCGTCTGGAAGGCGCTTCCCACAGTCTTTAGGATCGTCGCGAAGCAGTAGTCGCTATAGTATGTGGATGTTGCCTGCGTGACCATTATTCCATCATTCTTCAGGATTCTCGAAAGCAACGCATAGAATTCCTTCGTGTAGAGCATCGCTCCAGGGCCTCCCTCCAGCGGGTCAGTCAAGTCGACTATTGCCACGTCGAACTCCCCCACGCACTCCTCAACGTACCTCCTGCCGTCGCCGAACACCAATTCTGCCCTAGGATCCTCAAAAGCGCCGCCTGAGAGCTCTGGCATGTACTCCTTGGAGACCTGAACGACCCTCCTGTCGATGTCCACCATCACTGCCCTCTCGACTGAAGGGTGCCTGAGCACCTCCCTGAGCGTCCCACCCTCGCCGCCGCCGAGGATGAGCACTTCTTTCGGCGAGGCATGGGCGACCATCGCCGGGTGCACAAGGGATTCGTGGTAGATGTGCTCGTCCCTCACCGTCGACTGGACCTTCCCGTCGAGTAGGAGCATTCTGCCATAGTCCTCGCTCTCGACGACGTCTATGTCTTGGAACTCGCTCCTCTCGCTGTGGATTGTCCGTCTTATCCCGTGCATATGCGCGCTTCCGTGGGTTTGATATTCAATGAACCACTTCCAGGCGAGGCTCACGTTCCAATCCCCCCTGTATGCAGGACTCCGCGCTTCATCTCGACCACAGAGTTGGACGCAGGCTTGAGCATTTCGGCTACCCTGTTGAACACCTTCATGGGGTCTGTGTTCTTGCCGCACGTGAAGACGTCGAGAGCGGCGTACCCAAGCTCAGGCCATGTGTGTATCGAGATGTGGGACTCGGCAACCACGAGGACGCCTGTCACTCCTTGGGGGGAGAAGCGGTGGAATACCCTTCCCACTATGGTCAGTCCGGACTCGAGCGCCCCATTTTCCATCGCCTCCTCGATGCCTCGTATGTCGTCGAGCGCCTTGGGATCGCAACCAAAGAGCTCAAAAATGAAATGCCTACCGAGTTCCTTCATCCCGATCACCGGATAGAAGGATCGGTTTACATCCTCTTAAATTTCTTTTTCGTTAGTTCAGGCAGGCGTCCCGCTCACCAGCTCAGCAAGGTCTATCCCGTGAGCACCGATCTGGTAGAAGTATATCGCTATCGAATCCAGTAGTGCGGCTATCCTGGGCTGCTTTGTCATGAGCAGCTCATTTACCGAGAGCAGAGACTGAGAGAGCGCTTTGCTTTCCTCAAGCACCGAGTCTGCGCGTGCAAGATCTTTCTTGAAGAGCGCGCTAGCCGCCTTCTCGTGTATCCTGTACGCCTGCTTGCTGAGCGAAACGAGCGCATCGATCAGTTCGCTGTCGGTTCCGCCGCCCAACTTTGGGACCGATGAGGCGACAGCCCCTGCATAATCAGCAATTGTCTCTACGTACTTTGCAGCCATCCTCATGTCGAGACATTCAGCAGGCCTAATCCCGAGCTTCTCGGCCACAGATGGGCTTCTTATGGCGAGCCTGAGCTGCCTAACTATCAGGAAGTAGAGTCTGTCAACCTCATCGTCCCTCCTCACCACCGAGGAAGACAGCTCGGAGTCCTGGCTAAGTAATGCCTCCTCGGCGTCCCTATGCATGCTTGCCGCGAGAGAATATGCCCTCTTTATCGTACTTAGGACGGGCATTGATGTTGGCTGCAGCAGACACTGTATCGTGACCGTGTCCCTATCCTCTTCAACAATCTCGAGTCCGATGAGCTTCTGAATCGCTCCCTTTATCTCCTCCCTGACAGCAGGGGTAAGCCTCTTCCCCAACTCTACTACGATGGTGTCCGAACCGAAAAGGTAGTTGGACCTGATCTGCCTCTCCAGCCCCTCAACCTGCCTGATGTATGAAATCGCCCCCTTCTCAAGCTCCCCACTCGCATCCGCACTGATCCTCAACTCCCCTTCTGAGATCGTTAGCTTCAGGACCGAGCCGCCCTGCAGCCCGTTTGACTTGACCCAGTCCTTTGGGAGCGAGACGAGGAAGGAGCCCCCCTTGCTCATCTGTAGCCTTCTGTATTCCACATGTCTCCCTCACAATCAACTCGAGCCACAATCAATAAAACCTTTTCAACCGCCTATCAAAGAGCGGTCAATCCGATCAGTTGGAATCGTGAATAAAAATTAAGAGCACGCACGCATACATCCGAATGGGGGGTCGGATTGGCTGGGAATATGAGGGCTGCTGTAGAGATGGTGCTGCATTCTGGCTTCCAGCTATCCCCCGATGCCTTCGAATACCTTGCCTCTAAACGGGACCCCGATCGCCTTGTTGAGGCAGCCCTCAAATCAATCAAAGACGCAGGATCATTTCCTCTGGTTTTGGATCGCTCGTACTTTGAGGCCCTCGAGCATACTCCAAAAACACGCGATAGACTGCATTGTGGGTGCATATCCGCCCCCAGGTCCGAGCCTAATCCTGAAACCAAGGCTATTGCTGACGCTGGCGGTCTTCTGCCTGGCGTTGCAGGCTCCCGAGCGCTCGCCGTCAACCTGGCAGCACCTCGCTATGAACAGCAGACAGCACCTTCTCAAGGCCCGGCTTTTTTTGAGGGCGATGGAGTCAGGCTCATCTCGGGTCTGGAGCGAATGACCATAAAGGGCAAGGCGAGCGACTTCAGGGACTATTTCAGGGATCGGCTCGAGTCCCTCTCTTCGATACTGCGTTCAAGGGCGGACGTCAGCGGCGCGACGACCGCCTCACAAGTCCCAGACGGACTCAAGTGGCACAAGGTCAAGTTCATCGGCATGGTCAATTCGAAGAAAGAATTCAGGGACGGCACCGTGGTAGTCGAGCTTGAGGACGAGGAAGGCCTCGTGAAGGTAACCTTCAGGGGAGATGAGGCGATAAAGAAGAAGGCTGCTCGGCTCCTTGTTGACGAGGTCGTGTGCGTGCTCGGTGCGACTAGGAACGGCAGTTCGGTAATAGCCGAGGACGTAATCTGGCCGGACATACCATACCTGTCCAGAACCCCAGCCCCATCTTCCGACCATGCCTACGCGGTCCTCACCTCTGATGTACACATCGGAAGCAAGACATTCCTGAGAGATGACTTCGAGAGGTTCCTCGGCTGGCTCAGGGGCGAGACCGACGAACCCAGGCTCAATGAGATCGCTAACAAGACGAAGTACCTTGTGATAGCCGGTGACCTCGTCGACGGGGTCGGCATATACCCAAACCAGGAGGAGGAGCTTGAGGTCGCAGACCTTTACGACCAGTACAGGATCGCGGCAGAGTATCTGTCCACGCTGCCTGATCGTATAAAGATAATCATAATACCCGGAAACCACGACGCCTGCAGACCTACCCTTCCGACCCCTCCGATTTACAGCGATTATGCTGCGCCCCTGTACTCCATGAGGAATGTTCTGATGCTGGGCGATCCCTCTTTCGTGAACCTCAGCGGCGCTACCTTTCTCCTGACACACGGTAGGAGCCTCGACGACGTGATCCCCTTCCTCCCAGACTGCAACTTCAGGGAGCCGCAGAGGGCTATGGTCGAGCTCCTCAAGTCCCGGCACATCGCCCCCATCTACGGAGAGAAGACCCCGCTAGCGCCGGAGCCCAAGGACCGGCTCGTTATTGACCCCGTCCCAGACATATTCCATGCGGGTCACGTCCATGTCGAGGGAGTCGCCGAATACCGAGGGGTTCTGGTGGTCAACTCGGGCACTTGGCAGTCGCAGACCAAGTACCAGCTCTCGGCTGGGATAGCCCCCAAGCCCTCTGTAGTGCCAGTAGTTGACCTCACCACAATGAAGACCTACGAGTTGAACTTCAGTTAGCTCAGCCCATTCTTATCGGTACGCCAATCCGGCATTCACTTGGGGTGCTCATCATGAAATTGCCTTGGAGAGCATGCAGCACACCCTGAGCGGCTCCGGGATCTTCCCGAATATTGAAAGGCAGCTAACGGTCCTGAAAGCGAGATCTGGGCTGATCCCGTAGCACTCTAGGAAAATGTCCCCGATACCTTGCATCTCAAACCTCTGAGGGCCGATTGGCTTCCTTAGAACTGCGAGCCTCCTTCTCCAGTCTGAGAAGTGCCTCCTCAATGCCCCCTCGACCGCCTCTACGTTGGGCTCCTCCTCGAGAACAAAGACCGAAGGCACGCCCGTGCTCTTGAAGACCTCTTCGGGGTCTATCAGGTTAAATCCCGCAACCGGAAGGCTCCTCGAAAATAGGATCTCGACCTTCCACCTGCTGTTTAGTATAGCTCTGACGATCTTTTCGGTCGCATCCATTCCGTCAATCTCGACTTCTGATACTGTGACTTTTAGGGGTCTGATCCCTTCTGCGGTTAGTAGCACCAGCGGGGTGATCCCCTTTTTGAAGGGGTTGACCCTCCCTCCGCAGACAGAGATAGATATAACCCCCACCCGAGAAACCTCCTTCGCCCAGCCCCTGGGGCAGCCCAGCAATTATGAAGTGTCCTTTTTCGATAATCAGCCTTTCGGGCTGCCAGGATCACACCATCGATTGGATTATTTGCCTTTATTGCTTGCTTACTTCCTCACAAGGGGCTCGAGCCGTGGGTCGTCGTGAAGCGCCTCCTTCAGGTTCTTCGCGGATATGCTGAGGCTTACCACCTTCGTTCTGCCGTACCTTCCCTTGCTTACAACCTTCGCGTTCGCTATCCCGAGCATGTCAAGCTCGTTGATCAGGTCGCTGATCCTCCTCTGGGTGAGGGGCTCAAGCCCCATGTTCTTGGCTATAGTGCAGTATAGGTCGTAGAGCTCCCCTGTTGAGCCCCCCTTAGATCCCCCCTTGCCGAGGAGGTTCAGGCTAAGGATGAGGATCTTAGAGTGGAGGGGCATCGTCCTGACGACCTCGACTACCCTGTCCTTCTCAATCTCCCTTTGTGCCATCCTGACATGATCTTCGGTCACCTTGGTATCCCCGTTCCTCTCAGCTATCTCCCCAGAGATGCGAAGGAGATCGAGCGCCCTCCTGGCGTCACCGTGCTCCTTCGCAGCCAGAGCGGAGCAGAGCTTGATCACGCTCCCCTCTATTGTGTTCCTGTTGAAAGCAATGGCTGCCCTCCTGCTGAGTATGTCTTCAAGCTCGGAGGCGTCGTAAGGTGGGAAGACGAGCTCCTCCTCTCCTAGGCTGCTCCTTACCCTCGGATCTAGGTACTCCATGAACTTGAGGTCATTCGTTATCCCGACTATCGAGATCCTAGTCCTGCTCAGCCTCTGATTTATCCTGGTGAGGTCGTAGAGCGCCTTGTCTCCCGTCTTCTTGACAAGCGCATCAACCTCGTCCAGAACTGCGAAGATCATCCTATCTGATGAATCAACGAGGTTCACGAACCTCCTGAACACCTCTGAGGTTGAGAGGCCTGTAAAAGGGATCCTTTCCCCCACGGACTCGCACAGGTCCGCCAAGACCCTGTAATTCGTGTCGTCGTGCTTGCAATTTATGTATGCAACCCCTAGGCTGACCCCTATCTTCCTGCCCTCGTCCTCGATCTTCTTGAGCACGTACTTTGTGACCGCTGTCTTCCCCGTCCCCGGAACTCCGTATATGAATATGTTCGAAGGTCTCGACCCTTTCAGAGAGGGCGCAAGGATCTCCGCGAGCTTGAGTATCTGGTCTTCCCTGTGCGGCAGGTCGTTCGGTATGTAGTCCGGTCTCATCATCTCCCTGTTTGCAAAGATCTTTGCGCTGAGCACTCTGCTGAAAAGGCTGTCCAGCGGGTCCGTCATGGTGTTCTCTCCAGGGGATGCATTTGAATTAGTGGATCCAGTAGAAATATAAGCTCTTTCCAGACTCCCCCCATGGGCAAAAGACCATTTTGTTGTGGCTCCTGCCTTCCTGTGGAAAAAGGATCCACATGACTTTTACATCCCAGTTTAAATTTTTTGCAGAGCCGCATCCCTTTTTCGCTTCCATCAAGATCGATCTGGCAGCGGCTTGCGCCATCCCGTAGAAACTCACGCTGCCCCAGACCGCGGGGATAAGAATGGTTGAGGGAACCGGCAGTAGGGTTTTTAATAGCCCAAAGGGTACGCGTGATCATCTATTGCGCCTCGGTGGGTTGGTGCGTACATTGATCTCTCAGGTGTGGCGAGTGAATCTTGCGACAATGCTCTTCTTCACACTTATCCAGGTCGTCGTCCCCCTCATACCAAGGTACGCGCTGACCGTCGCCGCATCTCCTTTCCTTATAGGTCTGGCAGTGTCCTCGATCTCGATCACTGCGATCTTCCTCCGCCCAGTTTCGGGCTTCCTGAGCGACACTTGGGCGAGGTCGAGGCTGATGGTGCTGGGGCTCGCCTTTGGCTCAGCCGCCTACCTCGTCCTGTTCCTCTCTACCGACATCTACCAGATAATGCTCGGGAGGCTCCTCGAGGGGGCGGGTGTTGCCCTCTTCGTGCCGTCGTCGATGGCAAGTGCAGTGGATCAGGCCCCCGAGGGAAAGGTAGGGGAGACCCTCGGCTGGAGGAGCCTGATGATCGGTCTAGGCTTCACCGTCGGTCCTGCTCTTGGCGGCCTTCTAGCCGAAGCCTTCGGCTACACTACGACTTTTGGGATAACCTCGTTATTGATCCTCTTTCTCCTGCCCCTCGTGCTCTACAAAGAGGCTAAGAAGGAGAAGGGCTCGCTCTCAGTCTCGATCAGGGGACTTTCAGAGAGGCACTTTATCGTCGCCTTCGTGAGCCTCGTCGTCTACGCGGTCGCTTGGATGGGGCTCCTTACGTTCCTCTCAGCTTACCTGAAGATAATCGGATACGGTGATCTCCAGATTGGACTCTTCGTCAGCATCCAGGCTATCTCAAGCCTCGCCCTGAGGATATTTGCTGGGAGGGCTGCCGACAAGAACCCTGCACTAATGACCTACCTGGGTCTGCTCCTGATCTCGCTCGCATTCTTCCTGATAGCTCTGAACCAGGAACCACTCCGGCTCTACGTCGATGCAGTGATCTTCGGTCTGGGCATAGGCGTCTTCGTGCCCGGATCGCAGACGCTCGCTCTGACTCATGCCCACTCAGGCAGCAGGGGTTTTCTGTCTAGCATCTACACGATGGGGATGGACATCGGGAACATGATGGGCCCTCTGGTATTCGGGGCTGTGATCCAGGCTTCCGGCAGCTACACCGAGTCATTCCTTATTGCCCCCGTGCTGACGTTCATCGCAGCAATGGTAGTGCTGGTTCCGGAACGGAGGGGCAGTCTGAAGGAAAATTAGATTTATACGTGCTGCGCCCATAATCAACAGGGCTCCAAATGTTGATCCTCCGCTATGAAAAGGGGACCGTTCTGTCC